>CAJWFB010000012.1 GCA_913031645.1 uncultured Cellvibrionales bacterium
ATAGGCCAACTCAGATGAAACTTTATGATTGCGCAACGGCGCCCAGCCCGCGCAGGGTTAGGGTGTTTATGGCGGAAAAGGGCATTGAGATTGAAACATTACAAGTTGATCTGTCCTCTGGCGAACAATTTTCTGAGGCCTACAAGGCGATCAATCCTCTATCGGAAGTGCCACTACTGCAATTAGATGATGGTACAACCATCAGCCAAGTTAATGCCATCTGTCGCTATTTAGAAGAACTCTACCCAGAGAATCCGCTGCATGGGCGAACACCACTAGAGCGTGCTCTAGTGGAATCTGCTAATAATCAAGCTATGATGAATGGCTTTATGGCCGGTGCCGAAGCCCTCAGAAACGCTGTGCCAGGAATGAAAAATAGAGCCATGCCTGGGCCTCATAACTATCCTCAAATTCCGGCTTTAGCTGAACGTGGCTTGCAGCGAATTGATAATTATTTCTCAGATCTAGATTCACATTTTGAATCTAGCCAATACATGGTCAATGACTACTTTTCGGTAGCCGACATTAGCATCTTGGTATTTGTTGATTTCGCCAAATGGGTGAAAAAGAAAATTCCCGAGGATCACAAGCACCTAGCCCGCTGGTACCAACAAGTGTCCCAACGACCCAGTGCAACTGCCTAGTTAGTCGCTAGTTATTGCGATCACCCAGAAGTGGTTCATAATCAAACTCAGGTCCAACGTTGTCTTGAAGATTTTGTTTTGCCAGAGTAACAACATTAGTAAGTTAGGATACAAGTATGAAAAAATCTCTATTAACATTAGCCATCTTTGTAGTAACGCCTTTTGGGTTTGCTAGCGGGCCTATTGATGGCAAAGTATACGGTAAAGCCAATCTCTCAGTGGTCAGCCAAGATTTCGGTACATATGACGAATGGGCGCTAAATAGCAACGCCTCACGTCTGGGAATAAAAGGGAAAACTGAGATTTATCAGGGTCTAGAAATTGTTTATCAAGCCGAATACGAGGTGTGTATTGATAGCGGCGACTGCAAAGGGCAAACCTTTAAGCAGCGCAACACATTCGCGGGTATCAAAGGTGGTTTTGGCATGGTATGGGCCGGCAAGCATGACACTCCAACGAAATTGTCTCAGAAAAAAATTGATTTATTTAATGATCTTGAAGGCGATATGAAGAATACCTTTGAAGGTGAAAACCGACTTTCAAATGTGATCGGCTACAACTCTCCTACCATTAATGGTTTTACGGCCTCTGTGGCGATGATTCCAGCAGAGGGTGAGGATGTGGATCAGGACGGGCAAAACGATACTAGCTTAAACGATGGCATGTCCTACTCCATTAGTTATTCCAAAGATAAGATGTATCTGGCTATTTCTGGTGATCAAGATATCGACAAGCAAGACCTGATTCGCCTTGTAGGGCAATATCAAATAGATGCACTTAAACTGGGTGTAATGTACCAACAAAATGAAGACAATCTAGGCACCAAAGATGAGTCTGGCTATTTTGCTAGCGCAGCCTACACGCTAGATAAAAATATAACGCTAAAAGCACAATACGGTGCCATCGAAGATGATGTCGATGGCGATGAGGAACAGACTCTGTCTTTGGGCGCTGATTATAAGTTAGCTAAGAACACCAAGCTATTTGCTTTCTACACAGACAATACAGACTCTAAAGTTGGCTCAAGTGATGATGACTTCAGTGCCATAGGCATTGGTATGGAGCACAAATTTTAGTCTAAAGCTTCTTTCTAAGGGCGCTTTTGCGCCCTTTTTTTTATCCTTTATCCCGCAACTACCGACTTTCGTCATACAAATATTGTGCGTAAAATCATGTGTTTATTATCGCTAGTCTATAACTAATTTGCTATATTTGCGCCTTAATAAAAAGAGCCCATTTAGCGTAATAGTCTATAAGGGCCAGTCGGATGTACTAGGGGTAACTCATGACCAATAACAAGTTTGATTCCTTCGCGATTACCGTAGCGAATTATGAAGCATTAACCCCACTTTCATTTTTACCCAGAACAGCGCTGATGTTTCCAGATCGTCGTGCCGTTGTTTATGGCGAGCGCAGTTATTCGTGGCAAGAATTCTATCAGCGCTGCACAAAGCTCGCCTCAGCACTTAACCAGATTGGTATCGGCAAAGGCGATACTGTTGCTGTTTTGGCGGCAAATACACCCGAAATGATAGAAGCTCACTTTGGCATACCAATGTCTGGTGCGGTTTTAAACACGGTTAATACGCGCCTGGACGATGAGACCATCGCCTATATTTTGGGCCACGGAGAGGCCAAAGTATTTATCGTGGATTATGAGCTTGCACCCCAAGTAAAAAATGCACTGAAAATTCATGGCGACAGCGATTTGTTGGTCATTGATATTTTAGATTTGCAAAACGCGACCGCCCCAGCGGCAGTAGGCACGACCGACTATGAAGCCTTTTTAGCAACTGGCACTGACACGTTTCAGTGGAATATGCCAAGCAATGAATGGGATGCCATTGGCCTCAGCTACACATCGGGGACATCAGGTCGACCCAAGGGCGTGGTATACCATCATCGAGGCTCATATCTAATGTCAATGGGAACTATTACTGACTGGGATTTACCTCGCCACCCTAACTATTTGTACACTGTACCCATGTTTCACTGCAACGGTTGGGGCCATGCATGGACAATGGCTGCGTTGGCGGGCACCCTATTTTGTACCCGAGCCATTGCGCCAGAGGAAATATTTTCGACTATTTTAGAGCAGAATATTACTCACTTTGGCGGCGCACCGATTGTATTAAGTATGCTGCTGAACTCTCCTGCAGCGAAGGATTTTTCTTGCCCACATACTGTTGAATTAATGACCGCAGGGGCGCCACCGCCAGCTTCAGTATTGCAGGGCATAGAAAAATTGGGTTTCAATGTCACTCAAGTCTATGGGTTAACTGAAACCTATGGGCATACCGTTATGTGTACTTGGAATTCAGACTGGGATAACCTCGATGAGGAAGCAAGCGCTAAACTAAAAGCTCGGCAAGGTGCCGCCATGGTTCAGACTGCTGGCATGCGCATTGTGGATATGGAATCTCGAGAGGATGTTCCTGCCGATGGGCAAACGATCGGAGAAATACTAATCCGTGGTAATACGGTGATGAAAGGTTACTTAAAAGATGCCGATAATACCGCAGAATCCCTAAAAGAGGGTTGGTTCCATACTGGCGATTTAGCGGTGATGCATGCACAGGGTTATGCAGAAATTAAAGACCGCTTAAAAGATATTATTATTTCCGGTGGTGAAAATATCTCTTCAGTAGAAATTGAGGGTGTGCTGCATAGGCATGAGGCCGTATCACTCGCCGCTGTGGTGGCTCTGCCAGATGATAAATGGGGTGAAGTGCCCCTAGCTTTTCTAGAGCTCATTGAAGGCGCCCAAGTGACAGAGCAAGAAATTGAAGTATTTTGCAGAGCTAACTTAGCTGGTTTCAAGCGTCCGAAAAAAGTTATATTTGGTGAACTACCTAAAACAGCCACGGGTAAAATTCAAAAATATGAACTGCGGGCTCTGGCGCGCAGTGGTGAATTAAACTGAACCACATAATGACACTAGACTGGGCTGTTGAATTAACTATACTCTCGCCCTCTTGGACATCAATAAGAATGCAATCTAACACTATGAAGCTTACGGTATTTTAGGAGAAACTATTTTGGAAAAACTCGATAACTTTGATCTCGAAAATCTCACTCTAATCGGTGACGAAGACGGTATTGTGCAGGTGGTTTTATCTCGCCCCGCAAAGCGTAATGCCCTAAATGCTGACACTATTGAGGAGTTGATCGAGGTTTTTTCTAAGCTCCCTAGGCTGGGTGCCAGAGCGGTAGTACTGAGAGCTGAAGGTGACCATTTCTGTGCTGGTTTAGACCTTGTCGAACATCATAATGAGCAGCGTCGTCCTGAAGAGTTTATGCATATTTGCCTGCGCTGGCATGAAGCCTTTAATAAGATGGAATATGGTGGCGTACCCATAATCGCTGCGCTTAAAGGCGCGGTTGTCGGTGGTGGCCTGGAGCTTGCCTCAGCCGCACATGTTCGAGTTGCTGACCAAAGTACCTATTTTGCATTACCTGAAGGACAACGCGGTCTATTTACTGGCGGTGGTGCAACTATTCGTGTTGCCGACCTTGTTGGCAAGGCGCGTATGATCGATATGATGCTAACCGGCAGGGTTTATAAGCAAGAAGAAGCCTTCCAAGTCGGCTTGTGTCAGTATCTTGTTGACGGTTCGAGTGATGACAAAGCCATGGCGATTGCCCGCACGGCGGCGGAAAATCCAGCCTTATCTAATTTTGCTATTTGCTCTGCGATTAGTCACATGCAAAACATGTCGGCGATGGATGCAGCCTATGCAGAATCTGTTATGGCCGGTATTGTTAATACTCAGCCCGCGTCTAATGAAAGGTTGGAAGCATTTGCTAATAAGACCGCGCCGAGAGTTCGGCCCGACTAATCTTTTGGGTCGGGGAGCCAGACATCAAATTGTGCTCCCTTTCCCAGTCGGCTATTAATGGTTAAGGTGCCACCGGCTTGGGCTTCAAATTGCATACCTACCTGAGTATCATCGACACCTCGTCGTCAACAATTAAAATGGTGTACTTTGGCATAATACTCACTTGAGTGTTCATGATATCTCGCTTATTAAATACTTGTAATATTACATAAATATGACAGAAATAGGTGCGCGAAGCCAGCTTTCCTGATCGTCTGTAATAGAACATTACTTTAGACTAAACGAATTCGATATTTGAGCATGAATAACGCATAATGCTCGACAATTTTTAACATCGGACCTGAACCATGACCATTAAACACAATAGCGCGGTAAGCTTTCATTACACTCTGACTGATGATGATGGCCAAAAATTAGATAGCTCAGCAGGCGGAGAACCCTTAGCGTATTTACATGGTGCAGGAAACATTGTTCCTGGCTTGGAAAATGCACTTGAAGGTAAAAATGTTGGTGACTCAATGACAGTTGCCGTATCGGCAGCTGAAGGCTATGGGGAACCTCAGCCTGAGCTTATCCAAGAAGTCCCGCGCGAATCATTTCAGGGCGTCGATGATATTCAGGTAGGTATGCAATTTGAAGCCCAAACAGGTAATGGCCAAAGCGTTCCTGTAACCGTGACCGCAGTCACAGAAGAATACGTCACTGTAGATGGTAACCATCCTTTAGCAGGAAAGAACCTGAACTTTGACGTGTCGGTGACAGATGTTCGTGATGCGACGCAAGAAGAGCTAGATCATGGTCATGTTCATGGTCCCGACGGTCATAATCACTAAGTAATTTTAGTGATTATCGTCTTAAAGCCACCTCATGTGGCTTTTTTTATGAGCCAAAAAATGTACTGATATGTTAAGTATTTAATTGGCCAATCGGTAGTCATCATAATGTAATATTTATTAGGAATAATGTCTTAGATTTGGAGTTAACCATGGCGATAAGAGTAGGGATTAATGGGTTTGGTCGAATTGGCCGCCTTGCAATGCGCGTCGCATGGGATTCTGACCTTATACAGGTGGTTCATGTTAACGAAATTGCTGGGAATCTAGAGAGTGCAGCGCATCTAATAAAGTTTGACTCTATACATGGTACCTGGGGCCGGAATATTTCCATTTGTGACTCAGAAAAATCGCTTATTATCGATGGATCGACTGTCAGCTATTCCCAAAATTGGGAACTTGAAAATCCGGCATGGTCTGAAGCCAATGTAGACTTAGTCATAGACTGTACGGGAAAGTTCAAATCACAAGAGAGTTTAGCGCCCTACCTTCAACAGGGGGTCAACCGTGTGGTAGTGTCTGCGCCCATGAAAGATGAAACATTAAACGTGGTTATGGGCATCAATGACCATCTTTACGCTGATCAGCCAATTGTCAGTGCCGCTTCCTGTACCACTAACTGTCTCGCGCCGGTCATTGACGTTCTGCTAAAAGAGTTTGGCATCAAGCATGCCTCAATCACGACTATTCACGATTTAACCAATACCCAAAGCGTGCTTGATGAACATAATGTTGATCTGCGTCGTGCGCGAGCAAGTAGTCTTTCTCTTATCCCGACAAGCACTGGGTCGGCAACCGCGATCACTCGAATATTTCCCGAGTTAGCCGGCTGCATTAACGGATTGGCGGTTAGAGTTCCCTTGGCTAATGCCTCACTCACCGACTGTGTTTTCGAATTGAAAACTGTAACAACCAAAGCAGCAGTTAATACTGCATTCAAAATCGCAGCAGAATCTCGACTGAGTGGTATTTTAGGTTTCGAAGAATTACCGCTGGTGTCCGCGGATTATACCAATGATAGCCGCTCGGGTATTGTGGATGGGCTATCCACAATGGTGATTAATGGCACCCAACTCAAAGTGTTAATTTGGTACGATAATGAGATGGGCTATGTTCATAGAATGATGGAATTGACAGAGAAAGTAGCCCTGTCGATGTAAGGAGTTTGTATGCCTTTTGAGTCATCAAAAGCACTGCAGCAATATTCATTAGTGACTGCAAGTTACTGGGCATTTACGCTGACAGATGGCGCACTGCGCATGCTCGTTCTGCTATTTTTCCACGGCCTGGGATTCAGCCCCATAGAAATCGCCAGCTTGTTTGTTCTCTACGAACTATCTGGTGTCGTCACCAACTTACTCGGTGGATGGGTGGCATCACGCATTGGATTAACCACAACACTGCAGTTGGGTTTAGTGCTACAAATATTGGCTATCGCCATGCTGCTCAAAGAAAATAATCAGCTCACTGTCCTCTATGTTATGTGCGCACAAGCACTATCCGGTGTGGGCAAAGACCTTAACAAACTGAGCGCTAAAAGTAGTATTAAGACGCTAGTCCCCCCGCAAGCACAAAATACTCTCTTTACCTGGGTTGCACTGCTGACAGGTTCAAAAAATGCATTAAAGGGTATCGGGTTTTTTATGGGTGGCGCACTGCTGTCATTAATCGGGTTTCAGGCCACCCTTATTTCGATGATCGTGCTATTGGGAACCGTATTGGTGGTTGGCTGGTTTTTGCTTTCGTCTATTCAACAGTCGCAATTAAAACCGACCTTTACGCAGTTAGTATCAAAGAGTAGCGCTATCAACCGTCTGTCCTTAGCGCGCATGCTCTTATTCGGGGCGCGGGATGTCTGGTTCGTGGTTGCACTACCGGTATTTCTTCAGAGTGAGCTTAACTGGAGTTATTGGCAAGTGGGTAGCCTGATGGCACTGTGGGTGATTGGCTATGGTGGTGTCCAAGCGATGGCACCACGAATCATCAGCGCCATGAAATCAAAGGGCCAAGCGCCTACAATAGACGGCCGCCTTACGGCTTATTGGGGATCACTGTTGGTTGTTATTCCCTTGATAATAGCAATAGGACTCAATATATTTGATAATACCGGTGTAACGATTATTCTTGGTTTAGTTCCCTTTGCTTTCGTTTTCGCCGTTAATTCAAGTGTTCATTCTTATCTCATTTTGGCCTATGCTGAGCGAGACAGCGTGTCGCTGGATGTGGGTTTTTATTATATGGCTAATGCTGGGGGGAGGCTTTTAGGAACGATACTCTCCGGCATCGTCTATCAATCCTTTGGCTTGGCTAGCTGTCTATTGATATCCTCTGTAATGATTCTTTTTAGCACGCTGGTGGCCAGAAAATTACCTGCGCCAATAACGACCTAGATCCCTTGTCTTTTGATGAATCCGGTATTGAGTTGTTCTTCTCCTGTATGCTTATGTCTGCTAGGCTAACCGCTAATTTTTGCTTTACAGGTAGCCTCGATGACCGATCAAAATAATGCCTCAATGGATCCAAACAGCCTTTTTCGCGAAGAAAACTTTACCGACCAAAAAATGGGAGCAATTCGCAAGCTAATACCCATAAAAGCTGATGGGTCCGATGATGGCGATCGAAATATTATGTTCTTTGGTTCGGCGCAGGTTATGACACCAATGGGAGCAATGCCTCTAAATTTTGCACTTGAGGGCAATACCATTGGTGAGGCAGCAGAGGATTTTGCCGCAAAGGCGGCCGTCGCCGTTGAACAGGCCGCGCAGGAACTGGAACAGATGCGAAGAGAACAAGCCTCGCAAATTGTCGTCCCCGGTCAAGGCGGAGGTAACATGGGCGGTCCCGGTCACGGCAGTATCATTACGTAAATTAAATGTTAGTAAGCACCTGCTAGCAATACGTTTATATCAGTAATAATGGGGTATCTATAGGTTTAAATTCATCGGCCGCGGCAATGAGAGAAGCCGCGGTTAGGTCACTAACGCCGTAGACGAGAGTGTCGATGTGGCCGTTACGGGAAACCCTCTCCAGTAGCAAATCAAAATCCCCATCTCCCGACAGCAGCACTATCATGTCTATTTCATGACTTGAGCTTACAGCCGCGTCCATGACGTCTATTGCAATACCTACATCCCAATCACCTTTCGCAGAGCCATCGCTTCTCTGGATATAGGGCTTCAGTTTTACGTCAAAGCCAATGGTCTTCAAAATATTTTGAAATGCCTGCTGTTGACTATCATTCTTATCAATAGCATAGGCATTGGCGATACAAATTTCACCGTAGTCACTTAACTGACGCCATAAAGCTCGGTAATTGAAATGGCAGTTAAACGTATCCTTAACGGTGTAATAGACATTTTGAACATCAACAAACACTGCAATTTTTTTCACGACATCCCTTTTTCAGTCAATGTATTATTCATTTGATCTCTTTTCCAAGATGATAACCCTCTGCAGGATTAATAAGGGTCGAAAGGCTCATAACGGTATCCTGCGACCAGTTTCTTTTGGTTATTTTTATACACACGCCTTCCCCTTCATGCGTGAGACCTAGCTCACGTCGTTGCATTGCGCTGGGCATTACCGCACTGAGTCGGTATTCAACATGACTGGGCGCTGCAACCCAGTTCAGGTAGGCATCAGCCGTCACCTTGTGATAGTTTTGTTTTATAAATGCAGGCGCCACCAGTGGATTAACGACTATTTCCTCGAACTGAGCAGGCTTATCCCTGTTTAAATGGACAAAAGTACCTTTATAGAGCTCATCATCCATATTAACTCGCATTCTCTGCGCCATGAGCATGTCCGCCTGAATCCGTTCCAGGCCAACAATCCGGCAACTGTAAATGCCAAAATTCTGGATATTTTCCACAACATTGGGTAGCTCAACCTGAGGAGGCAGAGCTTTAGGTTTTGCTACAAATGAACCCAAACCGGGTGCTCTGGTCAGCAAACCTTCGTCATCCAGTTCTTTTAGCGCTCTGCGAGCGGTCATTCGACTCACAGAAAAACTCGCCGCAAGATCATTTTCTGAGGGCACCCGAGTCCCCACAGGCCAGTTTCCAGAGGCAATGTGGTTTTCAATATATTGTTTAATCAGTAAAAAGCGCGGTAGCTTTACTATATCGCTCATAGGATATCAACATTAAATGTATATACTATTATTACAGAAGCAATATAAAAATTACAATTAAATTATTTGCTTAAAATAGTATGTTCGCTAAAAATCTGCTTTTAGAACATTAAATTTCAATAAATTCGCTGAAAATTACAGATAATAATTATATTTTTACTTAAAATTTTATTTTAACTGTATATACAATTATACATTCAAAGCTAATTATTAATTAAACTTAGCTTTTGTGTACGAGTGAGCTTCTTGATCTCTGCTTCGCGCTTGCTAGCGCTGCTTCGGCTGGGGCTGGACTCTGAGAACACCATCTCGAGAGCTGTGCGGCCACGAAAATACTTAGCGCCCGCTTTCCCCGACTGATGCTCGGCTAATCGTCTCTCAAGGTCTGTGGTGATACCGGTATACAAAGTCTCATCACTTGCGCGAACAATATACACATACCATGGCGTATCGCTCATCAGAAAGTACCCTGCTGCAGAGCACTACGACAGGACTGACAGCGATAACTAGCGCCACGCTCAACTATCTTGCGGTGCCGTAAAATAGTCAGCTGATGTGTTTTGCAGTCACACTTATAGGCGTATCGCTTGTAGTGGCGGGTTGGAATCCCAGTGAGATCGTAATGTCCTGTCACATTGGGTTCCGCACCCATAGTGACCATAATTTGGCGCCACTCTTTTCCATGCGGTTTCACTCGACGAATTCCCCAAACACAGTCCACAACATAGTGTGCCACCTCATGAATCACCGTGTTCTCAAGGCTCTCTTCAAAATATTTGGCGAATATCCATGGGTTATAGCGAATGCGGCGCTGAGATCCCCTAATCTGGTACATGCCAGCACATTTACCCTGCAAGTCATAAGCCACCGGCAGTAAAGCGAAGTCTCGATCAAGAAGAATGCCGGCACGCTCAATACAATGATGAGTTGCTTGAGTAATTTGCAGTCGCTGAGAATCTGTTACTGGCGTGATAGTGTCTATGTCAGTCATAAAGCAATTATAGTGGCAGTTTAAACTGGTACAATCGGAAATTGTATTTATGAAGCCTGTTTATGATTATTGATCTCCACTGCCATACCAACATGTCTGATGGTGCCTTAACGCCCAACCAATTGATCGATCTTGCGGTTAAACGGGGAGTGGGGATGCTGTCAATTACTGATCACGACACGCTGGACGCCTATGCTCATATCTCAGCAGTACCATCCAATATCAGGCTGATTCCAGGCATAGAGTTATCAAGCCGATGGCGCAAGCAGGGGGTTCATATTGTCGGCCTAAATATTGACCTTTCCAATGAGGCCATGGCTTCAGCGGTGACTCAACAATCCGATGTAAGACTACAACGGGCGCATGAAATTTCTAATCGTCTGGGCCGACTGGGTTTTGATAACTGCTTAGAAGGAGCCCAACGTTTCGCGCAAAATCAGATCGGTCGGCCGCATTTCGCCGAACACTTGATAGAAGTTGGCGCAGTCAAAAATGCTAATGAGGCGTTTAAAAAGTATTTGGGTGCAGGTAAGGCTGGCGATATTAAAGAACACTGGCCGGCTATTGATACAGTTGTGCAGTGGATTAGGCGGGCAGGGGGCATAGCTGTACTTGCTCATCCCAGCAAATACAAAATGACTCGCACTAAGCTAACGGAACTGCTTAATGACTTTAGTATTGCCGGTGGCGAGGCCATGGAGGTAGTCTCCGGCCTGCAGGTCCCTTCGGTGACAAGAGATCTTGCTGGGCTATGTAAAAAGTTTAATCTGCTAGCCTCATGCGGCTCTGATTTTCATGCTCCAGATAAAAAATGGGCCGCGCTCGGAATGACCAGTAACCTCCCAGATACTTGTAACCCTGTATGGGATCACTGGGCTTAATTAATGTTTAGATAATTCCTAACGTCAACATTCATGTGTATACTTCAGCGCGCATTAGTGCAGCAAGCAATGTATTTTTGAATCTAAGGATAAATAGACGTGGATATTTTTATTTTTGCCAGTGAGCAATGGTTATTGCTCAGTACATTTTTAGTTCTGCTCTATATCTTTATGTTTACTGAACGTACCAAAGGTGGGAAGCCCATAGCGACGGCTGAACTCGTTTCATTGATGAATGCCGATTCAGCAGTTCTAGTAGATGTGCGTGCAACAAGCGACTTTCAAGCTGGCCATATTCACGGGGCAATCAATATCCCTCATACTAAAACAGCGACTCGAATGAGCGAGCTTGAAAAGCATCGTGAGAAATTAATTGTGCTTGTTGATCAAATGGGTCAGCACGCTGGTTCAGCAGGAAAGATGCTAACCAAAGATAATTATAATGTCCGCCGCCTGAGTGGCGGTATGAGCGAATGGCAACAACAAAATATGCCCGTTGTTCACGGCCAGAAAAGCTAATCACCACCAAGGTTACTTGGCCAAAGGAGCTTTGATGCCTCAAGTACTACTCTATGGAACTCGATTCTGCCCGTTTTGTACTGCAGCTAGGCATCTATTGACGGAAAAACACGTCCAGTACGATGATATATCGGTTGATGATGACCAGGCCCTGCGAGCCAAAATTTTCGCCCAAAGTGGGCAGCGCACCGTACCACAGATATGGATTGGGGAAACCCACGTTGGCGGCTACTCCGAACTCCAGACACTAGAGACCAAGGGTGAATTAGACCTTCTTCTGAACCCGGGGTTGAATTGAATAAAACTGGCGCCATATATAATAAATACTAGATGCGCTGAACCACAATTTTAAAGGTTATAAAAATGACTGAAGAAACCACTACTGCAACCGAAGCCGCAGAAACACAAGATACTGGACCCGCATTTGCGGTTCAGAGAATTTATTTGAAAGATCTTTCTTTCGAAACACCTATGGGTGCAGCAGCCTTTCAAAAACAATGGCAGCCCAAGGTCAATCAAGATTTGAACACCCAAAGCACAAAGGTGGCTGACGATGTTTATGAGGTCGCTCTAAGACTGACGATTACCGTCACTGATGGAGAGGAAACGATTTATCTTATCGAAGTACAGCAGGCCGGTCTTTTCACTATTAAGGGCTTAGAGCCGCAACAGCTCACTCACATAATCAATACGACATGCCCGACTATGCTATTTCCCTACGCGAGAGAAGCAATAGACAACACCTTAACGAAAGGGTCTTTCCCCGCGCTAATGTTACCGCCAATTAACTTTGATGCTTTATTTGCTTCAGCGGTGCAGCAAGCTGAAGCCAAAGCTGCTGAGGAAGGCAAAAGCGAAGATACAACGCACTAGGTACAGTCATTTCTCCATAGTAAATCCCCGCTTTAGATTGCGGGGGTATTACTCGCGGTGGTGACTAACTCTCATCCTCGATACTGTGCTCCTGTAATTTCCGCGTCAACGTGTTGCGGCCCCAGCCGAGCAAAAGCGCAGCCTCCTTCTTACGTCCCCCAGTATGAGCTAACGCAGTCTCAATCATGGCGCGCTCAAAATCAGGGACGGCCTCATCGAGTATATTTGTGCGTCCATTTTTTAATTCTATTTCACTCCATTGCCTAAGCATTTGTTGCCAGCTACTTTTGTTAATGTAGTTCCGATCAACCGACTCTGCTTTTAGCTCTGGCGGTAAATCAGTTAAGAGGATCTCTCGCCCAGCCGCCATGACAGTCAGCCATCTGCAGATATTTTCTAACTGCCTAACATTTCCCGGCCAAGGCATGTTGAATAGAAAATCTTGTGCTTGTTGGGACAAAATTTTCGGCTCCATATCGAGCTCTCTCGCCGCACGCAGAAAGAAGTGATCCATCAACTGAGGAATGTCCTCTCGACGATCTGTAAGTCTTGGCAAATGCACACGAATGACATTTAAGCGATGAAAGAGATCTTCGCGGAACCGATTTTCCGATACCAATGCTTCTAGGTTCTGATGAGTAGCTGCAATGATACGCACGTCTACCTTTATAGCTGTCTGACCCCCCACTCGATAGAACTCACCGTCTGCCAAAATTCTCAACAATCGAGTCTGAGCTTCCCCAGGCATGTCACCAATCTCATCAAGGAAAAGAGTACCTCCATCAGCCTGCTCAAAACGTCCTTCACGACGTTGCGAGGCGCCAGTAAAAGAACCTTTTTCGTGTCCAAATAACTCTGATTCTATTAGATCCCGAGGTATTGCAGCCATGTTTAGGGCAATGAATTTAGCGTTCTTACGGGGGCTGTGTTTATGTAGCGCTTGAGCGACCAACTCCTTACCCGTTCCCGATTCACCATTAATGAGCACAGTAATGTTAGAGTTAGACAGTCGTCCTATAGCTCTGAAGACCTCTTGCATGGCCGGCGCTTCACCAATAATTTCCTGAACCACCGACGTCCCCTCAGGGATCTCTAAGCTGGATTTTTGCTCCTGAGAAAATGATGTCGCACGTCGAGCAACATCCACTAATTCATCGAGATCAAAAGGCTTCGGCAAATATTCGAACGCCCCACCCTGATAAGCTGCTACCGCACTGTCTAAATCTGAATGAGCTGTCGTTATAATCACTGGCGTATCGGGATGACTAAGATGAATCTCTTTGAGTAACTCAAGCCCATCAATACCTGGCATACGAATGTCTGAAATAATGATTTCTGGCGTCGCAAGGCGCAATGCTGCAAGTAACTGGCCCCCGTCTTCGAAACTGCGGACTGCCATATCGTTTCTGCTCAGTGCTTTTTCCATGATCCATCTTAGAGAGCGGTCATCTTCCGCGATCCATACTTCTGCGTTACTGTTCATAGTCATCTCTGATAGGTAAATAAATTGAGAATCTGGTATTACCAGGCTCAGAATCACACTCGATAATGCCTTCATGTCCATTAATAGCGGTCTGAGCAATCGTTAGCCCCAAGCCCGAGCCATCGCTGCGCCCACTGATCATCGGGAAAAAAATCTGCTCTGCGATATCGCCTAAAATGCCAGGACCGTTGTCGATAATGTCAATTCGACATACCACCCTGTGACGCTTTCCAGCGATGGTGAAACTGCGCTGAATGCGTGATTTAAATATCACCAGCGGATCAAGCACAGTCGATTCCAGTAATGCTTGCATGGCATTTCGCGCTACATTTAGCACTGCCTGAATAAGTTGGACGCGATCGCCGCTTAAAACTGGAATACTGGGGTCATAATCTCTAGATATCGTCAGAGCGCCCTGAACCTCAGCTTGCAATAAATTAGCAACATGCTCAGTCACCTCATGCACATTTATTGGTTCGTATTGTGGAATTTGGTTAGGACCCAATAACCGGTCCACCAAATTGCGTAGACGGTCAGTTTCAGTAGTGATGATTTGACAAAATTCTCTGGGCTCATCACCCATGCCTCGCTCTGTTATTTCCTGTTCGAGTAATTGCGCAGCGCCACGAATACCACCGAGTGGATTTTTTATTTCATGAGCTAAACCTCGAATTAGACTCTTTGAGGTGTCATGCACTGACAGAAGGGCCTCTTCGCGGTTAATTTTTATAAACCGATCAATCGGCTGAACCTCTAATAATAGCGTGCGCTTACCAAGCACCTCCATTGGGGTCGCCGTATAATCTACCTGCGAGATATCGTTGAACGTCGAAATACGCAGTTGCTCATGACGACGAGTATGTGGGTTGCCAGAAAGAACGGCTTCTTCGAGGGTTTTTTTACAGCTTTCGGCATCATTAAAAAGACTGTAAATTTCTGACCCTAACAACCGAGAACTTCCTATCTGTAACAGAGATTCTGCCGCAGAATTCACGTACGTTATAAACAACTGCTCGTTTAGCAACAATACTGCTGTATTCAAATTATCTAACAGTAATCCGTGGAATTTTTCTGTATCCATAATCTCTTCAACTGCCGTTATAAATTGTGATAAGCCTACACAACCTTTACCTAAAGCTGATCTTGCAATAAACAAGCCAAGTATTAGCCACTGTTTAGCGGTGAAAAAAGCGCCAAAAGCCTTATGCTAGGCACCATAAAGTAAATCACAATGCTGTTACGCACCATTATAGTGCATAAAGGTAGTGGCGGCATAACACTGCTCTGGTGCCTGGCGCTATTGAGAGTATTGGAAGGGTTTCTGAAAGCGTAAGGTCACACAGACCTTCTCTTCTAGAGGCATAAAAAACCCTGGAGACAGAACTATCTCCAGGGCTATTTTACTTAGGCTAAAGCTTCTTTGGTCGTTTTAATAATCGCTGCAGCCACCTTATAGGGGTCTGCATTAGACGCTGTTCTGCGGTCCTCTAAGCGACCTTTCCACCCGTCTTCAACCGTGCCAATCGGGATCCGAATTGATGAGCCACGATCAGAAACTCCGAAACTAAACTCGTCTATTGATTGAGTTTCATGAAGCCCGGTTAAGCGCTGATCATTGTCTGCACCGTACACGCTGATGTGGCGTTCGATGTTCTTGCCAAATTCTTCACAGATTTTGGTGAATACAGCCTCGTCACCCAAATCGCGCATAGCACCATTAGAGAAGTTAGCATGCATTCCAGAACCATTCCAATCCATAGCACCAAATGGCTTCGGGTGATAATTAATGGCAAAACCATACTTTTCACCAGTTCTCTCTAATAGGTAGCGAGCCACCCAAATTTCGTCACCGGCAAGCTTGGCTCCCTTGGCGAAGCACTGGAATTCCCACTGTCCCGCTGCCACTTCGGCGTTAATGCCTTCAAAATTAATACCGGCCTCGAGACAAATATCCATGTGCTCTTCAACACAATCTCGCCCAAATGCATTAGATGCACCCACCGAACAGTAGTAAGGACCTTGGGGACCAGGATACCCACCATGAGGAAACCCAGGAGGAAGTTTTGTATCGACGTCCCATAAAAAGTACTCTTGCTCAAATCCAAACCAGAAATCATTATCATCATCGTCGATGGTTGCGCGGCCATTGCTTACATGTGGAGTGCCATCAGCATTCAATACTTCTGTCATTACCAAATACGCATTGCTGCGATCAGGATCAGGGTAAATAGCCACCGGCTTCAGCAAGCAATCTGATGCATTACCCTCTGCCTGTTCGGTTGAACTGCCGTCGAAAGACCAGACTGGGCACTCTTCGAGGGTACCGCCAAAGTTGCTGCGAACCTGAGTTTTGCTACGTAGGCTCTGAGTGGGTGCATAACCATCTAGCCAAATATATTCTAACTTTGCTTTCATTTTTGATGACTCTCCGTTTAGATTAATTCTTCAATTCTGATAATTTGCTTTCAAACTTTACTAAACTCGACATTAAGAGCGATCCGAATCGAGTTATCCAAAAATCAAAGCCTGCCTATCCTCATTAGAACTCAACAAGAACGCCAGCGAAAGCGAACCCATATACTTTTGATCTTTTCCTGCATTGAAACGGTGCAATTGTCGTGCCAATGAGACAATTTCAACGCGTAAAACAGGGAGTCCTAAGAATAAAGGCTTTTAGGACATGTCGCTAGAGAAAATTGTCAATATAGGTTTGCGGATTTCTTATTACGCACCAATTAAGCCCACAAAAGGCCTTGCAGCACCAAAGTGGTGCTTTTTCAGATTCTGAATGGACTCACTATTGTAAAAAATGTTATGTGTAATGTTGAGCTTTCGATTGGTTTTTATTGTTAAACTAAGCACTGTCCAAAGCAATGAGCGCAAGAGCATGGCTAACTCTGATCAAAATCCGCTACTAAACAATACTGCGTTCTTTAACACGCCAAGGCAACATGACGTTGTTATTGACGTGCGTCACCCCTTCGAAGTAGCCGAAATGCCCCTCACGTGCTATCCCGATAATGAAGTGAAATGTATTCCATTTTTTCATTTGGCAGAAAAATCTGTGACCTTAGATCCGAAGGCCAGTTATTTAGTGTATTGCGAAAAAGGCATTATGAGCAGATTACATGCCGCAATTTTGCGTGATAGAGGGTTCCATAACGTAGGTATACTGGATCATTCAGCTAATTAATCTGCTTTTCCTGTCCCAATATCACTTACCTATATCGACATCTATTCTCCTCTGACTGAAAAGATCCGTAGCAGTTTTCGAAATTTCCACTATAATCGCGACCTTTTGGGCCCAATCGGTACATATCATGTCAATAAAGAACTTGCGGAACATCGCGATCATCGCTCACGTTGATCACGGAAAAACCACTCTGGTCGACAAACTGTTGAGTCAGTCGGGAACCTTAGATCGAAAAGATGTTGGTTCAGAACGACTGATGGACTCCAATGATCAAGAAAAAGAGCGCGGAATTACTATTCTCGCCAAAAATACTGCGATCAAGTGGAATGATTACCGCATTAATATTGTAGATACTCCGGGTCACGCAGATTTTGGCGGAGAAGTCGAGCGTGTTTTATCCATGGTGGATTCGGTGCTTTTACTGGTTGACGCTGTCGATGGTCCGATGCCTCAGACCAGATTCGTTACCTCTAAGGCGTTCGAACAGGGTCTCCGACCGATTGTTGTCATCAACAAAATCGATCGTCCTGGTGCGCGCCCAGATTGGGTTATGGATCAAGTTTTTGATCTGTTCGACAATCTTGGCGCTACGGATGAACAACTTGATTTCCCAGTTATCTATACATCGGCAATTAACGGTATTGCCGGCCGCGATCATGACGATATGTCGGACGATATGACGCCGCTGTATGAAATGATTGTCGCTGATGTACCAGCACCTGATGTTGATGAATCTGGACCTTTTCAGATGCAGGTTTCGGCACTGGCTTATGACAGCTATGTTGGCGTTATTGGTGTGGGAAAAATTACACGAGGCACGCTTAAACCTGGTCAGCAGGTAGTCGTGGAAAGTGCCTGTGGCGAGCAACGCAAAGGTAAGGTGCTAAACGTCAAAGGTTATTTAGGACTGGAGCAAATAGAAACCCAGCTTGCTGGTGCGGGCGATATTGTCTGTATAAACGGTATAGATGGCCTAGGTATCTCAGACACGCTCTGTGATCCCGAACACATCGAAGCGCTGCCTGCGCTTAGTGTTGATGAGCCCACTGTTAGCATGACCTTTATTGTTAATGACTCACCTTTTGCGGGCCTCGAAGGTAAATATGTCACAACACGCAACATTAAAGATCGTCTTGAGCAGGAATTAATACATAACGTAGCGTTGCGAGTGAAGCCCGGTGATACGCCCGACAAGTTCGTTGTTTCAGGCCGCGGCGAGCTGCACCTGTCAGTACTTATTGAAACCATGCGGCGTGAAGGTTTTGAAATGGGCGTTTCTCGACCCGAAGTAGTTCAAAAGATGGTCGATGGGGCTGTTCATGAGCCGTTTGAGCAGGTTGTTATCGATGTTGAGGAAAAGCATCAAGGATCTGTGATGGAAGAGCTTGGAATGCGTAAAGCAGAATTAACCAATATGGAGCCAGACGGAAAAGGGCGTGTACGATTGGAATTCTCAATGCCTTCACGAGGATTAATTGGCTTCCGCGGGGCATTTTTAACGCTCACGTCTGGATCCGGCATTATGACCAGCATTTTTGATCGTTACGCGCCCGCTAAAGAGGGCGAAAAGTTTTCGCGTAAAAATGGTGCCTTGGTAAGCATGGTAAAAGGTAAAACTGCAGCCTTTGCACTATTTAATATACAGGCACGAGGCAGACTATTTTTGGGGCATGCCATTGACGTTTATGAAGGACAAATCGTCGGCATACATTCACGATCTAATGATTTGGTAGTAAACCCCATTAAAGGTAAGCAACTGACTAATGTGCGGGCATCAGGAACAGATGAAGCGCTGACATTGGTTCCTCCAATCAAGCATACTCTCGAGCAAGCTCTTGAATTTATCGAAGATGATGAGCTAGTAGAAGTGACCCCAATAAGTATACGAATACGCAAAAAATTACTCACAGAAGTACTGAGAAAAAGGAATTCAAGGTAATTTTATTTTTTTAATAATGCATAATTATGATTCGGTGCTATAGTTTAAAGATTGATGAACAAGATCTGAACTGGTAGCACCTAATGAAAGAAGACTACGCCACCCGCACTGCTGATCAAGATTTTCTGCCCTTTGCACTGGTTGCTCAGGGTTTGATTGTGGTGCTCTTTGCCTGCTTGTCTTACGTCAGACAAGAAATGTTATCTGTCGTGTTTTATATAGCGCTTGGTGGCGCAATAGTAGTTAGTTTTATTATTTTCAAAGTGTTTGAATCCAAATATTTCGCCAACTGGCTACTCATCCTAACCCTGGCATCAGGGTTTGTTTACGCCACTGTTGTCATCCTCGACCCAGCCTCGTTAATTTGGTGCTTAACCGCACTTCCAATATTGATTGGTGTTTGCCATTACCCGAGAAACCTGTATCTCTCTATCGGTCTTTTTAGTACCGCAGCACTGGCACTTTTCAAACAAGCATCACTTGACCACGCAAATGCTTACTCTATGTCAACAACAATACAATTCTTGTTTGTAACTGCCGCCATCGGAATAGTTGCATTCAATGCAAGTGTCTCCAGAGATAAGTTCTTGGCAAGAATTGAAGAACTGTCTTCCCTAGTGATTAAAACTGAAGTTGAAGATTCCCTCACAGGGTTGAACACACGGCGTTATGTTGAGGCCCATCTGCGTGAAAAGTTTTTCGCCACAGAAAAGCTAACCACTAATTTTTCTGTGATTATCGCTGACTTAGATAATTTTAGATCGATCAATGAACGATATGGCCACCATGCCGGAGATTCTATTTTATGCTCATTGAGCGAGCTGATTAAAACCACCTTTTCTGACGACTACGTATTTGGGCGCTGGGACGGCAATGCCTTTATTATCATCATTCCTCATGGTGACGCAGAGGCAACATTATTAATCGCTGAAGTCTTGCGTGAAAAAGTAAGCCGCTTAAAACTAAAAGCCCAAGGAGATATTCTAAAGTTATCATGTAGCCTAGGAGTCGCCTCCAATGCCAAATGTAGTGACTCAGACGACCTCCTGTCACATACCGAAAATAGTCTTTATCAAGCCAAACATATGGGTGGCAATACCGTGATCGTTAGCTAAATCCCTACCGTTTATGTTTAAAGCAGCCTTTCTGATGATCATTGACTAGTCCCATAGCTTGCATGAAGGCATAGCAAATAGTACTCCCAAAAAATCGAAATCCACGTTTCTTCATTTCACTACTTATACGATCTGAAATTATTGTGGTGGCGGGGACTTGCTCTTGACTGGACCACTGATTAATAACCGGCACGTTACCGACAAAACCCCATATATAGTCACTAAAGCTACCATATTCAGCCTGAATAACCTGATAAAGGCGCGCATTAGAAATAGCACTTTCTATTTTAAGCCTATTGCGGATAATGCCTGAATCCTCCATGAGACGCGCCACATCTGCACAACTAAACTCCGCAACCTTATTCACTTGGAACTCAGCAAATGCTCGCCGATAATGCTCCCGACGCTTTAATATTGTCAGCCAAGATAATCCAGCCTGAGCGCCCTCTAAGATCAAAAATTCAAATAATTTAGTATCATCTCGACAGGGCACTCCCCACTCATGATCATGGTACTGTCGATACAAATCATCGCCAACACACCAATCACAGCGCAACAACTCAACCATCATTAAATCCTCGATCAGCTTAAAAATAGAATCTTGAGCTGTTAGAGTAGAGTCATGACTAATTTTTGTCTATATTGGCTCCACTCGACTAATATTAGACAATAACCCCAAGGCATTCAGCAAATGAAGAAAGCGTTTCCAGCGATACGTCCTTACCATACACAAAAAATCGCGGTCACCGCACCTCACGTCTTGCATGTTGAGGAATCAGGAAATCCAGAAGGCATTCCAGTTTTATTCGTTCATGGTGGTCCCGGCGGAGGTGCGCGCTCTACTGACCGCTGTTTCTTTGATCCCGACAAATATCGGATTATTCTCTTCGATCAAAGGGGATCAGGCCAGTCATCCCCTCATGCGTTGCTAGAGAATAATAATACTGACGCCTTAATTGCCGATATAGAGATAATTCGCAACGAACTGGACATTGATCGCTGGGTTGTCTTTGGTGGCTCTTGGGGTTCAACTTTGGGGCTCGTCTATGCCCAAACCTATCCAGAATTAGTGATGGGATTAGTCCTGCGCGGTATTTTCTTATGTCGCGATGAGGATATTAATTGGTTCTATCAAAACGGTGTGAAGCATATCTTTCCTGACTATTGGAAAGATTATGTACAGGTTATTCCAGAGGAAGAGCGCGAGGATCTACTGGGCGCCTTTTATCGAAGGCTCACCGGCGATAATGAACTGGAACGAATGGCCGCAGCCAAAGCTTGGTCAATTTTAGAGGGCCGCTGTGCCACACTTCATCCTGATGAAGACTTTGTTGCACATTTTGCCAATCCGCACCTAGCCATAGCGATGGCCAGAATCGAGGCTCATTATTTTATTAACAAAGCTTTTTTAGAACCCAATCAAATTGTTAATAATGCTCACAAGCTAAAAAGCATTCCGGCAACGATTATTCATGGTCGCTACGACATGGTGTGCCCAGTGAATCAAGCCTTCGCGTTAAGTGATGCTTGGCCTGAGGCACAATTAGAGATTATCCCCAACGCAGGCCACTCCTCTAGCGAACCTGGAACTTTGGATGCTCTCATCAGAGCAACGGAGCGTCTTGCACACCACTTAAGCAGCGAAGAATGACCCCATGCTTGGACTAATTCAAAGAGTTTCTGCGGCTTCAGTGGTTGTAGATCAGCGCGTGGTAGGTGAGATTAATCAAGGTATTCTTTTATTTTTGGGCGTGCAGAAAGGTGATAGTGCCTTAAAGACCGACAGACTGTTACACAAAATTTTAAACTATCGACTATTTCCTGATAGCGCTGGAAAAATGAATTTATCTTTGTCGGATATCAATGGCGGGCTGCTTGTAGTGTCCCAATTCACCCTAGCTGCAGACACCAAGAAAGGTCTCAGACCGAGTTTCTCATCTGCCGCACCCCCTGAGCTTGCAGAACAACTTTATGATTATTTGTTAAACCAAGCATGTGCCCATCATACCTCTGTGCAAAGCGGTCAATTCGGCGCAACCATGCAGGTATCTCTGTGTAATGATGGTCCGGTTACTTTTATGCTTCAGAGCTAAGGCTTTTTGATGGCATTAATTAACTTGCCATGGAAACCCTCAAAACCACCATTACTCATAATAACTATATGAACACCACCATGAGCAAGGTCAGTGGTTGTCTTGATGAGTTGTTCTAAACTACTCATCGCTGTCGATGGTATTTTGATGGCACTGGATAGCTCTTCCATACCCCAATCAACTGCGCTGTTTTGGTACCACAATACTTGATCTGCGCTATCTACTGAATTAGCTAAGGCATGCTGGTGGATTCCCATTTTCATGGTTGCCGATCGCGGCTCAATAATGGCCACTATAATCCCGTCGCCCACCTTGGCTCTCAGGCCCTCTAACGTGGTCTTAATCGCTGTTGGGTGATGGGCAAAGTCATCGTATAGGGTTACTCCTTTACTGGTATAAATAACTTCCATACGCCGTTTCACACCCACAAAATCACTGAGAGCGTCGCATGCTTGTGAAACACTTACGCCCACCTGATAAGCGGCTATAACTGCAGCCAAACCATTACTCACATTGTGCATTCCCGTCTGTTGCCAAATAACCTGGGCGCGCTCTTTTTCTTCACCCTTTTCGTCATAAGACAAAATTTCAAATTGTGACCCATCTTTTTCAATAAGGTTAAACTGCCAAAGATCGTTTTTCTGGCTACCAAAGGCGTGTTTTTTACTCCAGCAACCCCGCTTTATAACCGATTCAATATTGCCCTCAGAAGAGGGCATAATAATACTGCCATTGCTGGGGACGGTTCTCACCAGATGGTGAAACTGGGTCTGTATTGCAGCTAAGTCATCGAAAATATCAGCATGATCGAATTCTAGATTATTAATAATTAGCGTGTCTGAAAAATAGTGAACAAACTTAGAGCGCTTATCAAAAAATGCGCTGTCATACTCGTCCGCTTCGACCACGAAATAGTCGCTCTCAGTCAGACGTGCTGACACACCAAAATCTTGCGGAATTCCGCCGATTAAAAATCCTGGATTCAGTCCGGATTGATCAAGAATTTTTGCCAGCATGCTGCTGGTGGTTGTTTTGCCATGAGTCCCGGATACCGCAAAGACGTGCTTGTCCTTTAATATGTTTTCACCCAGCCACTGGGGACCAGAAATATAGGGTAATCGTTGGTCGAGCATATACTCCACGCATGGATTTCCGCGCGACATGGCGTTACCTACCACCACTAGATCTGGCGCAGGATCAAGTTGCTGAGGGTCAAACCCCTCAATTAAGGCAATATCATTTGCTTCGAGCTGCGTGCTCATCGGTGGGTAAACATTGGCATCGCAGCCAGACACTCTATGACCCTCTTGCTTGGCTAATAGCGCCAGACTGCCCATAAATGTCCCACAGATACCGAGAATGTGAATATGCATAAATTGGCCTTATTAAAAATCTTCTTGAAACTAATGATCACTATAACTCAAATCATTTTGGTTTCCGCTTTCACCTTAGCCTGTGAGGGACTAAAATTAAAGTCCAACAAACAGGATCTTTGTGAGCGACTTACCCATGGATAAGAAAAACGCATTTTACGCACAATCAGGCGGCGTAACCGCTGTTATAAATGCCTCAGCTGCAGGCGTGATTGAGGCCGCACGAGAATACGGCACGACCATCGGCACAGTTTATGCGGGACTAAACGGCATTGTCGGTGCTCTACAGGAAAATCTTATCGATACCAGTAAAGAATCCTCAGCGGATGTGACTGCGCTTAAACATACCCCTGGTGGCGCTTTTGGTTCCTGTCGCTATAAGATGCAACGTTATGAAGACAGTCCTTTAGAGTACGAGCGACTGATTGCAGTCTTTAAAGCACACAACATCGGCTACTTTTTTTACAATGGCGGTGGTGACTCCGCTGATACTTGCCTTAAGGTTTCCCAGACTGCCGAAAAAATGGGCTATCCGCTTCAAGCCATTCTTATTCCAAAAACTATCGATAACGATTTGCCTCTGACCGATTGCAGTCCGGGCTTCGGCTCGGTAGCAAAATATATCGCCACATCAACCAGAGAAGCTAGCTTAGACATCGCTTCTATGTGCGGAACATCAACCAAGGTATTTATATTGGAAGTGATGGGCCGCCATGCTGGCTGGATTGCGGCATCTGGAGGGCTAGCGGCAGAGAATGCTGGAGATGCACCACATATAATCCTATTCCCTGAAATCCCATTTTCACGAGAAAAATTTATCAGTAAAGTGGAGCAAACCATTAGCGAAAAGGGTTACTGTGTGGTGGTTGCCTCAGAGGGTGCTCAATACAGTGATGGCGCACATATTTCAGGCTCCATTAATAAAGATGCATTCGGTCATCAACAGCTCGGGGGGGTCGCGCCAACGCTGGCTAGGATGATTAAACAGTCTACAGGCTACAAATATCACTGGGCTATGGCCGACTATTTGCAACGCTCTGCTCGCCACATTGCGTCTAAAACAGACGTTGATCAAGCTTACGCCGTTGGCCGCAGAGCCGTCGAAATGGCCGTGCAGGGTAAAAGCTCTTTGATGGTCTCGATTGAAAGAGACTCCACGAAAGAGTACAACTGGTCTCTTGGCGAAGCACCCTTGGAGAAGGTTGCCAATATGGAGAAAAAAATGCCGCGATCTTTCATTACCAAAGACGGGTTTGGCATTACCCAGAAAGCCCGTGACTATCTGCAACCTCTGATTTCTGGAGAAGATCACCCACCCTATAAAAATGGGCTACCCGATTACGTTCAACTAAAAAATATTATGGTGCCAAAAAAGCTAAAGGACAGGTTTGAAGGCTAGTTTTCAAAGCTGTTTAATCAAGGGTTCAAAACACCTGATTTCTTGGTTTCCCTGCCAAAAAAGCCTCAACATTGCTCGCCACCTGGTCAACTAGGCGCTGCCTTGACTCGCGGGCAATCCAGGCAACGTGAGGTGTGATAATTAGATTGGGAATGCTCTCGTCGAGCAAGACATTGCCGTCTACTGGTGGCTCCACGCTCAAAACGTCCAACGCAGCGCCAGCAATCGTTCTCTCTTGCAACGCTTTTTTGAGTGCGTACTCGTCGACCAAAGCACCTCGAGCAGTATTGATAAGAATTGCCGAGTCTTTCATAAGCCCAAGTTCTTCTGTGCTTATCAGTCCTGCCGTATTCTTGGTGAGCGGGCAGTGAAGACTTACAATGTCCGACTTAGAGAGTAAATCTTTAAAGGGCATTCGGCTTACCTGAGCCGAGTGAGTGCGGCCTGGAAGCGCGGCAAAAATAACCTGCATGCCAAACGCCTCAGCTATTTTGGCAACGCCAGAACCAAGTTCGCCTGCGCCCACAATACCCAATACTTTGCCTTGCAGTTCGCGTACTGAGAAATCCATCACACAAAAGAAATCACTTTCTTCCCAACTACCATCCATTGCCGCTTTGCGGTATTCATCTAGATTGGTGGTAAGCGCCAAAATAAGTGACCAAACATGCTGTATGACTGATCCAGTGCCATAGCCTGTAGAGTTGCTCACCACTATATTTTTCTGTCGCGCAGCGTCAAGATCAATGATATTGGTGCCCGTCGCAAAGATTGAGATCAACTTTAACTGTGATGCGCTATCAATCTGTGGCGCCAATACAGGGGCTTTGTTGATTAGCACAATATCTGCGTTGGCAATCCGCTCTGCCACCTGCGATGGCAAACATGTCGGATAGACGGTCCATGTCACTGGTAACTCATAGAGTTTGCTGAGGTCCAAATCCGCTGGACCAACACTATCAAAATCGAGGATCACACCCTGCATCGTCATCTATCATCATCCATTAATTAAACACCGTGGTTTCCTAATCACTGGCCGCTGTTATTATCATGTTCCGTCCAGCTGTTTTTTAGGTGGGGCTAGCATTAACTTCGAGGTTGCCTGAATATAGGCTAAATAGTCTGGGTCTGAACCCCACTTCTTTTTTGCTGCACGATCTAATAGTGGTATCCCACTTATGCGAGTAAGCAATAAAAATACAAAAATCGGTGAAATTAGTGTTACCAATTGCCAGCCAGATAAAACTGGAAAAGCGAGTAATGCCAAACCAAACCACAGTGTAATCTCTCCAAAATAGTTTGGGTGCTGAGACCAAGACCAAACCCCTGAGGTAATAAAACGTCCGTGATTAGCCGAGTCTTTTCTAAACTGAGTCTTCTGCTGATCTGCCACAACCTCAACTAGAAAGCCAACTACCCATAGCAAAATGCCTAAATACCCCAGCACGCCTATCTCCACTGTTGTATTCGAGGTTAGTGCAGCCAGTCCCGCCGCCATAGTCACTAGAACCCAAAGTCCACCCAGCGTCCAGGTCATCAAAAACCATGTAAACCTAGTTTTCATCACTACAAAGCGAGAGTCTTGACCATCCTTTTTTACCCGCCAAAATAAAAAGCTGCCCAACCGACCAGCCCAAATAACAATCATGGCGCAAATAACCAAATCTCTGATATCCAGGGAAGGATTTAGAACCACCGCAACAATCACCGTAGTAATATAGGATAGAGACCCTGTTAAATCGAAATAGTGCTCAGTTTGAGCGGCATAGGAAGGCATAAACACAGCCCAATGCAAAACAAAACCAATAGCCCCACAGATTAAAAAGAGCGGAAGACCACTCACGATGACACTTCCGTGACTCCCTGCAAGCAAAATCAAGCCGGCAATAACCAGCGATATTAGAATACCTATGATACTTTTGGATCTACTCAAAATGATCCCTCCTCTATTATATTTTTATAGTATTTCACAAAATAGCAATGCGCTGCCTGCTAAAACTGATACAACTAAAACCACAAGGAACAGCGAGAACTATAAAGTGTTACACCAAATTACGTAAGCTAAATACTAAATAGATGATAAGTTGGCGAAAAGTTCCTATTAGAGTCGCTTCATCTCTGTACCCAACTATAATTACTGCTGACAAAACCGCATAATAGCGCTCTTGGTTTTTCACTATTGGGGTCAGCTGAAATCATGCAATCTTCGTTATTTAAGCTCTACGAGAAAATCGTTTTGCGCAATCCTTGGCTAGCAATTATCTCGGTTTGTGCTCTTGCCGTTGCGATGGCAACAGGGCTCCCCAACTTTAAACTCGATGCGTCAGCAGACTCTTTAACACTTGAGCGAGATGATGATTTAAATTTTTCTCGGGAGGTCGTCAAACGTTACGGTAGCGACAACTTTTTGATTGTAACTTTTTCACCCTCCCAAGGTGGATTATTTGATCAAAATAATCTAGAAACTCTTCAATCTTTAGGTAGTGAGTTGGTGGATATCCAGGGTGTTGAAAGTGTGCTGTCGATGCTGGACGTCCCGCTTTTGTACAGCCCCAAGATTGACATCACTGACCTCACCGGGGAACTCACCACTTTGATGTCCAAAGGGGTGGATAAACAGCTTGCAAAACAAGAGTTTCTGAACAGCCCAATCTATAAAGACGTTATTCTAAGTGCTGATGGCAAAACCACAGGCATGATGGCGACCCTGGCATTGGATGAAACCTATCTTAGATTGGTGTCTGCTCGGGATGATTTGCGTCTGCTAAGAGATACTGTCGGTCTCAGCCACCAACAAGAACAACAATTAGAGTCAGTAAGCCTAGAGTTTTTGAATTACCGAACCGCCAAAGCGGAAATAGACCATCAACGCGTTGCCGATATACGCCGCCTGATTGAAAACTACCGCAATCGAGCAACCATTTATCTTGGCGGCCCCGATATGATCACTGCAGATATGATCGATTTCATTCGCAGTGATTTAACCGTTTTTGGCGCCGGCATTCTGCTGTTTATCATCATTACCCTGATTGTAATATTCCGTCAGTTGCGGTTTGTGGTATTACCTTTAGCCACCTGTGCTCTTTGCCTGATGACTATTCTCGGTTTTTTAAGTTGGATTGATTGGCGATTAACCGTTATCTCATCTAATTTTGTCTTGTTACTGCTAATCATCACCCTTGCACTGACCATTCATTTAATTGTGCGCTATCGAGAGTTACTGGCTGCTAATCCAGAGAAAGACCAGTATCAGTTGGTTAATGAGACAGTCATGTCGATGGCAAAACCCTGTTTATATACCGTACTAACCACTATTGTCGCCTTCACTTCACTGGTAGTCAGCAACATTAGACCAGTAATAGACTTTGGGTGGATGATGACCATGGGTATCACATTGGCGCTATTGATTGCCTTTATTGTTATACCTGCCGGCATGCTATTGCTCGGTAAAGGGCCAGTCTCAGCGGTCAAGGATAACTCCTCAGCCATTACCTCTAAGTTCGCTTGGTTTACTGAGCATTATGGTAGCGCCGTGCTACTCATGGCCGTTGGATTAGCCGCTATATCAGCCTATGGCATCAATAAGCTCGAAGTAGAGAATCGTTTTATCGACTACTTTAGATCAGATACCGAAATCTATCAGGGAATGCAGATCATCGACACCGCTTTAGGTGGAACAACGCCCTTAGATATTATTATCCAAGCCCCCTCATTTGACTCAGTCGATTTAGTTGAACTACCCAATGAGCAGCCCTCAGACGATGGCTATGGTTTTGCAGAGGAGGATGATTATGGCTTTGAGGATAACTATGGCGATATTGAGACTGAAGCTGCCGATGAGAACAATGCCTCAGGTTTAAAGGACAGCTACTGGTTTTCCTCTGCAGGGCTGGCTGACCTGCAAAAACTGCAAACTTTTATTGAGTCACAGCCCGAGGTGGGCAAGGTAAATTCTCTGGCACAGCTTTACAAAGTAGCAAGAGATCTTAGTAATCGCGAGCTCAATGATCTTGAAATTGCCATTATGCGACAAAGCCTTAGCGATGATATTTATCAGCAGATGGTGGCGCCTTACCTACTAGAGGACATTGATGAAGCACGTATTCAGTTGCGGGCAATGGAAACCGGCGGTCAACTGCGTCGCGCAGAATTACTCGAGAAAATCAGGAATTATGCGGTTGATGAAGTCGGTATCAGCTCAGATGACATTCGCTTCACCGGTATCTTAGTGCTCTATAACAACATGTTACAGAGTCTGTATAAATCTCAGATACTGACGCTGGGTGCAGTTTTTGTTGGCATTATGATGATGTTTTTAGTGCTCTTTCGTTCTATTAAAATTTCAATTATCGCTATCTTACCTAACTTTTTGGCAGCTGGAATTGTACTAGGTGGTATGGGAATCATGGGCATTCCACTAGACATGATGACCATTACTATCGCCGCCATTACCGTGGGTATTGGCGTCGATCATGCCATCCATTATTTAACACGATTTATCCGTGAATTCTCTGTTGACGGCAACTATATTGCATCGATGCACCGCGCCCACGCCAGCATTGGCCAAGCTTTGTTTTACACCGCCATCACTATTATTATCGGCTTCTCCATTTTAGCCCTATCCAACTTTATTCCATCAGTCTATTTCGGCCTACTGACCGGACTAGCCATGTTAGCGGCCTTACTGGGCTCTATGACACTGCTCCCCAAGCTAATACTCATTACCAAGCCCTTTGGTGCGGATAGTACCGCGCAAAACTCAACGCAGAGCAACTAAGATATTCTATGCCGCTAATTACCTTACAAGATGTATTCCTAAGTTATGGCCAGCCGCCGCTCATTGACCATATCAACCTCGTTATTGAACGAGGCGAGCGCGTTTGCCTTATTGGTAGAAACGGTGCCGGGAAGTCGACGTTATTGAAAATTCTAACCGGTCAAATTGTTGCAGATGAAGGTCTCATTAAACGCGCAAGTGGCGTCAAAGTAGCCCAGCTAGAGCAGTCTGTCCACCATGATACTGCGGGTAACGTATTTGATGTCATTGCAGATGGACTAGGCGCCGAAGGTAAACTCATTCAGCAATTTCATCATCTCACACAGCAATTAAGCCATGACGCAAGTCCTAAGGTATTTAATCAATTGGAAAAATGCCAGGCTGAAATAGAACGCATTGATGGCTGGGATATCAATCAGCGGGTCGAATCTATTATTACCAAAATGGACCTTGATCCCGACGTCGATATCGCCAGCTTATCCGGCGGCTACAAGCGTCGTGTTCTATTGGCGCGGGCCTTAGTCTCTGATCCAGATCTATTGCTACTCGACGAGCCAACCAATCATCTAGACATTGAGGCCATTCAATGGGTGGAGCAATTTTTGCTGAAATGGGAGGGCTCACTGCTGTTTATAAGTCATGATCGTCGCTTTATGGATAACCTCGCTAATCGGTTTGTTGAAATTGATCGTGGTAAATTGGCCGAATTTAACTGTGACTACAGTACCTATCTGACCAGAAAAGAAGAAAACCTAGAAATTGAAGATCGGCAAAATGCACTATTTGATAAACGCCTATCGCAGGAAGAAATATGGATTCGCCAAGGTATTAAGGCTCGTCGCACACGCAATGAAGGGCGAGTGAGGTCTCTCGAAGCCATGCGCAACGAGTATGCAGACCGACGTAAACGTCTCGGCACGGCTAAAATGGATATTCAGCAAGCTGAAAAGTCGGGCAAGATCGTCGCTGAAGCCACCAATATTTCCTTTTCATTTGATGAAGACAGGGTGGTTAGTGATTTCTCAACGCTTATTCAGCGGGGCGACAAGGTCGGCTTTATCGGTCGCAATGGGGTCGGAAAAACCACGCTCATTAAACTATTACTGGGACAGTTAACCCCTCAAGAGGGGACGATTAAAATCGGCACCAATCTCAATGTCGCTTACTTCGATCAATATCGGTCGGCTTTGGATGAGGAAAAAACAGTTCAAGATAATGTCTCTGGTGGTCGCAATATGCTGGATATCGGCGGTAAAAGCCGCCATGTCATTAGTTATTTACAAGATTTCTTGTTTGCCCCAGATCGCTGTCGGCAGCCGGTTAAAGCCTTGTCCGGTGGAGAGCGAAATCGTTTACTGTTAGCTAAATTATTTACCGCGCCCTCAAACATACTGGTGCTCGACGAACCTACTAATGATTTAGACATTGACACCTTGGATCTGCTCGAAGAGTTACTAATAGATTACAAAGGAACTGTCATTTTAGTCAGTCATGATCGAGCATTCCTCAATAATGTAGTCACCAGCACCCTCGTTTTTGAAGGTGATGGCGCTATTAACCAGTATGTTGGCGGCTATGATGACTGGTTGCGTCAACGTGATCCTGTGCCTAAAGCTCAAGCAGTTGTAACCTCTACTGTTCGAGTAAAAAGTGAACCTTCCGCCACCAAGTTGTCCTATAAAGATCAACGAGAACTCAATGATTTACCGCAAAAAATAGAATCCCTAGAGAGTGACATTAAGGATATCTCACTGCAGATGAGTACGCCTGAATTTTATCAATCTGACCGTACACTGATCGAAAAGACAGAGCGGCAGCTAGCTACCTACCAAAAAGCATTAAGTCAGTGCTATCAGCGTTGGGAATTACTTGAGCAGTAAATGAACATGACCGGGTGAATTTGTGTAAAGAAAAAGCGTTTTTTATTTAGTGTTTAGCAATAGCGAAAATAAAAAAAAAGTTTTAAAATCATAGACTAAAGAAGTTTTATCAAAGGGCCACAATGAACGTTAAACGAAAGCCACTGGTACTTGTGATTCTGGATGGATGCGGTCATAGCGACGACACACAATATAATGCAGTGGCTAATGCAGAAAAGCCCGTCTGGAAAAACCTTTGGAAAGACGGACATCCTAGCAGCTTTATTGGAACCTCTGGCCTAGCCGTGGGCTTGCCTGACGGCCAGATGGGAAACTCAGAAGTCGGTCATATGACAATCGGCGCCGGTAGAGTCATCTATCAAAACTTTACGCGCATAAACAAAGCTTTAGACGATGGCGACTTTGACAGTAACCCAGCGTATTGCAATGCCATTGACGAGACAGTGACAAATAATAAGGCAGTTCATATATTTGGTCTTCTCTCCAACGGAGGAGTACATGGCCATGAAGATCATATTAATGCCATGATTGAATTAGCCGCCAAACGCGGCTCTCAACGGGTTTATTTGCATGCGTTTTTGGATGGTCGAGACTGCCCACCCCGCAGTGCAAAGGCGTCTCTAGAAAACACTCATCAGCTATGCAAAGCCACTGGCGTTGCAAAAATAGCCTCTGTGATTGGTCGGTTTTATGCCATGGATCGCGATAATCGCTGGGAACGAACCCGCCAAGCCTATCGTTTGATTACTGAAGGTGTCGCCGATTATTGCGCTAAGAGCGCTATGGCTGCGCTTGAGGCTGCTTACGCACGCGATGAAAATGACGAGTTTGTCAGCGCCACCTGTATCTGTGAAGATGATGCCACGCCAACAATGCTGGCCGATGGCGACGCCGTAATATTTATGAACTTTCGTCCAGATCGAGCACGCCAGATTAGCCACGCCATTGTCGACACTGACTTTATAGGATTCGAGCGCCCCGTGGTGCGCACACCCAGTCATTTTGTAATGACCACAGAATATGAAGCCAACTTAGACTGTCCCTGCGCGTTTCCGCCAATCCCTATTATCAATTCCCTCGGAGAGTTCTTATCCGTGCAAAACAAGCGCCAGCTACGTATTGCGGAAACTGAAAAATACGCGCATGTAACGTTCTTTTTGAGCGGTGGTCGCGAAGCAAACTATGAGGGAGAGGAGCGCATGCTACTCCCTTCACCCAAGGTTGCAACCTATGATCTACAACCTGAAATGAGTGCGCCACAGGTCACTAAAAAATTAATAGAAGCCATCGAGTCTGGGGGGTTTGACGCTATTATTTGTAACTATGCCAATTGCGATATGGTGGGTCACACCGGTGACTATAACGCTGCCATGCAGTCTGTTAATGCCGTTGATGAGTGCCTGCAACAGGTACTCGCCAGTTTAGCCAAGGCCGGTGGCGAAGCTCTTATCACCGCAGATCATGGTAATGTTGAGACAATGTTTGATAGAGCGGCAAATCAACCACACACCCAACATACGACCTTGCCCGTGCCGCTGGTTTACGTGGGTGATCGAACACTGACACTGGCCAGTGGAGGTTCGCTGGCAGATATAGCACCTACTATGCTAGCCTTAATGGACTTACCCAAGCCGACCGAAATGTCTGGCACCTCGCTCATCGAGTGATCATGACCGTCGCCAAGCCCTTGCCAAAATATCTTCATAATGGGCCCAAGGTGGCGGCACTGCATAAGGTTGTGCTTTGTGTCAGCCTAACAGTGTTGCTCTTGCTCCCGCCCAATGTAAGTGCTGCAGATCAAAAGCAATTAGAGCTGGAGCGTCTGCAATTAACAATTACTGAATTACAAAAAAACCTAACGACACAAAGTGAACAACAAGCTAATTTGGAGGCTGATCTAAAACGAGTTGAAACCGAAGCCGGCCAGATTAATGCCAGTATTCGAGAGTTTACCAACAATATTAAGATTGCCGAAAAACAATTAGTCACTAAACAAAAACAAAAAAGCAGTTTGCAAAAGAATATTGATGCGCAGAGTGGCGCCATTATTGAACAACTGCGCTCGGCACAAAAAATTGGAGACCAAGAGCCAATAAAGCTGCTGCTCAATCAAGAAGACCCGCAAAAAATTGCACGTATGTTTAAGTATTATGACTACTTTCTTGAGGCGAGAAGCACAAAAATCGATGAGTATTTAGTCAACGTTACTGCGCTGACTGACATCATCCAGTCCATCAACAGTAATAAACTAGACCTTATTGCGGCAAAAGATGCACTCTTTGCCAATCAGCAGAATCTGAAGACGAGCATTACTCAACGTGAAAATACATTAGAAAAACTTCGCCTCGCGGTAGCTGATGACCAGCAAAAGCTCTCCAAACTGCAGCGCCAGCGTCGTGAGCTAGAAGCATTGCTCAATGCCGTCGAAGCAGCCGTAGCAGACTTAGTTTTGCCCACCAACGCTCTGCCATTCACATCGCGAAAAGGCCAACTACAATGGCCTACCAAAGGCAAGTTAGCTCAGAAATTTGGTGCACGACGCAGTGGCCCAGTTCGCTGGCAAGGCTGGCTAATCAACGTAAAAGCAGGTGCAGCCGTGCAATCAGTGCACCAGGGGCGCGTCGTTTTTTCTAACTATCTTCGAGGCTTTGGGTTAATGTTAATCATCGATCATGGTGATGGCTATATGACCTTGTATGGGCATAATCAAGAACTACTAAAAGATACTGGCGACTGGGTTCGAACCAACGAAACGGTTGCCAGGACCGGGAATACTGGCGGACTATCGACGCCAGCGTTATATTTTGAAATTCGTAGCCAAGGACAACCCACTAACCCAAAAATGTGGCTGCAAAAGTCCTAGCGATATACTATAAACAACAGCCATTATAAGGAAAGACACCATGCTGCGAAGACTGATTTTGACGATATTATTGTTGTTGCCATTGTGCTCACAATCACAGACGCTCTTGGTAACCGCCGATGACGGCGCAGCCAAGGATTCGGAAACCCGATTACCACTCAAAGAGCTACGCACATTTACTCAAGTATTTGAACAGATTCGTCTCGGTTATGTAGAAGAGGTCACCGATACGGAATTGCTTGAAAATGCAATTGCTGGCTTGCTCACAGGGCTAGATCCCCATTCAACCTATTTAAAAGCTGATGACTATGGCGACCTACAAGAAAACGCAACTGGTGAGTATGGTGGCTTGGGGATGGAAGTGGCCGGAGATGGCGGCTTAATAAGAGTGATCTCACCGATTGATGACACCCCTGCCGATAAAGCGGGCATTGAAGCAGGTGATTTAATTATTGAAATGGACGGCTCACCAATCCGTGGTATGGGCTTGCAGAAAGCCATCGACAAACTGCGCGGTGAAAAGGGTACCAACATTGAACTGACTGTTTATCGTGAGAGTGAAGACGGGCCGCTCACCTTTGATATTACTCGCGATATTATCCAAATCAGTGCAGTACGCAGCCGCCTCTTAGAACCTAACTATGGTTATGTGCGGATTGCTCAGTTTCAAGTTAGTTCAGGAGAAGACTTTATTGCCGAAATCAGTCACTTACAGGCCAGTAATGATGCCCCTCTAAACGGCTTAATCATAGATTTACGCAATAATCCTGGTGGCCTTGTTCCCGCGTCTATAACTATTGCTGATGCCTTAGTCGATAGTGGCACGCTGGTCTATACAGAGGGTCGTTTGCCCAGTGCTAATCGACGTTTTGAAGCTGATTCAGGGGATATTCTCAATGGTGTTCCGGTTGTTGTGCTGATCAATGGCGGCAGCGCATCGGCATCAGAAATTGTTGCTGGCGCACTGCAGGACAATCATCGCGCCGCTATTGTGGGTACACAAAGTTTTGGCAAAGGGTCTGTGCAAACAGTCATGCCTCTGGGCGATGGGCGAGCAGTAAAGCTCACTACTGCCCGTTATTTCACCCCCAGCGGCCGCTCTATACAAGCCGAGGGAATCGTTCCTGATATCACCATTGAACGCGCTGAAATTCGTCCCTACACAACCCCAGACAGAGTGAAAGAAGCCGACCTTGATGGCCATTTAGAAGCTGAAGATACCGTCAGCGAAGCATCCGCTTCGGAAGCGGAAACCACCGACAAAACAGAATCATTAATTGACGACAATCAACTCTATGAGGCGCTCAACTTACTTAAAGGCTTTCACCTTTTGGGCAATAACGCAGCACAAAAGTAAGAGTCAGTTGTTGTCTAGATAAATGCTTATTTGCCAGTATCCACATCTAGGCGATCCACTTTTTGGAACCCTCTTGGCAACTTATGACCACGTCTGCCACGCTCTCCACGGTAGTGCTCTAAATCCTTGGGCTTCATGACTAGGTAACGCTTACCCGAGTGAACAACCAATGAATCGTTTTCACTAACCACTGCATAATCAACCACAAACTCTTCTCGGCTTTGTAACCTCGAGCCCGGAATGTTAATAATTTTATTTCCTTTACCGCGGCTTAACTCAGGAATGTCAGTTATTGGAAACACTAACATGCGACCTTCATTACTCACTGCCGCAATATGAGAGTCCTGTGGGTTGACCATTTTGGGCTGTAAGATTCTACCGCCCTTGGGAATACTAACGACTGCTTTACCGGCTTTGTTCTTGGTAAATAGATCGCCAACTTTAGTCACAAATCCGTATCCAGCATCAGTACCCATCAGCACTTTTTGCTCATCCACACCCATAATGACATGAGTGAACAGTGCACCTGAGGGTAAATTTAAGCGCCCTGTCGCTGGTTCACCCTGACCTCTAGCAGATGGCAGGGTATGACCCGCCAATGAGTAATAGCGACCGGTAGAGTCCTGTAAGAATACATTTTGGTTGCTGCGCCCAAACGCTGATGACAGAAACTTATCCCCCGATTTATAGCTCAGGGTGGTTGGATCAATCTCATGCCCTTTGGCCGCTCGAACCCAACCTTTGTCGGATAAAACCACGGTAATGGGTTCAGCCACTAACAGATCTTTTTCGTTAAACGCCTGAGCTTCACCGCGTTCTTTCAGTGGTGAGCGACGCGCATCACCGTATTCCTTAGCGGTACTTTTTAGCTCGTTTTTAACCAGGGTTTTCAACCGAACGTCTGAACCTAGTAGTAATTCTAGTTCCGCTTTTTCGGCTGCTAGCTCATCTTGTTCACCACGGATTTTAAATTCTTCAAGTCGTGCCAACTGGCGTAACTTAGTGTCCAGAATATATTCAGTCTGAATGTCTGAAAGACCAAACCGAGCAATCAAAGCCGGCTTGGGTTCGTCTTCAGTGCGGATAATATTAATCACTTCATCAATATTCAAAAAGGCGATCAACAAACCATCCAAGAGGTGTAGTCGCTTGTCCACCTTTTGCAGTCGGTACTCGAGGCGACGACGCGTTACGTCGATACGAAAGCGCAACCATTCTTTGAGGATTTGCCGCAAGTTCATCACTGACGGTTTACCATCAATACCAATAATGTTTAGGTTAATACGATAACTGCGCTCTAGGTCTGTAGTGGCAAAAAGGTGATCCATTAAGCTTTCTAGATCAACCCGATTGGAGCGCGGGGTAATCACCAACCGTGTAGGGTTCTCATGGTCTGACTCATCGCGCAAGTCTTCTACCATGGGCAATTTTTTGTTGCGCATTTGCGCGGCAATTTGCTCAAGAATTTTTGATCCTGACGCTTGAAACGGCAGAGCGGTGACAATCACATCGCCATCTTCTTTATGCCAAATACCGCGCATCTTGACCGACCCACGGCCCGTCTCAT
>CAJWFB010000013.1 GCA_913031645.1 uncultured Cellvibrionales bacterium
GGAGAGAGCGGGGTGTAACATTTTTTCTAATGTCTTCAGATCATAGTTTCATTAAGCAGGGCGCCAATAAGCTAGTGGCAGACGCCAGAGGTAGTTTTTAGCTGTATAAGTCCTTGATACCGTGATTTTACGCCCGCTAGCTGTGCGCATCGTCACTAAAGATACTGGGGTTTGTTTTTTGACCGAAGATGTTTCCAGTCAACCATCAGCCAATGTTGAGTAAGAACGTGATGGTTCCAATTCTTAACCTGAAGCTACCTCCATTAAATTGACAATTCTATAATTAGAGCAGGATGATCACTTAAAGGGCCTTCTTCTGTGACAAATGATTCGTCTTCTCCAACAGAAATAATCTTAAACTCTAACTCGTCACCTTGCTTGTATAAAATGTAATCCAATATAGTCCATTTATTACTTATTTTATGCCCTGTAAAAGAATCTGTTAATCTCAGCGCTTCCTTGAAGCTTTCTAAGAGTTTTACGTCTTCAGGATTTTTAGAATTTAGGTTCAAATCTCCAGCAATAATTAAAGCTTCAGCAGTCGTTCTTTGCTTTATAGTTAAGATAATGTGCGCTAACTGTTTCTCTCTTGCTGCCCTATCAGAATCTCTTCTGCCTGCATCCATGTGCGTATTAACTATAAAAAATCTTTTATTGCTTGGCAGTGTTATTTTTATCAGTTGAAAACCTTTATAGGCAAAGCAATCATTTGCTCCTCTTAACCAGCCCGAACAAGTGTCGTAAGTTTGATTTTCTACTTCTATGGTCCAATTTTTAGGTAGATTGAATACAGACGTTAATCCTGAACCAGTGCAGAAGGGGCATATTAAACGACCACCTAATTCGCCACGAATAGCGAGGCTTTCCTCCCCTAAGCCAGCTAATAATTCCTCATGATGCGAATAGTCCTCTTGTAGCAAGGAGATGCTAAAGTCTTGAGTTTTTTTACCTATGACAGGAAAGCGTTTCTTTGGATTATCACTTATAAATAGTTCAGGAAGCCCGTGAGTGTTATAGACAAGTATTCTTAATTTCTCACTATATTGTTCGAGTGAAGCAAGATTCATAGAGAGAATCATAGCGCTCAGAAATACAGCCTTAAGTTTCATAATTACTCGTTCTCTCCTTTTTAGTTTTTTCTGGAATTTCTATGTTACCAAAGTGTTCTAAAATACACTGACATAAAAATAATATCATGCCCTGACACCATTGGCTTTACTGAGTTTCTCAGTCAAGATGATTATTCAATGAGAATAAAATCGACGCTTAGATTTTGCTACGACAAAATGCTCAAGATTAAATAATTGGTTCTCAGTAAGGGTTCTTCCAACAGGCGCAAAGTACTGAGAGTTGAGATCCTTTAAAGTTACGCACTCTTTTATTGAATAATCATTTTGCGAAAGTAGGCTTTCTATTTCCCCAAAACTATAAAATGATATCCAAGGCTCACCGGCCTTCGCGGATAATTTTTTTATTAATTTAACGCGTGTTGCAGCTTTTGGATACCCTTTTCCAAAGCAAGCGTCAGGATTTTCATTGAGAAGTTCGTCAACATAAGACATGAAAAAAATTGAACGAGCTTTTTGAGTAAGTTTAGCAATTTCTTCAATCGTCGAACTAACAGCTTCTTTAGTGATGTACTGTGAGACACCCTCGAGCGTAAAAACAGTAGACTTACTTTGATCGAAACCAGCATCCATCAGTTGCTGAGTTAACGACTGGCGAGTGAAATCAACAGTCACATAAGTGACATTTTCCGAATTGGGTAATTCTTTGGGAAGTCTAGAGCGCTTTTTTGTCTGGACCTCTAGCTGATCCACCTCAAAAATTTTGAGTGAAGACGGAAGCTCGAGCCGATGGCCCCGCATGTCATATCCTGCACCCAAAATGACATATTGTTCTACCCCACCGGCAGCACTTTTTTTAATTAGATCATCGATGAAGCGCGTACGCGAAATTAGATGTTCATGAAAACCGGGAGCAAACTTTTGAGCTAACCAGACGTTAAGTTTATGCCCCATTAGTTTGATAACGCTCTTACCTATAACAAATCTATCCGCATAGGGATCGTTTATGATGCGTACATCAGATTCGGCTAGAGTCTCTATTAAACGTTGTTTGGCTACTCCCTGGGCAGTGCCGTCTTTTGTGAAAATTGAGTTACTCATAGCTACCCCATTACTTCATTTTAGTTTTTTTAGAATCTCTAATATCAAATTGGCAACGTAGACTGATCGGCAACACCTTACCCGTGACTCAACCCCGTTTTTGTAAGAGCTTTAAGGATAAAAACTACTCCCGGTGATAAATTCATGGCAATGCAAATAAATCTTCCACAGAGCAGCTCAAGGTTTTCGCGATTTTCAACGCAAGAACGGTAGAGGGAACATAAATTCCGTTTTCGATTGCGTTGATACTTTTCCTTGAAACCTCCGCACTCTCTGACAGTTCTTGTTGCGTTAAACCTGCAGCTTTTCTCAGTTGCTCAAGATTATTTAAAAGATTTTTATGATGGTTACCCACTAATTTTACTCTTCAAATTTTTCAACTGCTTTTGTGATTTCACTACTCTCGTTGGGATAAAGGTATCCGGCAATTACTGAGCCAACACCAATTGCAGCGACGAGAAGACCCACACCCTTCAGGATATCGATAAAGAACAGACCAAAAAGAAACAAGCCAACACCAACAAATAACGTGATTACGCCACTTCGTCTGTAATCAATGGGTTTCTTTTTGTCATTTAAAGTATCAAGAATTTCTTCAATTTTAGATGGGTCATCGATATTTTTAGAAACCTCAATAATTGCGTTATATTTGTGTTTTTCTATTTTGTTAGTAAAAAAGAAAATAACAAATATAATTCCTATCGGAAACAATATGCCTGCTAACGGTATTAATAACGCTATTGTGCCTTCCATAACTACTCCTGTTTATAGTTGTGATACATCTCATCATGAAATGTAACGTAAACTTATCATGGTATTAAAGAGAAGTAAAGGTTACATGCAAAATATTCCCTTTACCTGTTTTAGGTCAATTAGACGATTTTGCACAGTTCCCCGTGACACTTTTAGTGCTTGCGCTAATGCTGATATCGACGCTCATGCGTCGATGCGAAGCAGGGATATGAGGCCGCGATCCAATGAGTATTGAATAAATGAATGCCATGTGTCGATAGACTATACCGTGCTGAGCAAGATACTGGTTTCACTGTTAGCAATGCCATCAATTAATCGTACTTCTCTTAATACCTGGTCGAAGTCCGCCAAACTTGATGCTTGAATTTCGGCAACTAAATCCCATGCGCCATTGGTGGTGTGCACCTTTTGTAACTCAGGTAGTCCACGCAATTTGGAGATGATTTGAGAAGTGGACTTGCCTGTTACTTCAATCAACATAATGGCGCGAATAGCGCCATCGTCAACGCTCGCACTAGCTCTTATGGTGAAACCAATAATGGCTTCGGTAGCAATTAACCTATCGAGACGATTTTGCACAGTTCCTCGTGACACTTTTAGCGCTTGCGCTAATGCTGATATCGACGCTCTTGCGTCGGTGCGAAGCATGGATATGAGATTGCGGTCCAATGAGTCATAGCTCACCGTTCGGTTGTTGTCTTTCATAGTTTTACACTGTTTGTGAGGTAAAGGCGGTATTATGACTTCAAACTAACATAAATGACATTTATGCCTAACAATATGCCAAATATTAGTACATTTTATATAAAAAAATGCTATATCGTTTAGCATTCTAACGCTCTACTATCTCTTTATTAACCAATGGGCCTTTGACGTGTTTGGGTCATTAAATATGAGTGATTGTCACACAAACTGATAGGTAATATTGAATGAAAAATCTAACCGCCACTGATGCTAGTAGCATTTTGCATCCTGCCACCAATGCCGACGATTTTGCGCGCAACGGCTCTAAAATTATTGAGTCCGGTCAGGGGATTTACTTACGTGATGACGCGGGTAAGCAATTGATTGATGCGGTGGCGGGCTTGTGGTGTGTCAATGTCGGTTACGGACGTGAAGAGTTAGCGGATGCTATGCAAAAGGCTGCCCGACAACTCAGTTATTATCATACGTTTTCGGGCATGTCGAATGCACCGCAGATAGAGCTGGCAGAGAGGCTATTAGAAAAAGTCCCCAATGGCTTGACCAAGGTATTTTTTGGCAGCGGTGGATCTGATGGTAACGATAGCCTGGTGAAAATTGTCTGGTACATCAATAATATTCGTAACAAGCCACAAAAGAAGAAAATTATTTCTCGTTGGCAAGCTTATCATGGTACCTCCCTAGCCACCGCCAGTCTGACTGGTTTGCCATCATTTCATACAGCCTTTGATCTGCCGATGAACAATGTTTTGCATACAGAGTCTCCCGATTTCTTTCGGTATGGCTTAGAGGGTGAAACGGAATTAGATTTTTCAGCGCGGCGTGCACAACAGCTAGAAGAGATGATTCTGCGCGAAGGCAAGGACACAGTTGCAGCATTTATTGCGGAGCCAGTATTAGGCGCTGGTGGCGTTGTGCCACCACCTCAAGGGTATTTTGAAGCCATTCAAAAGATTCTCAAACGCTATGATATTTTATTTATTGTCGACGAAGTTGTCTGTGGTTATGGCCGATTAGGTAAATGGTTCGGTAGCGAATTATATGACCTTAAGCCAGATATGATGACAACGGCAAAGGCATTAACCAGTGGCTACTTTCCTTTTTCGGCCTCGTTTGTGACTGATGAAATTTGGCAATTACTGAAAGAAGGTTCGGTAAAGTATGGCAACTTCGCGCACGGCTATACCTATGCGGGGCACCCCATTGGTGCGGCTGTTGCCATGGCCAATTTAGATATTATTGAAAAAGAAAATTTGGTTGATAACGCTGCTACCGTGGGTACCTACTTCCATGAGCAATTAAAACAACGCTTTGCCAATGACCGTTTTGTTGCCGAGGTGCGCGGCGCAGGCATGATTGCCGCAGTGCAGTTAGTCAAAGACAAAACCAATAAAACGTTTTTTGATAAAGAGACAAAAATCTCTGCCAATGTTGCCCAACAGTGCTATGAAAACGGATTGATTTCACGGCCATTACCGTCATTGGATTCAATGGCATTTTCGCCGCCGCTTACGTGCACACAAAAAGATATTGACGATATTGTTAATATATTTGATCAGTCAGTGCGCAGTGTGATGGCACGGGTATTGTAAGTTTTACTGCGAAATTAAATTTGAAGCTAAATGTGACATGAAGGTCGTTTATTATGATTATCGTTAGGCCAATTAGGGAAGAAGACATTGATAATTTAATGCGCTTAGCTGAGGCAGCATATCCGGGGATGACCACACTGCCACCCGACCGGGATGCATTGATCAAAAAAATTGAAAAATCCACCTCGAGTTTGTCGAAGCAGGTTACTGAACCTGGGCGTGAAAATTATTTACTGGTGATGGAAGATACTAAAACTAAGCGATTGGCCGGTACCGCGGGCATTATTTCGCAATTGGGAGAAGATGATCAGTTTTACTCCTACAAAATTAATAAAGTTACTCACAACAGTAAAGCCTTAAATAAAAAGGTGAGCGTTGAAACGCTTAATCTGTCGAATCATTTCGAGGGTTTTGCTGAAGTAGCGACATTATTTCTCGATCAACCTTACCGTAAAAAAGGTAATGGTAAGTTGCTGGCCCGCAGCCGTTATTTGTTTATGGCCCAATTCAGACATCGGTTTCCTGATCAGGTAATGGCAGATTTACGAGGTTATTTTGATGAACATGACCGCTCTCCATTTTGGGATGCCATAGGTCAGCATTTTTTCGACATGGACTTTGCGGCAGCCGATTTGTTTGGTGCGGTAAATGGCAATCAGTTTATTGCTGACTTGATGCCCAAGCAGCCCATTTATGTCAATTTACTTTCTAAAGAAGCGCGGGATGTCATTGGTCGTCCCAATGATCAGGGTAAGGCGGCCTTGGCGATGCTGGAAAAAGAGGGCTTTCTTTGGCGTGGTCAGATCGATATCTTTGATGGCGCTCCCAGTGTTGATACATTTATTGACCAACTCGACACCATTAGATCCAGTGCGGTTGGAACTATTGCAGGCGAAGCAGCCCAGTGTGGTGACACCCAATACTTGGTGTGCGGCGGTGACATTGTCTCCTTTGCGACCTGTATTAGTGGCATCGAAATAATGGCTGATGGCAATGTAAAGCTGCCAGCAGAAACCTTAAGTGGACTGAAGTTATCAGTGGATGATTCAGTGAGATATGTAAAGCTATAGGCTTTCCCTAGTATAGAGGCTTGGCTTGTTCGCCGTGATTTTTGATAGAGAATAGGAAGTGAAACGTGTCCCATACCGTTGAGATGAATTTTGATGGACTGATTGGCAATACCCACAATTATGCGGGTTTGTCACAGGGTAATTTGGCCTCAACCAATAATGCCAAACTCCTGTCACACCCGCGTCGAGCTGCCAAAGAAGGCTTGGGAAAAATGCATCGAATGCATCAATTGGGGCTAAAGCAAGGGATTCTAATTCCTCAAGAACGGCCGCATATTCCAACATTGCGGCAAATGGGATTTAGCGGCACTGATCAAGCGGTCATAGAAAAGGCCTATAAATTTGCACCTGGATTATTAGCCATGTGCTACTCAGCATCCTCAATGTGGGCCGCTAATGCCGCTACAGTATCACCCAGCAGTGACACTAATGATGGGCGAGTTCACTTTACCCCGGCCAACTTGAAAAGCATGTTTCATCGTTCCATAGAGCACAACATGACCAGTAATATCCTTAAAGTCATTTTCAATAATGATAACCATTTCTGTCACCATGATGCGCTGCAGGGCGGTATACATTTGGGTGATGAAGGCGCCGCCAATCATAATCGGCTGTGTGCTCAATATGGTGAGCAAGGCGTAGAGCTGTTCGTCTATGGTAGGCACGATTTTGGACCCTATAACACTGCTAGCCGCTTTCCGGCCAGACAATCTTTAGAGGCATCAATGGCCATAGCGCGTAAGCATGGCTTGCTATCTAACAAAGTGGTTATGGCCTGCCAAAGCTCGCAGGTGATAGACGCAGGTGGGTTCCACAATGATGTGGTTAGTGTGAGTAATAAAAATGTACTGTTTATGCATGAACTCGCGTTTGCCGACAAAGCGAGCTTATTTGAACAAGTAAAGAGTGCCTATGGCGAGCAGCCGATCCATTTTATACAGGTACCTGAGCAGAAGGTATCGCTAGACAATGCCATAAAGTCTTACCTGTTTAACTCACAACTGGTTGATATCCCGGGCAGAGAGGGTATGACACTGATATTACCTATGGAAAGCCAAGAAAATAAAAGTGTCTATCATTATTTGTTGGAGCTCATTGAGCAAGATACGCCCATTAAACACTTAGAGTTTGTCGATGTTCGTCAAAGTATGCGTAATGGGGGTGGTCCTGCCTGTTTGCGCCTAAGAGTGGTACTAAATGAACAAGAGCTAGCGCAGGTTAACCCCTCTTTTGTGTTTAACGATGAGCTATTTTTAACATTGAATACGTGGGTCGACAAACACTATCGAGATGAGCTTTGCAGCGATGACTTGGCCGACCCCGATTTACTTTTTGAGAGCAGAACAGCCTTGGATGAGTTAACACAAATTATGAAGCTCGGCAGTTTTTACGAGTTTCAGCAGGTTTAATGCAATGACAAATTCTCAGCAAAAGTTATTTGGTAAACGGAGCTTTTTGGACTTTACGCTAAATGGCAAGCCTATTGAGGGGAAGCCTCACCTCATGATCGACAATAATGTTAGGGTCGAGCTGTGGGATAATGGCGTTCTGTATTTTCATCCCCAGGGGGATTCACTGCAACAGTCTATTTTATTGTCTGTAGGTGTTCATGGCAATGAAACTGCACCCATAGAAATTATCGATCAGCTAGTGAGTGATATTTTTGCTGGGAAAATAGTGGTCAAGCAAAATTTATTGATCGTGATCGCCAATCTACAATCAATAAAGGCAAGTTGTCGCGAAGTAGTCGAAAATATGAACCGACTATTTAATAATAATTTCACCCCTAAAAGTGATGATAGCGATGAGCGAGAGAGAAGTCGCCGGCTTATGAAATATAGTCAGCATTTTTTCAATCAGCCGGCGCTACAAAAAGTACACTACGATTTGCATACTGCTATTAGAGGCTCCGTGTATAAGAAATTCGCGATCTCCCCCAATGCCTGTGAATTGCCGACCACTGGATATCAATACGGCTTATTAGGGCAGTGGGGCATTGAAGCTATATTAAGTACACAACAAAATAGTCCAACGTATTCGGCCTTTACCGCCAACACTTGTGGTGCAACCAGTTTCACACTCGAGCTTGGGCAAGTAAAACCGTTTGGTGAAAATGACTTAGATGATTTTTCGTCAGTGATCGCCGGACTTAAGGCTACGATCAGTGATGATGAATATTTGCCAATGAATAATAAAGTTGCCAAACGCTTTAGTGTTGCCGTTGAGGTACTCAAGCAAACTGACAATTTTCGTCTTGGTTTTTCAAGTGATACGGTCAATTTTACAGAATTTGAAGTGGGCGATGTGTTGGCAACAGACAAAGACTACCAGTACATTGTGGCTAGCAGCGGCGAGCGAATTTTATTTCCTAATGAACAGGTTGCTATTGGGCAACGAGCACTGGTCATCATCAGGCCCCAAGATAACGTAGAAGCGAGTACCCTATGAACAAAACTAAAGTCTCTATTATTGGCGGCTCAGGCTACCTTGCAGCCGAGTTACTGCGTAATTTGTTGAGTCGTGAAGATGTAGAAATATTGCGCGTCTCTAGCAAGGATCATATCGGCAAAAATATTGGTGAAGTTAATCGCTCCTTCTGGGGACTGAGTGACATTATTCTTGAAGATATACCACCACGTGAGTGTGCCGCAGGCGCGGACATTGTATTCCTTGCCATGCCACATGTAATAACAGCACGAGTGGCTATGGAATTGTTTGAGTTAGATGTTCGAATTATCGACTTGTCCGGTGACTTCCGTCTTAAAAAGCTCAGCGATTACACGCGCTACTATGCAGATCAGCACCCTTGTCCTGACCGTTTAGGCTCCTTTGTTTATGGCATGCCTGAATTGCATGCGCAGCAAATTAAGACCGCCAAACATGTGGCTAACCCCGGTTGTTTTGCCACCTGCATAGCCACGTCTTTACTTCCTTTGGCGAATGCGGGTCATATGCGCAAATCGGCGGTTAGGATTGTGGCTTTGACCGGTTCAAGTGGTTCAGGGGTGCATCCACAGGCGGGTAATCATCACGCTGTCCGCAGCAACAATTTGAAAGCCTACAAAGTCTTTGATCATCAGCACACTCCAGAAATATTGCAAACCTTAACCTCGGCAGGGGCGGGTGAGGTCAAGCTCGATTTTGTACCTGTCTCTGCGCCACTCTCGCGAGGAATGATGTCAATTACTCAGCTTGATATGCCCGTCGGTCTCAGCGAGGATGAATTGCGTGAAATGTATGAAGCCTACTACCACGATTTTCCGTTAATTTCGGTATTACCCAAGGGCATTGCTCCGGAGGTTGTTGCCATTAAAAACTCTGCTCGTATAGAAATTGGTATTGATATCAGTGAGACCCACAGTGACGGGTCAAAAACATTATGTGTGACCAGCGTATTGGATAACCTCATCAAAGGTGGTGCAGGTCAGGCTATGCAGAACTTTAATTTGATGACCGGCCACGACAATAACTATCAGTTGGACTCATTAGGGATGTGGCCATGATTAATCAGGGGGGTTCTAAAGTGGACCAGAGACCTCTGGCGGTGGTCAAAGTGGGTGGCGATATTTTACTCGATGAGATTCAACGGGTCGGTTTAGCAAAAAACCTGATCGGGCTAATCAGTGAGAATTGGCGCGTAGTAGTTTTGCATGGTGGCGGACCACAACTGTCTGCGATGCAATCTCGCTGCGGTATAGAGCCACGTAAAGTTGCCGGGCGACGGGTTACTAGTCAAGAAGATTTAGTGTTGGTTAAACAGGTGTTATGTGGCCAGGTAAATGTTGATCTTGTATCTATCATGCAGGCTAATGGGGTCGATGCATTTGGTTGCCATGGTGCATCGGGGAAGCTTATTCAGGCCGAAAAGCGTCCACTGACAAAAGTGTCCGGTGGAGGTTCTGAACCTATAGACTTCGGTCAAGTGGGCGATGTTACGTCGATTAACACTGAGCTTTTAGGTAGCTTATTGTCAGCTAATATAGTGCCCGTCATTGCGTCTTTAGGAATCAATGCTAAGGGTGACGTTTTTAATATTAATGCCGATACCACGGTGGTGCAGATTGCCCGACAAATGTCGGCAGAACTGCTCATTTTTGTCACCGGCATCGGTGGTATTTTTCACGACATAAAAGATCCAAACAGTCGTTTTCCCTCTTTAGACGCAACCGCGGCAAGGCAGCATATCATTAGCGGCGTCATTGTCGATGGTATGATACCAAAGGTGGAAGAAGCCTTGTCATTGTTAGAATCAGGTGTCGATACTATTGCCATTGTTGATACTCGTGATGCCTCAGCATTTAATAGTATTGCTAAAGGTAACGCAGAGTATGGCACATTGATCCGAGCGTCATAAACGCCTAAAAAACCACTTCGACTTTTCCTAGCCATAAGTATTGTTTAGGAATTCAGTATTGGGCCTGCACCGTTTTTTAGCACTTAAATAATCTATTAGAGACGCAATGAAGCCTTTCACTGGGGTTGTGTACTTCAGTTAGGTTGCTTTAGACTACGCTAAAATAATTTAAACATTTCTATGAAATACGGCGCTTTTTAACCCCCAAACTGACCAATAACCTAAATCAAGGATGAGAGATGAAATTTTTTTATGTTCCACTGGGTATAACAATGATCGCTCTGGCTGGATGCCAGACCGAGACTAAGAACTCATTACAATATCAAGTGGAAATTACCCGTACAGAATTTGGTATTCCCCATATTAAAGCCGCGAACTACGGTAGCCTAGGATACGGTGAAGCTTATGCCTCTGCACAAGATCACGTGTGCAATATGGCTGTTGCCCTAATGTCCGCTAAAGGTGAAACCGCGCAGTATCTGGGGGCGGGTCATGACAGCGCTTATGTGCATAGTGACATGGTCATTAAGGCCTTAAAAATACCAGATAAGGGCCGTGAGGCACTTAGCGCTCAGCCTGAAAGGATCAAAGAATGGATTGGGGGGTATGCGGCAGGTTATAACCGCTATCTTAAGGATTCCTCAGGCGAATTTGGCTCCTGGTGTGATAATGCACCCTGGGTCAGGTCCGCCAGTGCAGAAGATTTTATGACGCAGTATGTAGCCTTAGTGCATACCCTAACGCGCATGGCGGGCGCTGTTGTAGCGGCTCAACCCCCAGAAACAGTTGGCGCCATTGAAGTATCGTACTCACAACAAGTCGCGGCAATCAATGCTATTCAGCTCGAAGGTATGGGGTCCAATGCATGGGCGTTTGGCGCCAAGGCCACTGAAAATGGCACCGGCGCGCTATTAGCTAACCCACATTATCCCTGGTATGGCACAAGCCGATTTTGGGAAAAGCATTTGACTATTCCTGGCGAATTAGACGTCTACGGCGCTAATTTAGTTGGCACTGCGGGTGTTGCTGTTGGGTTCAATAAGGCCGTTGGCTGGACACATACAGTGTCAGACTCTAAGCGCGTTGTTCTTTATCAACTTAGTTTGAATCCTGAGGACCCAACGCAGTACCGTTACGAGGGAGAGTGGCGCTCTCTCGAAGCGCGGGATGTATCGGTCAACATGCAAACTGATGATGGGATGCAAATAAAGACCACAACGGTTTGGTTTAGCCATCATGGGCCGGTTGTTGAAATGCCAGGCCTTGGCTGGACTGCCAGCACAGCTTATGCGGCTCGTGATGCAAACAGTGACAATATTCATGTTATGTCGCAGTGGTTGGCAATGGGCAAAGCCCAGTCTATGGATGAATTTATCGAAGCGCATAAAACCTATAATGCGATGCCGTGGGTCAACACCATATCAACCAGCGCCGAAGGGCGTGCCGTGTACTTGGACAACACAAATGTGGGTGCACTTAGTCCAGAAGCCATTAAGGCATGGAATGCACGCATCGAAAAGGTGCCTCAATTAAAGCAAATGTACTTAACTAAGGGGTTGGTTATTTTGGATGGAAGTACTCGTCGCGACGAGTGGATCTCTCACCCAGATGCCTTAACCACGGGCACCACGCCATTTGCGCAGCGGCCATTGATTGAAAGTGAGTTTTACGTATTTAACGCCAATGACAGTTACTGGCTGAGCGATCCAAAACAGCCAACAACGGGTTATTCCCCGCTGTATGGCGCTACCGAAACGCCTCGCAGTGCCAGAACTCGGATGAATATTCATTTGCTGGAAGGCTTAGACGGATTTGATTTTCGCGGTGAGGATGGGCTGTTTTCAATCAAAGAGATCCAAGCGGCTCTGTTTGATAACTCTGGGTTAACAGCGCATTTACTCAAACCTCAGCTACTTGCGCAATGCCAACAGAATCCAACAGTGTCCATAAATAAGGATTCAATTGATTTAACCGAAGCCTGTGCCATTTTGGCACGTTGGGATAATCGCTATGACGTAGATAGTCAAGGTGCAGCATTGTTCAGGGAATGGATTACTCGGTATGACTACACCGCGACACAGTACCCAGGACAGCTATTTGCAGGCGAATTTAATACAAAAAAACCGGCGATTACACCAGCAGGGCTTAGCCAATCGGACAGCCCACTCGCCGCACTTGCAGAGGCTGTTTCGCTTTTAAACGAACACGATATTGCGCTGGACAGCCCATTGGGTGATTTACAGAAAGCACACCGCGCTGGTACAACATTCTCTGTGCATGGTGGTAATCGGTATGAGGGCATTGCTAACCTTCAGGTGACTGGGGCTCATATTGATTCACCTATCTTCTCAGGCAGTAATGATCGTTTAGGAGATAGCAAAACCTTGAGTAGCAGCGGTTACAACATTGCTCATGGTTCGAGTTTCATAATGGCACTTAATTTTAGCGATAAGGGCCCCCAGGCTCAGGCTATTTTGTCGTATAGCCAGTCGGGCGCGCCAAAGGCTGACTATTTTAGTGATCAAACCGCGCGCTATCGCGATAAACAATGGCGAGATATTCGTTTTAAGCCTAGCGATATTGCCAAATATTCATCTAGCCATTTGTCACTGTCAGAATAGCGGCTTAAATCATTTTAAACAGGAAATTTGACTGCCGATGAATTACTTACGTCCCCTCTATCCGTTTTTACTTGGTTGGGCTTTGGTTTTAAACACATCGTCTTTTGCGGATATTGGTCTCATCAATGGACTTGGTCAGCTGGTTCTTTTTGGTCTGGTAGTATGTCTACCCATTTGGCGTACCGGCCGAATGAGTTATGTTGATATTGGTTGGCCCTGGGGTCTGGTTTTACTTGGAGTGGCCAGTTTCTTTTACAGCGACGGTTATTGGTTGCGCTCACTTGCGGTGAGTATGGTGCTAATTCTCATCGGTCTACGCATGGGCTTGGGAGCGTTAAAGATGTGGCAGATGGGTCTGCTAAAGAACGAGTTTCCGCGTTATCAATATCAACGCATACGCTGGGAAAAAGAGGGTAAAAATAATGTGCCACTGGCGCTCCAGGTGGACGCTATTTCTCAGGGTCTGGCTAATGCGTCTTTTTTAGCATTGCCTGTCTTCATTATTGCCTCAAACAGCACGTCAGAGTTTTTACTATTGGAGGTGTTCGGCCTAGTGATCTGGTTATTGGCATTCGCCTTGGAAACCGTGGCTGACTTTCAAAAAATGGGCTTTTTACGGGACATGAAAAAGGCGGGTAAACGGCGTCAAGTCTGCGATGTCGGATTGTGGCGTTACTGCCGACACCCGAATTATTTTGCTGAGTGGATGGTCTGGAATGGGTTGATAGTAGCAGCGATACCTTCATGGCTGGCACTACAGAGTACTGAAAATACGTTAATTTGGCTGTTACTTGGGCTGGGTCTGTTGTTCACCTCTAAAGTGATGTATACCACACTGGTTTACACAACCGGCGCGGTACCGTCGGAGTATTATTCGGCGCAAAAAAGGCCGGACTATAAAGACTACCAGCAAAACACCAATCGTTTTTTCCCTGGCCCCCGGCGAAATGGATAACTAAGATTTGAATGCATGTAGTATGGTTACTTTGGTATAACGAGTGTAACAGAGGAGTTCGAGCGGAATGAGTTTTTGGTTTTTGATCATGGCAGCGGCGCTGTCGTTGTTAGGTGCTTTTTTTCATGGCGTTATTGGCGGACGCCTTTACATGCAAAACATTAACAGCAGTGAATTGGAATCTTTGACTAAGTCACTGAGTCTGGTGAGCTGGCATGTTTTTACAATCTTCCTTTTAGTCAGCACCTTTACATTTGGCTATCTAGCCTATTACCCAGAAGTCAGCAGTGTTGCTTATGCAATCATCGCGATCAACCTCTTGGGCGCCGCTTTATTTATTGTGCTGGGTCTAGGTAATCATCGTATTCTGCTTAAAATGCCTGGCGCTTATTTGATGGGCGGGACGGCCCTACTGGCTTGGCTAGGGGTGGGATAACCATTAGACAAGCAAAACTTAATACATCGTGTTGATAATAAGAGTATTTGAGCGTTAGCCTAGTCTAAAACAACATTAGAGGCAGGGTCCTTCCTTTCTGAGATACCTTCCATTAATGTTTGGTTTTCCGTGCTCCACTTGCATAGTGAATCCATTACTGGCATAAAAGATTGACCAAACGCGGTCAGAGAATACTCAACTTTTGGTGGAATGACCTCAAACACTGTGCGATCAATTAACAAATCTCTTTCTAACTCGCGCAGCTGCTTAGTCAACATTTGCTGAGTAATAGGCGATAAAGTTCGCTTTAGCTCTCCGAATCTGACAGGATCACCCCGCAAATTGTAGATGATGGCAATTTTCCACTTACCACCAATAAGCTTTAAGGCGTTTACCACTGGGCTTGCACATTTAGTCATAGTTTGTATTTATATACCGGTATGATTATATTGTCTACTTGTTAAAAACACTCCGGTCAATATATCATACCGTTCAGCAAAAACATAACCATCATGATTCATAAACCAAAAGGGTAAATCAGCATGTCAGAACAGACTTCAAAAGAGATAATCTCCACAGTCACCAGTGCCGGCGACATAACCATTTCTATTGCGAATGTAGCAATGCCCAAGCCGTCAGATAATGAAGTGCTGATTAAAGTAGAGGCTGCCCCGATCAACCCATCCGACCTTGCACTACTTACCACCTTTGCTGCAGATCTAGGCAGCCTAACAGTGTCAGGTTCTGGTGACGACACTGTCGCTTCAATGAAAGTGCGTCCAGCGCTAATGAAAGCGATGACGCCTCGTTTAGACCAGCCTATGCAGGCAGGTAACGAGGGATCTGGTGTAGTAGTTGATGCCGGTGTTAATGCTAAAGAGCTTATTGGCAAGACAGTAGGTGTTGCAGGCGGAGCCATGTATTCTCAGTACCGATGTGTACCTGCCAGCAGCTGTTTGGTAATGGATGACAATACGACCTCTGCTGAAGCGGCCTCTTCATTTGTAAACCCATTAACGGCATTGGCGTTCATTGAAACCATGAAAATGGAAAATCATACGGCTATTGTCAACACGGCTGCAGCATCAAACCTAGGCCAAATGCTGGTTAAGATTTGTAAAGACGACGGCATTGCTCTTGTAAATATTGTGCGTAAAGCAGAGCACGTTGAGGTGCTTAAAAACTTGGGTGCAGAGTATGTCGTGAATACCAGCGAGGCGACTTTTACTAAAGATTTGGTGGCGGCATTAATTGCGACAGGTGCTACCTTAGCATTCGATGCGACGGGCGGCGGTAATGAAGGCAAGCTTCCGGGACAGATACTGGCTGCAATGGAAGTTGCTGCAAACGCAACTGCTAAAGAATACAGCCGTTATGGTTCAGATACTTACAAGCAGGTGTATATCTATGGTGGCCTAGACCAATCGCCAACGATTCTAAACAGATCATTTGGAATGCAATGGGGACTTGGCGGCTGGCTGTTAACGCCAATGATAGGACGAATCGGCATGGAGAAATTTGGCCAGATGCGTGCGCGAGTGGCTAAAGAAATTAAAACAACTTTTGCTAGCCACTACACCCAAGAGATCTCTTTTGAGGAGATGCTAAAGCCTGAAATAATACAAAGTTATGTAAAACAGGCAACCGGAACCAAGTTTCTAGTAACGCCTCATAAATAAGCGATTTTTTTAATAATAGAACGCCATCCACCGTTACTAAGCTTAAACTGACTAGCGTTGGTCGTGGCGCTCTTCGATTTTGTTGAGCTCGAACACATAAAAAGGGAGAGATTTAATATGCCAGACATGACACTACTAGGATGGTTTCACACCATATTTGGTGTACTTGCACTCGTAACTGCGTTTTATACTTTGCGCAAGTACACAGTAATATCCACGCAGCACCTGACAGGAAAGCTTTATGTGTACATCACTATTTTTGTCGCCGGGTCGTCTCTAGCGATCTACAATCAGGGCGGCTTTGGCATAGCGCATTGGTTGGGAGTGCTAACGCTAGTGGCAGTTTTTGGTGGTCTTGTCATGGAAAAATTCAAGCTGTTTGGTGGCTTCTCCAAGTACTTTCAGGCCTTGGGTTACACCAGTACGCTGTTATTCCATATGATACCCGCAATTACCGACTTTTTACGACGGCTACCGCTAGGAGACCCTTTTGTGGATTCGTTTGAAGACCCTCTTATTCTCAATTTCCATTTGGCATTTTTGATCATCTATCTGATTGGAATAGTTTGGCAAATAAGATGGTTAAAGCACGCAGGCGACCAGTAAATACCACCACAGAATAGCGAAGGAGTTAATGGCGATTACCGCATTAACTCCTTTTTTATAAGTCTTTAAATACTTCGCTTAGTAGTACTTATTGCTAGACTTTAAAAATCCCCTCCTGATATTCTTCTCGAGCTAACGTTAGCGAGACGGCGAGCAGCGCTTTCTGAAAAATGTATTGACATCAATACTGCCAATATGACAGTGTTGCTAGGCTAGCTAACCATCGTCCTGTTGTGGTTATTAATTACGCGGCTAACAGCGCAAGTGATGCGAAATATAGTCAGCGAGTTTGGAGGTTGAGTGAAAAAAATCATCATCAGATTATTCATGGTACTGTCGGTTCTGTTGGTTGCTGCCTTTTGGCAGCTCTATTTTTCAGCGAGGCCGCCGCTTACCATAGATCCAGTGACATTATCGGGGGACGGTAGTGCATTAAACTATTGCGAACTTCCCCAGTTAGGGGGTCTCGGAAAACGCGCTGTCGACATACCGAAAGGAAATACACCTGGGTGTGGCTATGATCATTTTCCAATGCCAGTCTTAACCCAATGCACAGAGCCCCTTCCAATGGGTGCTGATGATATTAGAGGCCTCTGGATAGGCGTGACAGGTAAAGTTGGACATGTAGAGCGTGTAGAGCAGTGCGGCGCACGCACTGTCATTACCTCTTCCGGACTTATTCATGATGGGGGGCCTAACCTTACCGCGGGGGAAAACTCCAATGACACCGAGGGCTCTGTATTGTTTGTCCTTGGCGATAAAGAATATTGTAACCGCACCTCGGCGAGCATGACATGGAATAATAAGGTCCTTGAGTTTAATGTCTTCGGTTTTGGGCCGATTGTGGTTAAACGCTACATGGAGGGTCAGCAATTAGTTTGGGAATATGTCGATGGAAGCACGACCTACATGGATCGAATTTGCACCCTGCCAGCGGATAAAAAAATACCAATAGATCGTGGGCCACGCTATAAAATATTTTAAGTGTGAGAGGGGCAACCATTGAAAAAGATTTTATTGATAATGTTAGCACTGACTATGGCTGTTGGACCTGTTGCATGGGTAAAACGCACCGATATCTTACTTGCCATCATAAAGTATCGATTCTCAACAGTTGATGTAGCCGAAAATCGCAAAATCCCTTGGCAGCAGGGCCCGCTCGTATCCATAACTGATGGGCCGCAACCGCCCAATATCATTCTCATTGTCGCTGATGATTTAGGTTATAACGACATTTCCACATTTGGTGGCGGTTTAATTAAAACACCCGGTATAGATCGGTTAGCCGCACAAGGCGCAGTATTTACTCAGTCTTATTCGGGGGCGAGCACCTGCGCACCATCAAGGGCCATGATGATGACTGGCCGATACCCCACGCGCACTGGGTTTGAATTTACACCCACGCCGGACGGTATGGGGAAAATGGTAAGCGCATTGTCTGAAACCATGGATAACAATCTTCCACCCGGTTTTTATGATGAGGTCATGGAGGCGAGACAGCCATCCTATGAGCTTAAGGGGCTCCCTGCCGAGGAGGTCACTATCGCAGAGACTCTAAAAGAAAGCGGTTATTACACGGCGCATGTGGGTAAATGGCACCTAGGCCATGCTAACGGCATGGCACCTCATCAACAGGGTTTTGATGATAGTTTACTAATGGCTAGTGGACTGTATCTTCCTGAAAATGATCCCGATGTTGTTAATGCAAAATTACCTTTTGACCCGATAGATCAGTTTCTTTGGGCGGCAATGACCTATGCTAATTCTTTTAATTCAGGGGATGCGGATAGATTCAAACCAAAGGGTTACTTAACGGACTATTGGACCGATGAGTCAGTTAGTGTCATCAAAGCCAATAAAAATAGACCTTTTTTCCTCTATTTGGCGCATTGGGGCCCGCACACGCCTTTGCAAGCTACCCGCGAAGATTATGACGCTGTGGGTGACATTAAACCGCATCGAAAACGCGTGTATGCTGGAATGGTTAGAGCGATTGACCGAAGTGTGGGGCGCATTTTGGATACGCTGAATGACGAGGGCTTGTCAGACAATACGCTGGTCATCTTTACCAGTGATAACGGAGGTGCCGGCTACATTGGTATTCCTGAGGTCAATCAACCTTTTCGGGGTTGGAAGATCACCATGTTTGAGGGCGGATTGCGCGTTCCTATGATGATTAAGTGGCCAAATAAAATTGCTCCAGGTACTGTGATTGAAACCCCTGTAGCTCATATTGATGTGATGCCCACGATTGCCGCGGCTGCGGGCGCTAGTCAACCTGCAGGTGTTGTTATAGATGGACTTAATGTATTGCCTTTGACGATAAATCAAGATTCCGCTAGCTGGACTCGGGAAACCTTATTTTGGCAAAACGGGCACTATCAGGTGGTGCGTCATGGTGACTGGAAATTGCAGGTCAATGATCGGCCCACGGATGGTCTGCAACACTGGCTCTTTGACCTTGCGGGAGACCCAACTGAGCAACATAATTTAGCCGCCAGTCGGCCTGATATTGTGAAACAGCTGAAGAATTTGCTGGTTGAGCATCAGGCAGAATCTGACGGACCACTTTATTTACCCACAACGCAAATGCCTGTTATGGTTGACAAGACCTTGGCAGAAGAATTTGTTAAAGGGGATGAATACATTTATACGCCTAATTAAGTGTATTGAAAATATCTTTTTTTGTGACAGAGGGTTGGAGTCATTGATTAGTAATAACTTGAGTGCCGAAGCTCAGCATGTACTTGCTAAGGCTAACTACCCGTTAAAAAGTCGCTCTTTTGAAAAGCTTGCTGCTCTTCGCAATGAAACGAGGAAAGCTATTACCCCGGCAGTTGAGCGTGTACTTGAGATGTATGAGGCAAGTATTGAGACACGAGAGATTTCTGGTGTTTCTTGCGTATTGGTAAAGCCATCTCAGATAAAAGTGAATTGGAAAATTTTTTATGGGTATGGTGGTGGCTATGTTTCGGGGAGTCCTTTTGAGGATCTAACTATCGCAGTGCCATTGGCTATTGAGACCGGCGCTGCCGTTGTGATACCAGATTATAGATTAGCACCTGAGAGTCCATGGCCCGCTGCGATTGATGACGGATTCAATGTATTTCAGGGAATGAGTGGTGAGCCTCTTGCTTTTGTAGGTGAGTCAGCCGGAGGGAATCTTTGCCTCACTCTCATGCTTCGAGCTAAGGAGTTGGGAATACCCCTGCCACGGGCTGCCGCCTTCTTATCGCCGTGGTGCGATCTGACCAATTCCGGTGATAGTGTTATCAATAATGATGGACGTGATCCGGCATTAAGTGCTCAGCACATTAACTTTGCTGCCAATTGTTATGTTGGAGAGCATGAACCCACTGACCCCATGATCTCTCCAATCAATGGTATGTTCGATAAGTCATTCCCTCCAAGTATTATTACCACGGGCTCCCGGGATTTGTTGATGAGTCAGGCAATACAGTTAAGAGATACCCTGAAAGACAACAAAGTGCCTGTCGAGCTTTGTGTATGGGAAGATCTCTGGCATGTATTTGAGTGGGACTATCGATTACCTGAGTCCTTAAGATCTATCCGTCAAATTTCGAATTGGCTGCACAGGTATATGCCCAATTTCTGAAGACTTTAGAGTTAAGATCTAAGACCCTCTTACAACCCATGCAAGGTTTTTCTTTCTAGGAAATCCTCAATCCCCATAATACCGCCTTCGCGACCATTGCCTGACTGCTTATACCCTCCAAATGGTGAACCATAATTAAATCCACCACCATTGATATGGATAGCGCCTGCACGCAATTGAGTGGCTACTCGTCGTGCACGTATGGGATCTCCGGTCTGAAGGTAAGCGGCGAGACCATATGGGGTGTCATTTGCGATGGAGATGGCTTCATCCTCGTCCTCAAAAGGAATGATGACTAGAACAGGGCCAAAGATCTCTTCTTGAGCAATCCGCATATCATTTGATACATCCGAGAAGATGGTAGGCTTAACAAACCAGCCTAAATCCATACCATCGGGTTTTCCTAACCCTCCAGCCAATACAGTCGCACCCTCATCAATCCCAACACCAATCATCGTTTGCACGCGATCAAATTGAATTTGATCAAATAGTGGTCCTAAGTGATCACCCTCGTGTTTAGGATCTCCGACCTGAGTTGCCATAGCTGCTCTTTTGGCAATCTCGAGCACATCAGCATAGCAACTTCTCTCCACGAGTAGCCTTGTTGGCGCATCACAGGACTGCCCACTGTTGTACATGCATTCGTTAATAGAATCTGTCACTTGAGTTTCAAGATCACAATCTGCAAATACAAGATTTGGTGATTTTCCACCCAGTTCTAATGTTACCCGCTTAATTGTTTCTGCGGCGTCACGAGTAATGGATTTCCCTGCTCTCGTTGAGCCTGTGAAAGACATCATCTGTATGTCCGGATGCTTTGATAGGGCAGAACCGACGGTAGGACCGTCGCCGTTAATGAGGTTGAATACCCCAGGAGGGTATCCCGCCTCATGGATAATCTCTGCATAAATCATAGCTGAGATAGGGGTATGTTCAGAGGGCTTCAGTACACAGGTACATCCAGTGGCAAGCGCTGGAATGACTTTTAGGGCAATTTGGTTCATGGGCCAATTCCAGGGGGTAATCAGCCCACACACGCCAATAGGTTCATATATAAGATGATCACCATTAGTCAGTATTGCATGATGATTAAAGCCCTCGAGTGCCTCAATGAAGCCATCAAGATGACCGATGGCAGCATCAGCTTGGGCCTCACGTGCCATAGTGATGGGTGCTCCCATTTCCAATCGCATTGCTTGCGCCAAATCTTCTAATCGCCGCTCTGTGGCATCCTTGAGTTTATACAGTAAGGCTAAACGCTCCTCTGCGGTGGTTTTTGAAAACCCCTCGAACGCCATTTTGGCAGCGCCCACGGCTTTATCTACATCAGCAGCATTACCCATAGCAACGGTTGCTATTTGTTTCTCGGTTGCGGGATTCACAACGGGCATGGTTACGTTAGAAATGGGCGTATCCCATTGACCCCCGATGTAAAATTTCTTGAGATTTTCCATATAATCCTTATCTCCCGTTCAGCGCGCTTGTTGTATGGCAGTTTCGACTAAACCGCGGATTTCTTCCACACTGGCCAGTCTTGGATTGGTACTTGCAGCGCTATCTAGAATAGCTTTTTCCGCGATTCTTTGGGCGCAATCTAATGGAACATCAATATCGCGAAGGGAAGTAGGAATGTTGATCTCATCCAACATACGTTCAATTTCTGTAATAAATCCGTCAATAGAGTGGTTCTCTAACCCCATCGCCTTCGCCATCCGAGTTACCTGTAGCTCCATTCCGGGTAAATTGAAGCGCAGCACAACAGGAAGGATGATGGCATTCGTGAGACCATGTTGTGTGTCAAATTCTGCACCCACCATATGGGAAATCGCGTGCACCATACCCAGTCCTTTAATAAAGGCTATCCCCGCTAAGCAGGAACCCACGAGCATGCCACCTCGCGCAGTCATATTATTAGGTTCGCGCACCGCAATAGGCAGCCATTTCGAGACTAGCGCAAGCCCCTCAAGTGCAGCACCATCGCAAAGGGGATGAAATCCAGGTACCAGAAATGCTTCGATAGCGTGAACCATGGCGTCTGTGCCAGTCCACGCAGTCAGTGTCGCCGGAAGTCCAGCGGTGAGTTCTGGATCTAATAGTGCAAGAGATGGCTTAAGATCTGGGTGCCAAACACAAAATTTCATCCCCTTCTCTGCATGCGTTACCATCGCCGTGCTCTCAGTCTCAGCGCCTGTACCTGCCGTTGTTGGGATAGTAATAAGCGTGGGAAAGGGTTGGTCGGTTCCCATCTTAGGAACGGGTTGTTCAAATTCAAAATCCCATATATCAAAGTCATTATTCGCTGTGAGACAAATACACTTACCGCCATCCATCGCACTGCCGCCACCAATAGCAATTACGCTATCATGCTGGCCGTCATTAAACACCGAGCGCCCTTGATTAATATCCTCGGCCAGTGGGTTGGGAGAAATGCCAGTGAAAAGCGCTGAATCGATAGAGGCTTTTGATAAATATGTTTGTAAATCGCCAATGAACGGTAGGTGATGACTGCCCTTATCAGTAACGATGAGTGGCTTTGAGATACCTAATTTCTGACAATGATATCCAATCTCAGCTATGCGGCCGGGCCCATAGGCTATGGGAACTGGAAAGGTCCAATCTTGTGGTTCAATCATTGAATTAGGTTCAGACATATTATGCATCACGTTTTGTATCTCCCTGTAAGCTTAAGGAATAACATTAGCTATCAGATTAAGTCATTTTCACTGTCTAATCATCATAATGATTTTTGACGTACCACCAGACGAAGACGCCGCCTAATATCATCATGAAACCATAGCTAATCGCAAGTAACATTTCACCACTCATGGTCGTAACTCCGATGCAGATTGACTGTTTTTCTGGAGGGCATAGTGATAAGGCTTGGCATAAAAGTTGATCATTAATCCCATAACCAGTACACCGATGATTATCATGGTTTTTGGCCAAATCAATGTGCGAGCTACCTCCTCTTTATTGATGTCTTTCTCAGGTGGCCGATGCAAATGCTCACGAAATAATTTTGATTCTGTGCTGACAGTGCCTGCAGCAGAAACTGTGAAGACAGCAATAAAACTGCAGGCGCTGCCGAGTAAAATGGGGTCGAGGTAGACGGGTAATTTAATGTCAGTAAATACCCCGAGCAGGTTCGCTGCAATATTGGCTAGAAATCCAGTGAGCATACCCCAAAAAGCACCAGCCTCAGTGATACGGCTACTCCAGATGCTCATGAATGCAACAACGCCCCAAGATGACGCAAATACAGGTCCTGCAAAATAGGTAATCCAGAAGATGTTCGATGGTAAAATTAAGCATAAAGTGACAACCACCAACCCAATAATAATAATCGTATAACGCGTTGATTTAAGCTGCGTTTCAGGATTCTTAGCGCCTTGGAAAATATCATTACTGGCGCTAAATCCAATCAATGAAAGGAAGGTTGAGGCTGAAGATAAACCCGCTGCTAAAATACCACATACCAACATTGCACCTAAAATAGTCGGCATGAGATTCATGGCCACCCAAATCATAACGCCTTCGGGGGGGTCTATATTCGGGTTGCTGAGATTGACCGCCGCCGCTGCGTAACTGTTGATAAGGTAGAGTAGGAACATTGCGATGGATGCGCCGCAGGCTGAGCGAATGACCACATGCTCATTTTTTGCCATTAAATAGCGACTCGTCTGCCATGGGCTCACAGCCACGACAATGCCCCATGCTACGCCCAAAATGAGCGCCCAAATAAGCGCATCGGCAGGGGTTTTCCAGTTTGAATCTTCGCCGACAACACCATGCCATGAAATAATTCCAGGCTTATCTTTGAAAACGGCTAATGTCTCAATGCTGGCATACCATCCACCGCCTGATTGGATAATATAATAGAGTGCGACCAGAGCCACGCTCGAGAATAATAAGAACATCGCAGTATCGGTGAGAATCACACCTCGAGAACCAGAATACAGAGTGAACCCTGTGTAACCTAACCAGACGAAGACAATAGACGCCCAGGCAGGCATCTCAGTGACCTTAGAGACGATAAGAGACACACCCCAGGTTACTGCCATTAAATAGCAAGTCAGACCTATGACGATGGTCAAACCTGCGAGGGATTGCAGCCGTCGGCTCTGAAATCGTTGACCAAAAAATTCGGGTACCGTAAGAACGCGACTGCGTCGAAGATAGCGGCCAAAAAATAGCGCCCCGAATATATAACCCAAGCAGTTTACGCCTGTCATGATCACGATTAATGGGCCATGACCTTGATAGGACATACCCATTTCTCCAAGAAAGGCATTGGTACTCATGAAGCTAGCCACCAGAGTACCTACGATGAGAAGCGTCGGGGCATTGCGACCCGCGACGTAGTAATCATCAAGATTTTTAACTTTGCGACCAGCATACCAACCGATGGCCAAATATGAGGCCATGCTGATGATGAGCGCAGCAAGGAAAATATTCATAAGGTTAATATTCCATCCTTCTTGGACAGTCGAGCTATCAACTCGAGTAAAGATTGATGGCGCATACGCTCTGATTGTAAGCCTTTTTGAGTCACTGTTTGCCAAACCTCTCACGCAATAGATTTTTTTGTACTTTGCCCATGGCGTTCCGAGGAAGTGCGTCTACTATTTCTACCTTTTTAGGTATTTTAAAGTTGGCTAGTTGAGCTTTACAGTGAGCAATAACGTCTTTTTCAATAGATGATTTGTCATTGGTAACATCACTTTCTAGTACTAATATCGCAACGACGACTTCACCAAAGTCATGATGAATCGCTCCAATAATGGCAGATTCTTTGATCCCCGGAATATCATCAACCACCAGCTCAACTTCTTTTGGATATACATTGAGACCACCGCAGATGATTAAGTCTTTAGACCGACCAACAATCGACACATAGCCATCACTGTCAATACTGGCCTTGTCACCGGTATTGAAAAACCCGTCTAGCGTAAAGTCTTCAGCGGTTTTTTCCGGCATCCGCCAATACCCAGAAAATACATTTGGACCTTTAACCTGCAAATTACCGATATCACCCCTTGATGTATCTCTACCATGATCATCAACAACTCTGATACAGACACCAGCTAGCGCTGGCCCGACGGTTCCTGCACGACGCTCTCCATTTAAAGGATTAGAGGTATTCATGTTGGTTTCAGACATGCCGTAACGCTCAAGGATCGTGTGACCACAGCGCGCTTCGAACTCGTTAAATGTTTCATTTAAGAGAGGAGCGGAGCCCGATATAAAGAGGCGCATATTAGCACAGCACTTTGCACTAAAACGGCTATTAGTTAACAGTCGAGTGTAGTACGTTGGAACGCCCATCATCACTGTGCACTCGGACAGTGCAGTTATCGCTATAGTGTCGTTGAAGGAGGTATGCCATGACATACTGGCGCCACTCATTAAGACGCAGCTTAGACCTACAAATAAACCATGGACATGGTAGATAGGTAGCATGTGAAGTAGGCGATCTGAGGAAGAAAAACCCCAAGCATCGACCAGAACTTCTGCATTTTTACGAAGATTATTGTGACTAAGCATAATTCCTTTGGGACGCCCGGTGGTACCCGAAGAATAGAGCAGCGCGGCCATATCATCGCCAGAGCGATAAGCTACATTTGCATCTGCAATCGCATTTTTGGCATGTTCCATGAGGCTTCCAGTACCATCTGCATTGAGAGTAAGTAGGGCTTTTAAACCAATATCAGGAATAACTGACTCAATGATATCTACTGAATTACTATTGCAAACAATAATAGTGGGTTCAGCATCGTTTAGAAAATACTCTAGCTCAGATGCTGTGTAGGCTGTGTTCAACGGGTGATAGACTAGCCCAGCCCGCAGACATCCAAGATAGAGAAACAGATTTTCGATGGATTTCTCCACCTGTACCGTGATGCGATCCCCCGCAGAGGCGCCCATTGCGAGTAAACAAGTAGCAACGCGACTAGACGTCTCATCCGCTTGTGCATAAGAGACTTCACGATCGTCAGCAGTCACTAGGAGAGGGGCATTAAGATCCGTTGGGAAGTGATGTTGAAAATGAGCAAATAAATTAGCGTTTTTTTTCATTCTTCTGACCCTAATAACGTAACATTAAACTTTTTGAATCAACCGATTAAGCCAGTCGCGCCCCATTCTTTGATTTTTTATCAGGGACTGCAAGAATTACACTACCATCGGCTTGAGTAAATCCAGTGACTAAGCATTCAGACATGATTGGTCCAATTTGTTTTTTGGGAAAATTAACCACGGCCGAAATTTGCTTACCGATTAAATCTTCAGGTGTGTAGTGGTCGGTAATTTGCGCGGAGGATTTCCGAATACCTATCCCAACACCAAAATCTATGCTCATTTTAATGGCCGGCTTGCGGGCTTCTTTGAAGATTTCCGCAGCGATAATTGTGCCGACTCTCAAATCAACGCGCTCAAATTCTGCCCAATCCAAATCATCCATACTAATGTCTCTCGCATGTAATAAAAAATAATGTCTACTTGTATTGTAAGGAACAACCAACATCGATGCTATTTAGTTGTACACTTCTTTTCCACCGAAATGTAACTGGTTTTAGGGATAGTATTAACCTTAAAAATCTTCTTTTTAAGTTGATGCTAAACAGGTCAGTCTAGGAGACTTAAATGAAAAATTCGATTGTTGCGGGTGCGACCGGGCTGGTAGGAAGTCATATTCTACAAAAACTAGCCGATCATGGAGATAGACCATTGGCTTTAGTTAGACGACAGATTGAGGATCTGCCCGCGAATGCTGAAATCCTAAAGGTTGATTTTAAACAATTTTTGATTAACGCTGAGCTGCCTCCGTGTAACCATCTTTATTTGTGTTTAGGAACGACCATTAAGACTGCAGGTAGCCGCACTGCCTTTAGAACAGTAGATTTTGACTATGCCTTTGCGCTGGCCAAAAAAGCCCGAGAAGCCGGTGCGACAGGAGTAAGTCTGGTCTCTTCGGTGGGTGCAGATGCGCATGCCAAAAATTTTTATTTGCGTACCAAAGGAGAGTTAGAAGAGGCGATAAAGTCACTGAGCTTTTCACGCATCAATATTTACCGTCCTGGTTTATTGATTGGCCAGAGACAAGAGAAAAGAAGTGCCGAGAGAGCGGGCCAGTTTTTGTCGACATTGATTGACCCTCTGTTAATAGGGAGTTTAAGTCAGTATCGAAGCATACAGGCCAGTTTGCTGGCCAGTACGATGATCGATAATAGTGATAAAGGAATTGGCGTTAACTACTTTCACTTTAGAAATTTTAATACCAGCATCCAAGGCTAATTACCTCACTGTGTGCGTATTACAACAATAAATTGGCGGCTTTCTAAAAGGTTTAAAGAACTATGTCTAAAAGTACCCTCCTCGTTCTCGGTAACCAGCTGTTTGCTCTAGATATTCTTCAGAGCATCGGTGCCGACAATATTTTCATGGCAGAAGACCTTGGTCTTTGCACCTACGAGAAACATCACAAATTAAAAATACTGATGTTCTTAGCCGCTATGCGTGAAAAGCGCGACGAATTGCAGGCAGCTCACTGTAATGTCCAGTACCTGGATATTGAACATCCGGATTTTGAACAATCCTATGAAGATAAGTTAGCTAGTCATGTTGTCGTTAATGGAATTACAGAGCTGAAAGTATTTGAAATTGAAGACAAAGATTTTGAGTCTCGAATTAAGGCCTTTGCCGAGCAAAAAAAATTAGTCTTGACATTTTTACCCTCACCGATGTTTTTACTAGACCGTGAAGAATTTGTGGCCTTCAACGGCAAGTCTAAAATCTTACGCATGGGGAATTTCTATAAAGAGGTACGTAAAAAGCTCAATTTATTGATGGATGAAGATCAAAAGCCACTGGGTGGTAAGTGGTCTTTCGATGAAGATAACCGCAAAAAGATTCCTAAGGGACTACCTCTGCCTGAGCTTTATAAGCCTCGCATGTCTCAATATGTTGAATCATTGAAAGTTATTATTGCGTTAAAGTTTGCGGATCATCCAGGGCAAATGGATGATGTCTGGATGCCTCTCACGCGCTTAGACGCTCTTGAGAATATCGATTATTTCCTATCGATTAAATTTGAAAACTTTGGTATCTACGAAGATGCCATTTTGCAAAATGACACCTTTATGTTTCATAGTGCCTTAAGTCCTTCGCTCAATATGGGGTTAATTACACCCAATGACATTATTGATAAAGTACTGGCGTTCACTGCAGAGAACGATGTGCCACTGAATTCGGTTGAGGGTTTTTTACGACAAATTATTGGCTGGCGTGAGTTTATCAGGGGCGTTTACCAGCATCATGGCGAGACCCAGTTGCAGAGTAATTTCTTTAATTTTAGTGGGTCTTTAAAGGACAGTTGGTATTCCGGCGATACTGGAATTCCGCCGCTAGATGATGCGATCAATTTCTCTGATCGATACGGATATACGCACCATATTAACCGATTGATGATTATTTCCAACCTTATGACTTTGTGCGAGGTCCACCCTAAAAATGTTTATCACTGGTTTATGGAAATGTATGTTGACTCATCAGAGTGGGTCATGACGCCCAATGTTTTTGGCATGGGAACCTTTGCTGATGGCGGAATTTTTGCAACCAAGCCTTACATTTGCGGGTCAAATTATATTTTAAAAATGAGTGATTATAAGAAAGGAGAGTGGTGCAATATTGTTGATGGCCTGTACTGGCGGTTTGTCAGCCGCCATATGGGCGTATTGAGGAATAATCCACGGCTGTCGTTTATGCGTAAAACACTGGAAAATATGGATCCACTACGAAAAGAATTGATTTTTAGCTGTGCGGACGATTTTGTATCTAAGCACTGCGGCTAACTGATTCAGGCTTCTCAGAGAGCATGGCCGCTAAAAACTTGCAATCATAAAAATTTATTCTATAGTGGCCGCCTAATCTGTTACTCTTGCACCGAAGTCTGTCAGTTCAGGGATTTTAATCTTGTCAGCGTCTAGTTTTAAAAAGTACTCCGCGATACTGCTGCTCATGGCAGTAGTTCTTGTGGCTAATAATTTAGCCCACGACGCGACGCATGCTTTTGATCAAACAGCAGGTACTCAATTAGAGTGTGATAGCTGCCATATGTTCAAGGGCAGCCTAGCTGCGTTTGCTAGTGCATTGCCTGTTGCTCCCTTTGTTGATGATCTTTTTTCCGAGGAGCCAGCTTTAGGGTCCTTACCATCACGCTTCTCTCCCTATCTTTCTCGAGCACCACCTAAAGTTTAATTTAAGTTTACCTAGTACACATTAAATTCAAATTTTTTAGGAGGTTCTTCCATGAACCCACGTATCTATGCTCCCGTTTTGGTGAGCGCTTTATTAAGTGTCAATACATTTGCAAATGTTTTAGAAGAAGTGATCGTCACATCATCGTTGATCGATCAAACGTTGAGTGATATCGAAAACCCACTGCATGTGGTCAGTGGCGAGGAAATATCAACATCAGCATCTCAAAGCCTAGGAGAATCCTTAGACGGTTTGCTCGGTATTTCGTCTGCGGACTATGGTTCAGGCGTCGGTCAGCCAATCATCCGCGGTATGTCCGGCAATCGCGTTAAAGTTCTCAATAATGGAATGGTAGTAAGGGATGTTGCCGGAATTGGTGCTGACCACGTTAACGATGTTGATTTAAACAACGTGCAACAAATTGAGATTGTCAGGGGACCATCTTCACTGCTTTATGCTAATGGCACTATCGGTGGCATCATTAATATTGTTGATAGCACTATTGCAAGAGAAGATTTCACAGAGTCAGAACTAAAGCTCGGTCTCGAAGCACAGTCTGTCAATGACGGCGATAGCCATAATCTGTCGTATCAGAATAACCTTGGTGGTTTGAATTTCAGTCTTGCATACAAGGACTCCCAGTTCGATAATTTTGATGTTCCAACTGGCGCCATACTTCATGATGAGGAACATGAAGAGCATGAGGATGAGCATGAAGATGAACACGAGGGTGAGCATGAAGAAGATTTAGGATTCTTATCTAATTCTGATTTTGAAAATACAGCGCTGAGATTGGGTGTGTCTAAAGCAGGCGATTGGGGCTACTTCGGCGTCTCTGTCAATAGTGTCGAGAGCGTCTATGGTATTCCGTTTCATGGCGATGACCATGGCGATGAACATGGAGAAGAGCACGAAGGTGAGGAGCACGAAGACGAACATGGAGATGACCACGAAGGTGATGAGCACGGAGATGAGCATGAGGGAGAGCGAATTTTCTCTACAACTGATTCGGACGTGGTCAATGTAGAAGGCGCATATATCGTCAGTAATAGTTGGTTGAAAAAGGTCAATTACTTCATCAGAGATACTGATTATTCGTTGACCGAGCAGCATGCTGAAGAAGAGCACGAGGGGGAGGAGCACGAAGGAGAGGAGCATGAAGGTGAGGAGCACGGTGATGAACACCATGCAGAGGGACCAACAGTGTTCAGCAATGAATCTCGAGAGTATGGTGCTATTTTCGATCTATCTAATGATGACTTTCTTCGAAAAATCTCACTTAATTTTGTGGACGAGGATATGTCTATTGTGGGGGAAGAGGCATTTATGAACCCAACGGATAGTGAAGAAATGACTGTGGGCTACTTTATGAGTGCAAAGGTAGATTCGTTCCATCTGGATCTGGGTATACGGCATGACCGCACACGACGAAAAGGCTCAGTTAGCCATCATGAAGAAGAGCATGACGATGAGCATGACGAGCATGACGAAGGCTCTGCGGAAGAGCATCATGATGAAGAGATTGACTACTTTTCTAAAGATTATAATGCCACAAGCTTTGCGATGAGCCTCAGTAAAGATCTCAATGAAGATTTTGACTTGAACATTTCTGCTGGAATGGTTGAAAGAACTCCCTCTGCTATGGAGTTATTCATGAACGGCCCGCATCTGGCTACTGGTCGATTGGAAATCGGGAATACTGATTTAGAGTCTGAGCAATCAGCTAACTTTGATGCAACCCTGTCCTATGAGCACGAAGGAGTTTATGGATCATTGACGTTGTTTAAAAATAATGTCAACAACTACATCTACCTTCAAGATGAAACTGAAGAAGCGCACGACGAGCATGGTGAAGAAGACGATCATGGCGGCTTAATCAAGGCTAATTATTTGCAGCAGGATGCGGAATTCGTTGGCTATGAACTCGAGATGGGTACTGTCATTGCACTGGGTGACGGCGACCTGACTTTGTCATTTGGTCGTGATTCAGTGGTTGGAGAGTTCCGTGATGATAGTAATATTCCTCGCATGACGCCGGATAGGAATATTTATGGGATTTCCTATGCCAAAAACAGTCTTGAGTTAAAGCTTGATTTAAAGGATGTCGAGTCTCAAATGGATACTGGTACCAATGAAACGGTTACCAGTGGCTTTAGCATGCTGAATTTTAATGCCGTTAAAACCTTCACTTTCGGTCAAAAGCAGACTGCAACAGTGTCACTGTTCGCTAAAAACTTGCTTGATGAAGCGGCCAGAAACCACTCGTCTTTCGTAAAAAACGAAGTGCCGTTGCCGGGGAGAAATCTTGGGATTAGAGTACAACTGTCTCTCTAACCAAGCGTACTTTATTGGTCTCGCGTTTTTGGTGTTGGTTCAAAAACGCGAGACTGACCCCTATCTCTAGGATCAGATGCAGCGATCCATGAGTTTCCATCTTTCATAACGAGTTGCACATCACCATACTCAAACGAGTGTGGTTCAGTACGGTAACCCTTTCTGGCAAGGTCCCTAATGACTTGATCTGATAATGGACGGTCTATACTAAATCCACTGTAAGTAATGAGATCCGCCGGCACCAATTGGTGATGAAAACGCGTCGCACCAACCGCCTCCATTGGCGTCATGTTAAAGTCTAAAATATTGACAATCACCTGGAATACGGTGGTGAAAATAGTTGAGCCACCAGGGGTACCCACCACCATCTCCACCTCTCCATCTTTTAGCAGTAATGTGGGTGACATCGATGACAGCATGCGCTTACCCGGCTGAATTTCGTTAGCGACATTGCCCACCACACCAAATATGTTTGGGGTCCCAGGCTTTGCGCTAAAGTCGTCCATTTCATTATTCAGTAAAAATCCGGCTCCGCTCACCACCACGCCACTACCGTAATCCCAGTTGATAGTGTAGGTGTTAGACACGGCATTGCCCCACTGATCGACAATAGAATAATGTGTTGTGTTGGGGGACTCTAAACCAGGGTTAATACTTTTTAAGCTCGATATAGTCTTGGGATTCACCTCGGCGGCTCGCTTTCTGACATAGTTGTCATTGATGAGTGTATTGATATCAACATCGAAAAAATCAGGATCACCCAGATACTCGGCACGATCAGCGAAAACGCGTTTTTCCATCTCAGCAATCAGATGAATATATTGTGCAGAATTATGATCAACATTGGCAAAATGCTCAGCGAGGTAATCTTTCATCTTAAGGAGCTGAACAATAGCAAAGCCCCCAGAACTGGGTGGTGGCGCTGATACAATTTCGTACTCTCTCCAGTTAGCTCTTACGGGTTCTCGCCATATGGCAGAGTACTGCTGCAAATCATCGGCAGAAATTAGTCCGTTACTCCGTTTCATTTCTTCTACGATGAGAGACGCAGTTTTTCCACGATAAAAATCATCGGCACCAAACTCTGCGATTCGACTAAGGGTTTTTGCCAATTCAGGTTGCTTAAAAACCTTTGAACTATTGATATGGTTAAAGTAGTCGTTAAAGTTGGTTTTGCCGTTGAAGCGCTGTTCCATGCTGTGAATGCTGTCGACAAGAATAGGCGCAGGTATGAATCCATTAGCGGCTAGGGCTATGGCGGGTTTTACCACCTCATTCCAAGGTAATTTGCCAAAGCGTTTGTGGGCTTCCCAAAATCCGGCAACCGTACCGGGTACACCTGCGGCTTGACCTCCAATGAGAGTAATATTGTCGATGACATTACCTTGCGCATCAAGATACATGTCTTTGTGGGCTGTTAAGGGCGCTTTTTCGCGATAGTCTAAGAAAGCAATCTCATCATCCATTTTGACTGCCATAAAACCGCCACCACCAATATTACCGGCATCAATAAAGGTGACGGCTAATGCAAAACCTGTTGCAACTGCTGCATCCACAGCATTGCCGCCTGAGTTTAGAATATCTTCTGCAACTCTTGCTCCATAATTGTCGGGTATTGCAATGGCAGCTGAGCTATTTTGAGAGTCAGCTGTTTGATTAAGGGGTTTATTACAGCCTGAGATTAGACTGAGAAGAACCAGAATAAGACCAATCGATATTGTTTTTAGATGCATTTAGCGCTAATCCATAGTGTAGAGTTTTCAGCGATAAGATTATGCCTGCAGTACTCAGTGACTTACAAATCTAGCGAATATCAATGGTGATATTTCTCGATTATTGACCAATTATTTTGTGATAGAGCCGAGGCTTAACGGCGGTTTACTGAAATTAAACTTTTGAAGTCATTGTTTAGTTCACTTTATCCCCCTGTAATTTGATACTATTTGCAAATAACGGGCTGGCGGTTTTTTGGTTGACCACGCATCTTCTATCGATCGATCTTTTGGAATATTTTATGAAAATATTAATGTCATTCGGCCTGCTTATTTTGGTCTTAACATCATCTTTAAGCATACATGCTAGTAGCATGAATATGGAGTCGATGGATATGGAGTCGATGGACATGGAGCCGATGGAAATGGCGTCGATGAACATGATGCCGGTGCATGCTGCCCCGGTGGGGATTATGGGTGATCACCTGGGTATGAAGGGTAAGTGGATGCTTTCCATGCGGGTTACTCAGATGAAAATGAAAGGGAATCTTTTAAAGGGCGATAACATTGAAGACGCTGATGTTCTGGCGCAACCGAACCCTTATTCAGCAATGCCAAATATGCCAATGAAGTTAAGTGTCGTGCCCCAAGAAATGACCATGAATATGCTAATGATCGGTGGCATGTATGCGCCATCAGATGACCTGACATTCATGAGTATGGTGATGTTAAATCATAAAGAGATGCAGTTAGATACCTACAAAGGAATGATGGGTAGAGACTTTCTAGGCTCTTTCGAAACATCAACGTCAGACTTATCCAGTATCTCTTTCACTGCGCTTCATAAACTGTATCAAACGTCTAAGCACCGAGCTCATTTGCATTTGGGCGTGACTAAAGGCTTAGGTAAAAACACTGCTATTGACGACGTTTTAACACCAATGAATATGCGCGTTCCAATGACATTGCCCTACGCAATGCAACCTAGTGACGGTTCTACTCGACTGACAGCCGGTATTACTAATGTCTCGAGTATTGGTAATCTTCAAATAGGCAATCAGTTGTTGTTCAACACCGCGGTGTCAGAAAAAAATTGGTCTTTGGGCGACCGTTGGGATTTCAATAGTTGGATTCAGCGTGCTTACAACGAACATTTTTCATACTCCGCACGAGTTCATTTCTCTAGTGAAAAGGCTATTGATGGGAGAGATATGACTATTATGGCTCCTGTCCAAACGGCTAATCCTAACAATTACGGAGGTCAGGCCATGGATTTTGCTGTCGGAATAAATGGGGTGGCTAAGTTGTTTGGTGAGGAAAAAGATCACATAGGGTTGGAAATGGTATTTCCAATTAAGCAGAACAAGTATGGTCTACAAATGAAAGACGGCTTCGCTTTGGTTCTTGGCTACAAGAAACGGCTTTGAACGCCTAAAAGAACGAAGTTATGCGTCTAAGTCTTAAATACTGATAAGGCCATCCCCAATGGATGCCGTGCTGCGGCGAAATAAGGACTAGTTTATCGGAGAAAGATTCTCGGCAGACCCGTCGTTTGTTGGCCTCGGTGTAAAGTGCTTAGATTGGACAAAAAAGGTTTCAAGATGGAGAAATATCTTTTTTTAATCGCAGCTATCCTTTTAGAAGTGGCAGGCACGCTCATGTTGCCCTTGACGGACAGTTTTTCTAAGCTAGTGCCCAGCGTTGTTTTAGCTGTCTTTTATCTCGGCTCATTTTATCTTTTATCCTTTGCCGTGCAAATGCTTCCTCTCTCGGTGGTTTATTCTACATGGAGTGGAATTGGTGTTTTGTTGGTTGCTGTGATGTCCTATGCCATTTATGGTGACGTACTAAAGTGGCCAGCCATAATGGGATTGTTCTTCATAGTGGGCGGTGTAATGCTTGTGAATATGTATACGATCTCTCAAAATTAATACGTTCTCAGAAAATAGCTGCCTGATAACATATTTGGTTTGAACAATAACGCAGGAACAATACTTTGACTGATAAAACGCCACCGATAGGGTGGTTTAAAAACGCATTGAGTAAATTAGATACCCTTATAGCTGAGGATATGTCTGATTACGACCTCTAAAGACTTTTGCTGTAAAACGGCCTCCACAGACTTATTGTAA
>CAJWFB010000014.1 GCA_913031645.1 uncultured Cellvibrionales bacterium
AAACCAAAATTGAGGTGTCCGGTAATATTACCCATGAAACCGTGCAGCACTATATGAGCTCTGCGGTGAACTACATTTCATCCGGTAGCCTAACCAAGCATGTGCAGGCAGTGGATTTGTCCATGCGGCTGCTTACAAAATATTAGGACCTGAGAGTATTCAAAAGCAGAGTACCGTAGTAGTTATTGGTGGTCTAATGATTGCCATGTATCTGCCAATATTTCAATTGGGCAATGTGTTCTAAAAATGGCGGTTGGACTGCTATAATTTCGCTAGCACTATCTCTAACCGCCAAAGGGTCTGCCCAACATGATTAATGTTTTATTCCAGAGCATCACTCCTGAGGTATTTGTGGGCCTGGCTTTTTGCTTCGGCTTGGTGGTGGGTAGCTTTTTGAACGTAGTCATTCTAAGGCTACCGCAGCAACTTTATGCGCAGTGGAAAGAACAATCTGAAGAGTTTTTGAGGGTTCCTCAAACTGCGCAAGATGGCCCTGTTGAAACTATTCTGCGGCCTCCCTCAAAATGCTCTGAGTGCGGGTATGCCATAAAACCATGGCAAAATATTCCGTTGTTAAGTTATCTGCTATTGAGGGGCCGTTGCGCAAACTGCTCGACCTCCATATCCATGCAGTACCCGCTGGTAGAGTTATTGACCGGTATCATGGTTGCGGTAACTGCCTGCTACTACAGTGGCCAAGTCGGCGTGCTTTATGCAGTATTTTTTACCCTAATGCTGATAGCTCTTGCAGGTATTGACGTTAGAGAAAAACTACTGCCTGATCAAATGACTTTGCCACTATTGTGGGTCGGTCTTATTGCTAATCTCAATGGGTTTTTTGTCCCTCTTCCAGATGCCGTTTTGGGCACCATCGCAGGCTATTTGGCTCTATGGTCGGTTTATTGGTTGTTTAAACTGATGACTGGAAAAGAAGGTATGGGTTATGGTGATTTCAAGTTGCTCGCCGCCTTAGGCGCTTGGCTCGGTTGGCAGATGCTACCACTTGTCATCTTACTCTCAAGCATTGTGGGTGCGCTGATGGGTATTTTTATGATTATCGTTGGCGGGAAAGATCGCAATTTACAAATTCCATTCGGGCCATTTCTCGCAGCAGCAGGATGGATTGCTTTAATATGGGGTGATAAGATCATGAGAGATTATTCGTCTGCCTTCAGTTTGTATTAGGTAAGGCTCCAACGCTGTATTTAAAGTAGGTATTGTCTGTGAAAAAACACCCCTACATCGTCGGGCTCACTGGTGGTATTGGTAGCGGCAAGAGCACTGTCGCCACAGAGTTTCGGCATCTCGGTATCGCTACAGTAGATGCAGACTATGCCTCCCGTGCAGTGGTGGAACCTAATATGCCCGCACTGACAGACATTGCCATGCATTTCGGTAAAGACATTGTCCTTCCCAACGGACAACTCAACAGAGCTAAACTGCGGGAAATTATCTTCGCAGATGCTGATCAAAAAACCTGGCTAGAGGCTCTGTTACACCCATTGATTAGCGAGTGGGTCATTGCGCAGCTGGCATCCGCGAGCAGTGAATATGTGATATTGGAATCACCGCTACTCTTTGAAACAGACCAACACCTATTGGTGAATACGGTATTGCTAGTTGACCTGCCCGTGGATCAGCAGATTGAGCGCGCGTCATCCAGAGACGGCAATGATAAGCAGCAAATAGAACGTATTATTGCCAGTCAAATGTCTCGACAGGACAAGTTAAACAAGGCTAATTGGGTCTTTGATAATGCGTTAAATCAAGGTACGATGAAGGCCAGAATTGAGGGCCTACACAGCGAATTTATGGCGCTTGCTCAGTCAACTAATTAACGGTTTTTACTATGGCTACTATTGTTCAATGCCCTACCTGCAGCGTCGATGTTCCCTGGGTAAACGAACAAAAATACCGCCCTTTTTGCGGTGAGCGTTGTCAGCTGATTGATTTTGGCGACTGGGCAACAGAAAGTTTTCGAGTGGCGGGTGAGCCGGCTATCGATGAGGCATCCCTTGGGCCCGATGAGATGGATTCTTAGGCTGCTGGGTCCTTGGTCTTACTGTGTGCCGAGCAACTCTTTCAGGATAGGTTGATTGGCCGCTGGAAAATCATAATTAGGAAGTTCAGCCATTGGTACCCAGCGAATCTCCTGTCCTTCCAATCCCTCGGGGTTACCTTCATATTTTGTGACCTTCCAAATATCTAAGGTGATATTTTTGTCGGTATAATCATGACGTATTTGCATCATAGGCGAGGCGCTGATCACTGTGATATTGAGCTCTTCTAAGAGTTCTCGGACAAGACTTTGATGGTGAGTCTCGCTCCTCTCTACCTTACCGCCAGGAAATTCCCACAAACCGCCTTGATGTAAATGGTCGGCACGACGAGCGATTAAAATATGGTTGTTATCAGAGTGCGTCAAGGCCTTACCATCACGAAAAATAACCCCTGCAACCACTTGAATACGTTTCATAGAGTCAGTCACTTCAACTAGGTTCTGTACTCAGCGTTAATGCGCACATATTCATTAGTAAGATCAGTTGTCCATACTGTTTCGGAGACACTGCCGCGGTTTAGGCGAACCCGGATCTCAATATCCTCAGGCTGCATGGCGGCTTTACCGGCTTCTTCACTGTAGGAAGAGGCTCGAGCACCATGATCTGCAATCAATACCGCGTTAAGTAACAATTGCACTTCGTTCACATCCAGATCGGAAACTCCTGAGCGCCCAATAGCCGCCAAGATTCGTCCCCAGTTTGGGTCAGATGCTGACAGGGCTGTTTTGACCAGCGGTGACTCTGCGATAGTATAGGCAACCTGCAATGCCTCAGCCTGACTCGCTGCACTTTCTATCACCACAGAGACAAATTTGGTTGCTCCCTCACCATCGCGAATAATTGCTTGGGCCAGATCGATAAACACTGTGCACAACTGCTCAACAAAATGTTCGAAAGTGGTCTCATCAATAGACACGCCACTGGCCCCTGTGGCAACCAGAACAACTGAGTCATTTGTAGAGGTATCGCTATCCACGGTAATTCGATTGAACGAAGCGTCGGTCGCTAATGCTAACGCGCGATGTAACAGCTCATCATCGACTGCCGCATCAGTTGCCACATAGGCCAACATTGTCGCCATATTAGGCTTAATCATCCCAGAACCTTTGGCGATACCGGTTATAGTGATGGGCGTATCATCACCAAATTGCACACTGCTGCCTTTAGCTCGGGTATCAGTGGTTAAGATACCCTCAGCGGCTTCAGCCCAACCAGATTCACTGAGGTTGTCAAAGGCTGCGGGCAATCCAGCGAGCAATCTATCCATTGGCATTGGCTCACCAATCACGCCAGTTGAGAATGGCATGATAGTATCAATATCAACGCTGGCCAACGCCGCCAGATTACTGCACGTGAGGGTTGCATCCAACAGCCCCTGCTCCCCCGTACCGGCATTGGCATTGCCAGTGTTAGTTACAAGGTAACGAGGTCGACACCGCAATAGCCGTTGCTTGCAAACGATCACTGGCGCTGCGCAAAAGGCATTTTTAGTGAAAAGTGCGGCGACAGAACTGCCCTCACTGACTTCCATAATAACCAAGTCAGGTCTGCCAGGGGTTTTGATCCCCGCGCTGGTCGTCCCCAATTTGAATCCAGCGACTGGATGCAGTTGTGGTAGATCTGATTTACCTGTGGCCATCTGAATGTCCTATATTTCCCTCACTAAATTTTACCGCAGCACTGTTTAAATTTCTTGCCTGACCCACAGGGACAAGGGTCATTTCGACCGACTTTAGGCCCTTGTCGCATCACCGGTTGCTGAGCCGGTTGTGCACTTTCGTCTGCTTCGGCTCCAGTCATCCCAGACGCATCAGCATGCTGATACTCACGGTTACTCTGCTCGCGGCGACGCTGCTCTTGAAGACGGGTCATGTCCTCTTCGCTAGCGACCTCAATATGACTTAAGTAGCGAATAGTGTCAGTTTTGATGTTGCCCAGTAAGTCTTCAAACAGACCAAAGGATTCACGCTTGTACTCTTGCTTAGGATTTTTTTGCGCATAAGCTCTAAGGCCAATACCTTGACGCAGTTGATCCATACTCGCGAGATGCTCTTTCCAAAGGTTGTCTAGCACCTGCAACATGATTTGTCGCTCGACCTCACGCATTTGGTCACCCACATGGGCGTAACGGTCAATGTAAGCTTGCTGTAATTGTGCGCCAATTCTATTCCGCAACTCGCCTTCTTCAAGACGATCGTCTTCATCCAACCACTGTTGTACTGTTACCTGCTGAGCAAACTCCGCTGCCAATGCTTTTTGTAAGCCCTCCACATCCCACTGTTCTTCGATACTCATGGGTGGGATATAGGTACTAATACATTGCTCAACGACGTCAGCACGTACGTTGGTAATAATGTCTGAGATATCATCGTCTTCAAGTAGATCGTTGCGCTGCTGATAGATTACCTGGCGCTGATCATTAGCAACGTCATCATATTCGAGCAGGTGTTTACGAATGTCAAAGTTACGACCTTCAACTTTGCGCTGCGCTTTAATAATGGCGTTGTCCACCATGCGATGTTCGATCGCCTCACCGTGTTCCATACCCATGCGTCGCATCATATTTCTCACGGTGTCAGAGGCAAATAGCCGCATCAATGGATCTTCAAGAGAGAGATAAAAGCGTGATACACCCGGGTCACCTTGACGGCCAGAACGACCACGTAGCTGGTTATCGATGCGGCGCGATTCGTGCCGCTCTGTGGCGACTATGTGCAATCCGCCTGCCTCAATCACTTTGGCATGACGCTCGGTCCAATCTTGCTTCAAAGCATCGATCTTACTCTCAGTCGTGCCCTTCTTTTGTTTCAGCTCTTTCAATTCAGCATCGAGGTTTCCACCTAAAACAATGTCTGTACCGCGCCCTGCCATGTTGGTAGCAATAGTGACCGCACCAGGGCGACCTGCATTGACGATAATACTCGCCTCTAACTCGTGTTGTTTGGCGTTGAGTACACTGTGTTTAATCTTGGCTTTTTTAAGCATCCCTGATAATAGCTCTGAGGTTTCAACCGAGGCAGTACCTACAAGTACGGGTGCTCCCTTGTCGACGATTTCTTGAATATCAGAGATAACTGTTTCAAATTTTTCCTCTTGGCTGAGGAATACCAGATCATTAAGGTCTATTCGCACCACATCGACATTGGTCGGAATGACCATGACCCGCAGGCCATAAATTTGGTCAAACTCATATGCTTCTGTATCTGCGGTTCCGGTCATGCCTGACAATTTGTGATAGAGCCGAAAGTAATTCTGAAAAGTCGTGGAGGCCAACGTCTGACTCTCTTGCTGAATAACCAAACCTTCTTTTGCTTCGATTGCCTGGTGCAAACCTTCTGACAGACGCCGGCCGGCCATAGTTCTGCCTGTATGTTCATCAATTAACACCGCTTGGCCTTCTTGAATAATATATTCAACATCACGGTGGAACAGATTTTTGGCTCGCAAGGCAGAATTTACGTGATGCAACAAACCGAGATTACTTGGCTGATAGACACTTTGGTCCTGTTCTAGAAGTCCTTGTTTGATGAGGATTTCTTCAATTTTCTGATGTCCATCTTCGGTTAATTCAATACTTCTGGATTTCTCATCAACGACAAAATCACCGATCACCGGTGCATCTGGGTCAGCGTCTGCAGAACCTTCCAAGTCATCACTTTCTTCCACAGCGACTAGCTGAGAAGTAAGGCCACTCATGGTTTTGTACAACTCAGAACTGTCTTGAGCTGCACCGGAAATCACTAGTGGTGTGCGCGCCTCATCAATCAGGATTGAATCCACCTCATCAATAATCGCAAACCCGAGCCCACGCTGTGATTTGTCCTCAAGGCGCAAGGCCATGTTGTCTCGTAAATAATCAAAACCAAATTCATTATTGGTGCCATAGGTAATATCAGCGGCATAGGACTGCTGCCGAGCGCTAGGCTGGAGTTCTCCCCCGTCGTCGGCTGCCAAATAAAATGAGTTTGGGCTATCGGCGCCTTGATATGACTGGATAACACCCACAGACATGCCCAACGCTTGATAGAGAGGTGCCATCCATTGCGCATCACGTCGTGCCAAGTAATCATTAACAGTGATAACATGCACAGCATCACCCGATAGCGCATTTAAATATGCCGCGAGGGTGGCCACTAAGGTTTTACCTTCACCGGTGCGCATCTCGGCAATCTTCCCCTGATGCAGTGATAATCCACCAATCATTTGGACATCGAAATGCCGCATACCGAGAACTCTCTGAGAGGTCTCTCGAACCACAGCGAAGGCTCTTGGTAAAATCTGGTCTAAGGTTTCTCCTACCGCAAGCCGATCGCGCAGAGCTGTTGTTTGAGCTTGAAGGTCTGAATCGCTCAATAATTTAAGCTCTTCCTCCAACGCGTTAATTTTAGTCACGATTTTGCGCATTTGGCGCAAGTCACGATCATTACTAGTACCGAAAATATTTTTGAGCAATTTGGCGAACATACTATTTATTCCATTAACAGGCAGAAAAAACAAGGATTTACTTTATCCCTGAGACATACAAGCTTGATCAGAGGAGTTAACGGTGGGTGTTGCGTATGTAGGTGGCTGGGTCGACTGTTCGACCATTCTTGAAGACTTCGAAGTGGACATGAGGCCCAGTAGAGCGACCCGAACTGCCCATTTGGGCGATAACTTGACCTTTATTAACAATAGCGCCTAATTCCGCCAAATTCTTATCATTGTGGGCATAGCGGGTAACAAATCCATCGCTGTGGCTAATTTCCACCATCAATCCATAACCATGGCGCTTTTCAGATGCGGTGACGACGCCTGATGCCACTGCGATTATCTCATCACCATGCTGGCCCGCAAAATCAACACCGGCATGCCATTGGTTTTTACCGTGGAATGGATCAATTCGCATACCATAGTCGGAAGACATCCAGCCTTTCTTTACAGGGCGTCCCGCGACAAGCTGTTGGTTCTTCAATTTATTGTCGGACAACATGGACTGTAATATCTGCAGTTGTGACTCTCGGCTAGTGATTGAGCTATCCAACTTAGCAAACATTGCAGATACTTTGTTTTGTATGTCTACTTGCTCAGCGATCTGTGTTTGCGCCTGACTCACGGGACCACCCAAACCCGGGGTCGTTGAGAAGTCAAACTCTCCATCGTCAAGGCTAGCAACTTGAGTTAACCGCTCGCCAAGCGCGTCGAGACGAACCAATCTCGAACGCAATTTGGCTAACTTAAGCGTCATCGCAGACAGCGAGGTTTCTAACTGATCTCTTCCCGAGTCAACTTCATCCTGCTGGAGGACAATCTGATGTTGCATTTCGACGATGCTATTATCAAAAAGTAACTGCCAACGGCCATCAGCGATCTTGACGCCCAATATTCCGCCAGCGGCAAGTGGCAAGCCGAGCAAAATAATCGACAAGAGGCACTTAGTCCAAGTATTCAGACGTATGGTCCGAACTTTTTCGGCATGCTGACTAATGAAAATTATTTTCACGATAAACGAAAACTCAACTTATTAGCTTAAATGGTTATAAGAAATTGGCATATCTTCGGGATTGTTGATAAAAGTAACAAATTCCCAAGCCTCTTTGTCTGCCATTAACGCCCGTATTGACTCGTTATTAAGGCCATGACCGGACTTGTGAGCGTCATATTGCCCAATAAGGCTATTACCTGCAACATAAAGATCACCAATGGCGTCAAGAATTTTATGCTTCACAAACTCATCACTGTAACGCAAACCATCTTCATTCAGAATATGGTCATCGTCAACGCCAACTGCATTATCGAGACTCGCGCCCCTTGCCAAGCCGATGGACTGCAGATATTCCATATCTTTAACAAAACCAAACGTTCTCGCTCGACTGACTTCTTTCACGAAACTGGTACTGGAAAAATCGATGCTCGCATTCAGAGTCTGTCGACTGAGTACGGGATGATCAAACTCGATTGAGAAGTTAACCTTAAACCCATCGAATGGTGTAAAGGTAGCCACTTTATCATCTTGCGTGACAGTGACGGGTTTTTTAATTCTAATAAACTTTTTAGCGGCTTCCTGCTCGACGATGCCCGCAGATTGAATTAAGAACACGAAAGGTCCCGCGCTGCCATCCATTATTGGAATCTCTTCCGCAGAGACGTCAACCAATAGATTATCGATACCTAACCCGGCCAATGCCGACATCAGATGCTCAATCGTGGAAATACGGGTGTCGCCACTCATGAGTGTCGTATGGAGATTAGTATCTCCGACATTCTCAGGCGAGGCTGCTATTGAGATCATGGGGTCTAGATCTGAGCGACGGAAAACGATCCCAGTGTCTGGGTCAGCGGGATATAACGTTAGGTACACCTTTTCTCCGGTATGAAGCCCCACACCGTTGGCACGTATGGTGTTTTTTATGGTGCGTTGTTTTATCATGTCCGATCCCAAAACGTGATCGTGGATGGTAACAGACAAGCCCCTTTATCACCAAGATTTTTACAATCTGAGGCGAGGTGACAAGGGGGCTAAGGTCAAAATATCAGTCGGCCTGCTTCCTTAAAAATGCAGGTACATCTAGGTAGTCCAGTTCTGGATCCGTCTGCACATCAACTTTTCTCGCTGCAGAGCCGGAGGTATCGCTTGTCGCCGGACCACGCCTGAAGCTAGTTGGTTGCTCAAGTCGTCCCCAATCAATGTCACCACCGGTCTTTCGAGGTGGCTGGTTGTCTACAATCACGCCTCTAGGACCGGTTTTCGCCCCAGGCGCACGTAATCCAGTAGCGACAACTGTGACACGAAGTTGATCGTTGAGCTCAGGATCAAAAACACTACCAACAATGATCGTGGCATCTTCATCAGCGAATTCACGTACGGTGTTACCGACATCTTGAAATTCACCCAATGTTAGGTCAAATCCGCTAGTGATATTAACTAAAATACCCTTAGCCCCTTGCAGGTTGACGTCTTCCAGAAGTGGGCAGCGAATGGCGCTTTCAGCAGCAATCACAGCACGATCTGCACCGCTAGCTTCGCCAGTACCCATCATTGCCATTCCCATTTCTGACATAACGGTGCGCACATCAGCAAAGTCTACGTTGATAAGTCCATCTAACAAGATCAAATCAGTAATCCCCTGCACCGCACCAAACAACACGTCATTGGCTTGCCTAAAGGCATTGAGAACCGTCATATCTTTACCCAATACCTGCAGCAGCTTTTCATTGGGTACAATAATGAGTGAATCGACCCGCTCTTTTAATTGTGCGATGCCCTCATCCGCAATTGCCATGCGCTTTCGACCTTCAAATCCAAATGGCCGAGTGACTACACCGACGGTCAATATACCCATTTGTTTGGCGATTTCGGCGATGACCGGCGCTCCACCGGTGCCAGTACCGCCGCCCATACCTGCGGTGATAAAGACCATATCCGCACCTTCCAATACCTGGGCGATACGCTCTTTGTCTTCCATCGCCGCTTGGCGGCCAACCTCTGGGTTAGCACCCGCACCCAATCCTTTGGTCAATGCACCACCGAGCTGTAAAACAGTCGCATTATCCAGTTTATGCATTGATTGAGCATCGGTGTTAGCACAAATAAAGTGCACGCCATCAATATTACTGTCAATCATATGACGTACCGCATTACAGCCACCACCACCAACACCTACTACTTTTATTTCTGCATTCTTTGGAATGCTATCTACTAACTCGAACATATTGTTCCCCTTATTTGCGCCTCACAATTAAAAATATATACCACTAAAACTAGTGATTCTTAAACTCCGCTTTGGAACCAACCCTTTAACCTTTCAAAAACACTTCCCTCTTGCGCATGTGACCTTTCACCGCGGCCATCTTTACGCTGTTCAATAACGCCAAAGTGCAACAAACCCACACCTGTAGAGTAAATTGGATTATTGACAATATCTGAGAGACCTCTAACCTTGGTTGGAGCACCAATACGCACTGGCATGTGGAAAATCTCCTCAGCCAATTCGGTAACCCCTTCCATTTTTGATGTACCGCCAGTCAAAACAATACCTGCGGCAATTAACTCTTCGAACCCGCTGCGCCTTAATTCTGCCTGCACTAAGGTAAATAACTCGTCATATCTTGGCTCAACTACTTCAGCAAGAAGCTGGCGTGACATGTCTCTTGACTCTCGATCACCGACACTGGGAACCTTTACGGTTTCCTCGGGACGGGCTAACTTTGCTAGGGCACAGGCGTACTTAACCTTAAGATCCTCCGCATGAGGTGTGGGCGTACGCAGTGCCATCGCTATGTCGTTGGTGACCTGATCACCGGCAATAGGAATCACCCCGGTATGTCGGATGGCTCCCTCAGTAAAGATCGCTATATCTGAGGTACCTCCGCCAATATCGACCAGCGCCACACCGAGTTGCTTTTCATCTTCGGTTAAAATGGCATAGCTCGATGCGAGTTGCTCAAGCGCCAAGTCATCAACCTCAAGACCGCAACGACGGATACACTTCTTAATATTCTGAGCTGCATTTCCAGCACAGGTAACAAGATGAACCTTGGCTTCTAAACGAACGCCTGACATGCCGATGGGCTCTCTCACTCCCTCTTGATCATCAATAATAAATTCCTGCGGTAAGACATGAAGAATTTCTTGATCAGCAGGAATCGCAACGGCCCTGGCGGCATCTATGACTCTTTCTATATCCAATGACTGGACTTCTCGATCACGGATTGCGACGATTCCATGGGAGTTAAGACTTCGAATATGACTCCCGGCAATACCGGCATACACCGAGTGGATTGAACAGCCCGCCATAAGCTCAGCCTCTTCAATGGCTCGCTGAATTGAATTAACCGTCGCCTCAATATTCACCACCACGCCTTTCTTTAGTCCGGATGATTTATGCATTCCAGTACCTACTATTTCTAACTCACCGTTAGCATTAATAGCACCGACAATAGCCACCACCTTAGACGTGCCTATGTCTAGTGCGACTACCATGTTCTCTTCATTTGAATTGCTCATAATTTTGCCTTTTTCCTTCGCTGTTATGCCGCACTGGAGTCTGTATTAGATTTATGACCCACATCGACACTGACCAAATCCTGATCTCGCCAAGATACCGCCAAACCATTTGGATAACGTAAGTCTATAATTGCGATATTATTAAGTTGGATGTCTAGTCCAGACCTCCAAACCACGACTAAACGTCTAATTTTTTCAACGATTTGATCACGACCAAGTACTATTCTCACACCAGTCGCAGTCTCAACCTGCCAGGCTCCAACGGCGTCACGCTGTAACTCAGTTAGCTTCAAGTCAGTTGGGACTAACAGCTCAGCGAGAAGCATATATTGGGCTATCATGTCTTGTGAACTGCCAAAATCAGCTTCAAGAACTGGTAGAGACTGGAGATCGCTATTCTCGGGCAACGATAGCTGATCACCGAGGCGATTTAAAAACCCCTGCTTTCCCCACCGCGCAATAGGCACTTCTTCTACAACTTCAACCTTTAGGGTTGACGGCCATTCTCGTCTAACACTGACTTCATGGATCCACGGATGACTCTGTAAATCTTGACGTAATTGATTAAGATTCATACTCAAAAAACCTCCATCTATCTTTGCGTTTACCAACTCGGCTAGTTCTTGCTCTTGAAGATAATTAAATTCACCACCAACCATGATCCGGCTGAGCGGAGTATCAATTTGTTTGTAAATAAAATCCGCACCAAAGATAGCAGCGACAAATACTGTCACCATTAACAGGCGTAAAAACTTTTCGGCAACGCCGTTAGACAATCTTGGTTGCTGTTGATTGAAATTTGCACCACGAGGCGCTTTTTTTGTCATTGCTGGGCCTCCTTCAAAATCTGCAGTACCAATTGGTCAAAATCTATGCCTGAGGCTATGGCCGCCATCGGCACTAAACTATGGCTAGTCATACCAGGTACGGTATTAACCTCAAGTAATTGAAATGCACCCTGACTGTCAGCCATTAGATCTACTCGACCCCAGCCAGAGCAGCCAAGACTATTAAAAGCCTCCAGTGATAACTGCTTTATCTCAGTCTCTCGCTGTTCAGAAAGACCGCTCGGGCAAAAGTAAGCTGTTTCATCTGAGAAATATTTAGCCTGATAGTCGTAAAAGGCTTCCTCCGAGCGAATACGTATCGATGGGAGGGCCTGATTGGCAAGAATAGCAACGGTGTATTCTTCACCTTCGAGCAGGGGTTCGGCAATAACCACCGAGTCAAAGCTCGCGGCATGCTGCCAAGCAGTCTTTAGTTGATCGGCATTTTCCACTCGACTCATACCGATACTCGAGCCCTCAGATGCTGGCTTAACCATGGCTTTTCCGCCCAGTGAGGCCAATACCACATGCCAGTCTGTGTCTTCACTTAGGATGAAAAAATCACAGGTGGGCAAACCAATGCCTTGCCACAATTGTTTGCACCGCTGCTTATCCATGGCCAATGCGGAGGCTAAAACACCACTGCCAGTGTACGGTAGCTGAAGATACTCGAGCGCACCCTGCAATGTGCCATCTTCACCGCCAGGTCCATGCAGAGCAATAAACACACAGTCTAAATTATGCTGGGTTAACTGCAGTAAAATGTCAGTTTGGACATCAATAGCAACTGCGTTGACACCCGCTTTTTTCAGAGCGGCGTAGACAGCCTCCCCGCTCATTAGAGATATTTCTCGCTCTGAAGACGTGCCGCCATATAAAACGCCGATGCGTCCAAACTGACTAATCTCTGTCACTGTGTTCTGAATGTGAGTCATGACTTTTGCTGCCCCAGTTCAGTTTCAGTTAACAGCGCAACCAACTGAGTCACACTGCCTGCTCCCTGCGTGAGAACTACATCGCCAGGCTCAATAAGACCGGCGATAAGATCTGGGATAGCCTCAAGAGACGGAGCATAGATAGGGTCCACACTGCCCCTTTGCCGAATGCTACCGCAAAGGTTTTTACTGCTAGCACCGGCAATTGCCTCTTCACCTGCGGAGTAAACATCGAGTATCAACAGCCCATCTACTTGACAGAGAACCTCCACAAAATCCTCATATAGATCTCTGGTTCTTGTATACCGATGGGGCTGGAATATCATTACCAAACGTTTGTCAGGCCACCCACTGCGGACAGCATCAATAGTGGCTTTCAGTTCAGTGGGGTGATGACCATAATCATCAACCAACATCGCGTTACCGTCTTTGACCGGGTAATTGCCCACTATTTCAAAACGTCGTCCCACCCCGCCAAATTCTTTCAAACCCCGAATAATAGCTTCATCCGATATTCCTTCATCACTGGCAACAGCGATGGCGGCGGCAGCATTCAGAACATTATGGTGCCCCGGTATATTGAGGGTTATATTGAGAGAAGCTAAATCATCAGGTCGATCAATAACAAAGCTCGTTTGTAGCCCGTCACTTTTTACCTGTCCGACGTGGTAAGCCGCGTCTTCACTAAAGCCATAAGTGAGAGTAGGACGCGCTACCTCAACTAATAGACTGCGGATCACTACATCGTCTATACATAGAACAGCCAGACCATAGAAAGGTAGGTTATGTAAAAACTTGATGTAGGTGTTTTTGAGCACATCGAAATCGAAGTTATAGGTCTCCATATGATCAGCTTCAATATTAGTGACCACAGAAACCATGGGCTGAAGATGCAAGAAAGATGCATCACTCTCGTCAGCCTCAGCGATAAGATAGCGACTACCCCCAAGTTGCGCATTAGTGCCAACACTATTGACTCGGCCACCCACAATAAAAGTAGGGTCACGGCCATCAGCTGCAAAAATGGCTGTGACTAAACTTGTGGTGGTGGTTTTGCCATGGGTACCTGCAACCGCAATGCCATGACGATAACGCATTAGTTCAGCGAGCATTTCGGCGCGCCTAACCACCGGAATAGCGCGTGCAACAGCGGCGACAATTTCCAAGTTTTCGAAGGTCACAGCAGATGATTTAACCACAACATCAGCACCCTCAATGTTGGCTTCACTGTGCCCTTTAAAAATTTCCACACCCGCTGACTGCAAGCGTTTGGCGCTGGCATTCAAATTTAGATCTGATCCAGATATTTGATAACCTTGGTTGTGCAGTACTTCAGCAATACCACACATACCACTGCCGCCGATACCAACAAAGTGGATACGGCGAATGCGGCGCATTTCGGGAACTTGGAAATCAGCTCTATTGACCACAAGCCACCTCCTTACATACCTTAGCAACGTCTTGCGCTGCTTGGTTTTTGGCCAAGGCTCGCGCGCTCATCGCCATTGTCAGGCGCCTATCTGGATCAGCCATTATACTGACAATAATCGCTGCTAAGTTAGCCGCGGTGAGAGCTGACTGTTGAATCATCTCTGCTGCGCCATGGTCAACCAACATCTGCCCATTAGCTGTTTGATGATCATCAATAGCGAAGGGAAATGGAATCAGAAGAGCACCCAAACCTGCCGATGTTAATTCCGCAACCGTCAGCGCACCTGCCCGGCAAACCACGAAATCTGCCCACTCATAGGCTTTCTCCATAGCATCGATAAATGGCACCACGGACAGTTCGCTATCCGCTAGGCCCAAAGCTTCATTATCATAAAGATCAATCGTTTGTTGCCAATGGGCACGACCAGTTTGATGTAATATTTCAGGCCTCAAAGCTGGATCAATCTCAGCTAAGGCTTTAGGTAATAGCGTATTTATAGCAAGAGCGCCTCGACTTCCCCCAACTATGAGTAATCGAAGCTTGCCACTACGTCCAGCAAATCGTAGGTCTGGTGGCGCTAAATCACTGATCTCCGTACGCACCGGATTGCCACACCACTCTCCCTTTGGTAGCGTATTTGGAAACCCTTGCATGACGCGTTTAGCCACTATCGCCGTCAATTTGTTGGTAGTTCCAGCCACTGAATTCTGTTCATGAATTACTACTGGAATTCGTTTCAGCCACGCTGCAACTGCGCCAGGACCCGATGCAAAACCACCCATACCAAGGACCACCTGAGGTCTAAAGTCAGATAATATCGCTAAGGCTTGGGTAATCGAGCGCCACAGTAATAGAGGTGCTTTTAGTAACGCCAATAAGCCACGACCACGAACACCCTCGATATCGATAAAGTTTAACGCGATGTTTTGCTTAGGAATTAAATCAGCTTCGATACCCGCTCGAGTACCAAGCCAGGAAATCTCTGCATTATCACTACTCAACTGATCAGCCACAGCCAGTGCTGGGAAGACATGACCACCTGTGCCGCCCGCCATAATCATCACTCTAAGTTGCTTATCGACGGACATAGGCAGACCTCCGACTCACTCGTTCGGGCTGATTCAAATCGTGACCAATACGCAGCATCATGCCAATCATTGCAGAGCAGACAATGAGACTACTTCCTCCATAGCTAACAAAGGGTAAAGTGAGACCTTTGGTAGGTAACAATCCGGCGTTAACTCCCAAGTTTATAAACGTTTGAATGCTAATGAGCAGGCCGAATCCAATTAGCATAAAGGCCGCATACCAACTCTGCTGATCAATGGCCTTTTTGCTAAAGCTAAATATTCTCATCACCATGACGCAGTACAGACCGATCAAACAGATGACCCCTAGAAACCCAAATTCTTCTGCGAAGATAGCGAATACAAAGTCGGTATGCGCCTCTGGTAAATAGAGCATTTTTTGAACTGACTGGCCCAAACCAACACCAAACCATTCACCACGACCAAAGGCAATCAGGGACTGAGTCAATTGATAGCCACTATTGAACTGGTCAGACCATGGGTCAAGGTACGCTGTTATACGTGCTACTCGATAAGGTGAAGAATCTTTTAACCACCAGAGTACTGTTCCAGCTATGGCGATAATGATTAAATACTGACGTAATTTGGTGCCTCCGAGGAACAGCATGGCCATAAAGGTCCCGCCAAGAACAACCACCGACCCAAAGTCAGGCTCTCTTATCAGCAACATCGTTAATACAATTAACAACAACATTAGCTTTCCGAAATGTCTCCAGCCATCACCTAAAGTTTCACGATATTGCTCTAGATAGGTAGCGAGAAAAACCACCGTAGCTACCTTGACTAGCTCCGACACCTGCAAGGTGAACCCCCCGACAGCCAGCCATCTGCGACTGCCGTTTAACTCGCGTCCAATGCCAGGAATCAGCACTAATACCAACAGCACAAATGAAAAAAACATCCATAATCGAGAGTAACGAGACCAAAATCCAGGCGGGATTAGATAGGTGACAGCCATAGCAGTAAGCGCCAGCACTAAATAGACGAGATGTCGCTTGAAGAAGAACAACTCATCCCCTAGGCGGTGGTCACCAAAGCTGAAGGATGCTGAACTGATCATCACAAATCCGATAGACATCAGCGCCAAGACAGGCAACAACAAGGGCATATCTAAATGCCATTGTCGGTTATCTTGCTTGGGAAAAGATAAATATGAGGGCATAGTCACTAACATAAAGCCCCCTGATCACGACTAGTAAAAGTAGCGGTTTCAGACGATAAAACAGCACGTTGAAAGTGACGCCCACGCTCTTCAAAACCAGTGAACAAGTCAAAACTCGCACAGGCGGGAGAAAACAACACAATATCTCCGGCTACAGCTGATTGCTTAGCCTGATAAACTGCCGACTCCACAGACTCAACGCGCTGGATGCTAATAGTCGATTGCAAGGCATCTTCTAGTTTCTCTGCATCTTGCCCATAAAAAATCCCATATTTTACAAACCGACTCGCCGCCAATCGCAAGTCATTAAAGTCCTGCCCCTTGCCCTGCCCGCCAGCAATAAGTAGTAGATTTGCGCTCGATTTTGAGCCGAACCCCTCTATTGCCGCCACAGTTGCACCTACATTGGTGCCCTTAGAGTCATCAATAAATAATACCTCGTCGATCGTAGCAACGACTTGGCAGCGATGCGGTAGCCCCTTAAAATGCTGTAGAGTCTTTAAGAGAACACTCAGGTCCAATCCAATTCCTGAGCCAAGTGCCAGCGCAGCCAGAGCATTAGCCAAGTTATGGCGACCCTTGATGGCGATGCTATCAACACTGATTAGGCGTTCGTCTCCGTGGCATAAGTAATCTCTCTCTTTATGAACAGCAATTCCATAATGGCCTTGCGCAGGCCTATCTAAGCCAAAGGTTGTGATATTACTCTGGCCGCTAATGGGAGCGGTGATAAAACGATCCTCACGATTGGATACTATGCTTGCGGCGCCTCTAAAAATTCGCTGTTTAGCGGCTACATAAGCATCTAGATCCTCATAGCGATCCATATGATCTGGGCTTATATTGAGCAGGCAGGCAGTCGCACCTTTGAGATCGTTAATTAACTCGAGCTGGAAACTGGACAACTCCACCACATACAACTGTCTGTTGGGGGCAAGTAGATCAAGCATTGGCACCCCTAAATTACCGCCCACGCCAGTGTCTAAACCATTGGCCTTGGCCATCTCACCCACCAAGGTTGTCACTGTGCTCTTGCCATTTGAACCTGTAATGGCGACGACGGGCGCCTCAGCCGCAGTGAGAAATAATTCGAGATCACCGATGATCTTAATACCGTTTTTGCGAGCAGTTATTAATAGTGGCTCATGCTGAGAAATGCCTGGACTTACCACAACAAGATCAATGCCGACTAAAATTTCATCGCGGAATGGCCCAGTGACAATTTTTGTAGTCGGATAATTACCCTGAACTTCAGCGAGGGCTGGAGGCTCTGTCCTACTATCAAAAAAACTAAATGGCACACCAATAACTGACAGATAGCGAGCCACAGAGAGACCCGTGGCACCCATGCCAAGGATCGCTATACTGCGGTTCACAAGATCACTCACTGTCATTATATTTGCCATTTTTATCTAATTTTTAAAGTTGCTAAGCCAATCAGCACGAGTACTACGGTGATGATCCAAAAGCGCACTATCACACGCGGCTCGGGCCAGCCTTTTAACTCATAGTGATGGTGCAAAGGCGCCATCCTAAAAATACGCTTACCTGTTAATTTGAATGAAGCAACCTGCAAGATTACTGAGAGGGTTTCTACGACAAACACACCGCCCATAATCGCTAAAACGAATTCTTGGCGTACAACCACTGCCATCACACCAAGCGCAGCACCGAGGGCTAAGGCACCAATGTCACCCATGAATACCATCGCGGGATAAGTGTTGAACCACAAAAATCCTAAGCCTGCCCCACACAGCGCAGCGCTAATAATAAGTAGCTCGCCAGCACCTGCGATGTAGGGGATATGGAGATAATCGGCGAACTGATAGTTACCGGTAAGGTAGGCAATAATACCCAGCGCACCACTCACCATGACAGTGGGTAGAATAGCCAGACCATCTAGACCGTCAGTGAGGTTGACAGCATTACTAGTGCCGACAATGACAAGGTAGGTAAATAGTATGTAGAAAGGTCCCATCGATAGGGCTACATTTTTAAAGAAGGGCACAATGAGCTCGGTTTCCGCCGGCGCCTGTGCCGTATAGTAAAGTGTTATCGCGGCCGCGAAACCAAACACCGACTGCCACAGATACTTCCAACGCGCGGGCAATCCTCTTGGGTTTTTTTCTACCACTTTGCGGTAATCGTCAATCCATCCAACCAATCCAAAGGCTAAGGTTGTTCCTAACACTACCCACACGTAGCGATTCCCTAGATCAGCCCATAGAAGGGTACTAATAAATATCGCTAAAAGGATTAGCGCTCCACCCATGGTCGGTGTGCCGGCTTTACTCAGATGTGTCTGAGGCCCATCACTACGGATTGCCTGACCCATTTGCAAATCATTCAGCTTGCGAATGACTATCGGACCAAATACCCAACTGATGGTCAGAGCGGTTAGAACAGCAAAAATTCCTCGCAGTGTTAAGTACTGAAACACCGAAAAAGGGCTATAAAACTGACTGAGATAATCGGCAAGCCACACTAACATGAGCTTTTCCCTCCACTAACAAAAGCTTGAACAATATTTTCCATCACTGAACTACGCGACCCTTTAACTAAAATTGTTATCGATTCGTGCTGGCTCTCTAACTCAACAATCCGTGTCTTGAGTGAATCAATTAACGAGTCTTGGTCTGGGAAGTGCTGTCCCTCGAATTCCTCACTTGCTACCGCGCTATCAGTTCCTACAGCGTAAAGCGCGTTGAGATGCGCTTTTTTGGCATATGCGCCGATCTCTCGGTGTGATTTTTCAGCGTGAGCGCCCAACTCGCCCATATCACCCATCACCAGAATGCGATAGCTATTAGTCATAGATAAGACATCAATAGCCGTCTTAAATGAATCAGGGTTCGCGTTGTAACTGTCATCGATCAATACACAGTTGTCAGATAAAACATTGCGCTGCAGACGGCCAGGTATTAAGGCGACGTTTTCCAGCCCACGGACAATCTCTGTGAGGCTGGCACCCGCAGCAAAGGCACAGGCAGCAGCAGCAAGGCCATTACTAATTGAATGCACGCCTGGATGATTGAGTCTCACTACCTGTTCAGTACAGACTCCTGCCAGTTTAGTGTTGATACAGAGAACAAAACTGAAGTAACCATCACCCGTGTCTTTAATATCTTTAGCGAACAGGTCAGCACCATGCTCAGTCATTGAGAAGCTTATGCACTTGCGCTGACCAATTATGTCTAACCACTGCTCAACCCAAGGTTGGTCAAGATTCAGTACCGCAGTGCCATCAGACGTTAAACTCTGATAAATTTCTGCCTTTGCTAAAGCGATAGCCTCCAAACTGCCAAAGCCTTCTATATGTGCGCTCTGAGCATTATTAACCAAGGCAATATCTGGTTTGGCGATAGTGGAAAGGTAGTCAATTTCGCCCATTGCGCTGGCGCCCATTTCTATGACGGCTATATCAGTCTTCGAATCCATGGCGAGCAAAGTCAAGGGAACGCCAAAGTGATTATTTAAATTGCCACTAGTAGCATGAACTCGGTTTGCCTGCGACAGAATCATCGCAATGGCTTCTTTTACAGAAGTCTTTCCTGAACTACCCGTCAGCGCGACAACTATCCCTTGGAACTTATCCCGTCTCAGCCGGGCTAAATCACCGAGTGCTTTTGTGGTGTCCTGAACAACCCATTGAGGAATATCCAGAGTCTTATTGAGCCGAGAAACTACCGCACCTGAAATCTTATCTGCAACATTAGAAAGATAGCTATGGGCGTCATACTTGTCACCCTCGATCGCCACAAAAAGGTCGCCCGACTTAGTGGTGCGGCTATTGATGGACACTGCTGAGAAATAACCATCTGGATTCACCAAGGTACCACCGAATCGCAACGCCGCATCGGTTAAACACATTTGAGGGATCATAGATCACCTCCAACGGTATCTTTAGACAGCGCTTCACGGAGAGCCAGCCGAGCTTCGGCTTGATCACTAAAGGGAAGTCGCTCAACCCCGAAAATCTGATAATTTTCGTGGCCTTTCCCGGCGATCAAAATAACATCATCTTTGCCCGCATCGCGAATGGCGAGATTAATCGCCGTCCTACGATCAACCTCAACAATGACATCTTTGCCGACTCCGGTGAGAATATCTTGAATGATTTTTTCAGGTGACTCAGTGCGCGGGTTGTCTGAGGTAACAACAATTCTGTCAGCGTTACTGTTGGCAATATCTCCCATCTCTGCGCGCTTACCGATATCACGATTGCCGCCGCAGCCAAAGACTACCCAAAGTGACCCTTTGCAGTGCAGACGCAAGGTTTTTAGTACCTTTTCCAAAGCATCTGGCGTATGAGCATAATCAACAATGACGGCTGGACCATCACCGCTGTCTATTAACTCCATGCGGCCTCTGACAGAGTTAAGATTGGGTATAACTTCTAAGACTTTTGCAAAGTTTTTGTATTCTGATCCACCTTTTTGGATAACAAAAGCGCCAATAACCGCCAGCAAGTTAGATAAATTAAACTTACCCAAAAGTCTGGATACAACCTCACCAGAACCCCAAGGCGTATAAATGACTGCCCGGAAACCAACCGGAGAAAAATGTATGGCTTGGCAGTAAATATCAGCAGTGATGTTTTCTAAGCTATAGCTAATAGCGCGTATATTGGGATCAAGATCAGCGAAAATAGCCTTACCGATCGTGTCATCGATATTAATCACTGCATTTTTTAAGCCTGACATTTTAAACAGCCTACGCTTGGCATCGGCGTAAGAATTTAGGTCACCATGATAGTCGAGATGGTCTCGGCTCAGATTAGTGAAGATTGCCGTATCCACCGCAACACTCGAAATTCTGCCCTGCTCTAAGGCATGAGAGGAGGCCTCTATAGCAACAGAGTCACAACCTAAAGCCTGCAAGTCACCGAGAATTTTCTGCATAGTGATGGCATCTGGTGTTGTCAGAGGCGACGCCAAAACTTCATCCTCAGTATCAAGGTCCAACCTTTTATTCAGATCGACGTTCTGTCCGGCTATACCATGGCCCAAAGTACCCACAAACCCGCTTTTATGGCCTTCACATAAGGCCTCAGCCAGGGCATTTACCTGCCATGATAAATCCGCATACAGGTGAGCACAGGTTGTTTTTCCATTAGTACCTGTGACAGCGATAATTGCCATTCTCTCAGCGGGATCATCATAGAAACGTCCAGCGATGAGAGAGATAGACTGGGATAATCGTTCAACACCTATTAATGGGATCGATAATTTAACACCTTTATTGATATGGGTTACCGGCGAATCATTTACATTTTGCCACTCTGTTAAAATAGCAATAGCACCTCGCTCAATGGCTTGAGGGATATAATCTATGCCATCTTGCTCATGACCCTTGATCGCAAAAAATATATAGCCTGGCTGCACATTACGACTATCTAAGGCCAAGCCCTTGACTGATAATCGCGGACATTTTTTTGACAAGTTCAAACCCTGAATTAGGCCTGATAACATGATCTTCGGTTGCGTGGAAAAGCCAATCATGACTCACCTCGCTTTTTGATCAATTTAGGAATGCCGGCTACTGAACGATTTGTGTCTATTTGATCAGGGGTGACCTGCAATAACCGCAGAGCGCTGCCCGTCACCTCAGAAAACACCGGTGCAGCTACTAAACCACCAAAATAGCTACCATCTCTCGGTTCATCAATAACCACTACCGTTACTAATCGGGGGTTTACCGCTGGCGACAATCCGGCAAAGGCCGACATATAGCGACTTTCATCATAACCCCCGCCCGTCTTGACTTTATGAAGCGTGCCCGTCTTCCCGCCCACCGAATATCCATCAATCATAGCTCTCTTGCCAGTGCCACTGACTCCACTGGCAGCTCTTAGCATTCGTCTCACTTTCTGAGATATCTCCGCATCAATCACTCGCTGGCTAGCCTGCTCCGAATCAAGAGCCACCAAAGAAACATCTTTGAGCACACCATCATTAGCCAGCACCGAGTAGGCTCTAGCCAACTGTAGCGATGAGACACTTAAGCCATAGCCGAATGCAAAGGTTGCCTGGGTAACCTGATCCCACTTACGATAGGCCGGTAAATTGCCCACTGTTTCTCCCGGAAAACCACTACCAATAACTTCACCAAATCCGACGCGCTGGAATAGCTCTCGAGTAAATTCCGGGTTTAGCTCCAAAGCAACTTTCGTGGTTCCTACCTGACTTGACTTGGCAAGCACTCCAGCCAGGCTTAATTCACCATAATTCACCGGGTCAACGAAAGTCTTGTAATCGACCTTGAGATATCCTGGACTCGTATTGATTAGCGTCTCAGGTGAAAACTTGCCACTTTCAAGCGCTGCCATCATGGTAAACGGCTTGACCGTAGAACCAGGTTCCATTAAGTCCGTCATAGCGCGATTTCGCACGGCATCTTGGCGCAAGTGAGTACGATCATTGGGGTTAAATGAAGGCTGGTTAACCATAGCCAACACTTCTCCTGTCAGAACATCCAGGACCACCACCGAACCTGATTTAGCATTATGCTTTTTGACTGATTTTTTAAGTGCCCGATAGGCTGCATATTGAACCCGAAGATCGATACTAAGCCGCAATTCCTCACCCGATTTAGCCGCTTTAATCAACGAAATATCATTAATCACCCTCTTACTTCGGTCTATTACTACCTTTTTCTCACCTTCCTCACCGGTCAACCAATCATCATAGGCCAGCTCCATACCCTCTTGACCAATATCCTTATAATTCGTAAATCCGACTAACTGAGCGGTCACCTCACCGGCGGGATAAAATCGCTTATAAGTCTTCTTAGCAGAGACCCCCGAAATATTTAGGTCGAGAATTTTTTCAGCTTCATCACTGGAGAGTTGTGGCACCAAGACCATAAAAGATTTTTTACGATAGCGTTGCAATTTAGTTTTCAGCTGGCTTTCAGACACCTTTATAGCTTTGGCAACTTGCCTGACGTCTTCGTCTCGGATTTGCTGCGGATTGGCAATAATAGCTGTCACTGGCGTGCTAATAGCAAGAGGCTCACCATTTCTATCGGTAATTAGCCCACGATAGGCTGGAATAGTTATATTTCTGATCGCCCGGCTATCACCTTGATTTTGTAAAAAATCAACACCGTGCTCTTGGCTTGGGAGAATCTGTAACTGAGCTATTTTGACCAAAAGTACCAGAGGCAGAGAGGCCAAAAACAGCATTACTAAATAGTAACGCCACTTTGGAATAACTGCCTGTACCGATTTTTTGGCCACGTTTTTAATCTACCTTTACATCACTAAAGTGACTTTAAATACTTCCAATACTGTGCCTTCAAGGCGCCCTAACTATTACAATCTCAGCAGACCTTGGGCTGCGCATACTGAACTTTGCCATGGCCGATGTTTCGATCCTCTGCAATGAACCCCAGGCACTCTGTTCAAGTAAATATCTGCCATAGTCGATCTGCATTTGATTAGCACTACTTTCTAAACTTACCAGCTCAGCATATTGCTCTCGGCACAGATGACTGACATAAGCCACCGATATCGCCGTTATAACCAACAAGCACCAAACTGTCGCTACTTGAAGCGGCATCGAGGAAAAATTGACTGAGCCCTCTGCCGACATTTCAAGCTACTCTCTCAGCAATGCGCATTACTGCGCTTCGCGAACGCACGTTCTGATCAACTTCAAAGCTGGAGGGCTTAACAGCCTTGCCTACTTTTTTCAGTCGAACGCCACGCTCAACATCCCTCACTGGGAGATGTTTAGGTAATTTGATGCCACGCTCTTGATCACGAATAAAACGCTTTACACAGCGGTCTTCTAAAGAATGGAAACTGATGACCACTAATCGGCCACCGATCTCAAGTAGATCGATTACCTGCTTGAGCAGTATGTCCAAATCTTCCAATTCGCGATTGATAAAAATTCTTATTGCCTGGAAGGCCTTTGTAGCCGGATGCCGACCTCTTTCCCATGCTGGATGAGCTGCAGCCAGTATCGAGGCCAACTGAACTGTCCGAGTGATCGGCTGCTTAGCTCGCTCACGAACTACCGCACTGGCCATACGACGAGCAAACTTCTCTTCACCGTACTGCTTAATAACTTTAGCAATAGCCTGCTCTTCAGCGCTGGCAATCCACTCAGCGGCCGACAAACCTCTGGTGGTATCCATACGCATATCCAATGGACCATCACGCATAAAACTGAACCCACGTTCTGCCTGATCGAGCTGCGGAGAGGAAACCCCTAGATCTAACAACACACCAGAAACCTTGCCTATATGATCCTGCTGCTCAATAAAGTCGGTCAAATCAGCAAAGCTACCATGCACAAAATTGATTCTTGAATCTTTGGAAAACCTATTCTCGCCGGCGGTGATCGCCTGGAAATCCTTATCAACAGCCAACACTGATCCGCTGGGAGATAACTTAGTCAGTAGCTCTGCACAGTGGCCACCGCGACCAAAAGTACCGTCAACATAAAAACCATCAAGGTCGCCGACTAGCGCCTCAATCGCTTCCTCCAACAATACCGTCGCATGTTCAGTCACAATTTATTCCACTTACCAAGACAAGTTTTTAAGGGCATCTGACATGCGTTCTCTATCTGTCAGCATGCCGCGATAATTTTCTTGTGATTTTTCGCGCTCAACATTCCAGTTATGTTCCGACCAAATTTCCAAACGCTGGGTTCGACCAACAAGAATTAGTTTCTTCTCAATCTCAGCGTAATCACGCAGTTCGGAGGGGATTAATATGCGGCCGCTGCTATCGAGTTGAATATCCTTAGCCTGACCAACAACAAATCGACTGAGCATCTCACCAAGATCATCAAGAGCTGGTAATGCGGCTACCTTTTCTTCAAAGCTCTTCCATTCGGGCAGTGGCGAAAGCGTTAGGCAGGTGGACTTCATGTCAATAGTAATGACTAAATCGCCACCACATAATTGAGACAGCAGATCGCGATAGCGCGTTGGAATCGCCATTCGACCTTTCGCATCCATATTAATTGGATCGCTACCTCGAAACATTTTTACCCTTTCCTCATCAACAAAGCAGTCTTAATCACCACTTTTCGCCACTTTTTCCCATATGTGCACACTATTACTCGACTGCGTCAATGTCAAGGGCTGGGGAATGATAAAAAGGTAATAAAATCAGTAAGTTCCGATAATATTGGCGATCCCGTAAAAAGCCTGCACAGAGACCTAAATATTTGGCAATATAAACATAATTGTATCGCTAAAACTTAAAGTAACTTCTAGCTTGGAGGTTATTAGGATTAATTTCCGCATAAAAAATTAATTTTTATGCTTCTAAAGCATTTAGCTCTCATTTATTGCTGCGCCAATCAAACAAAAGGCCAGTAGCAAGCTACTGGCCTTTTGAGATGGAACAAATTAAAAGTGAGTTGACCGATAAGCCGGGTTCTGTCGTGGACAGTCATTCATCTGGGACAAATGTCGCCATTTGCCTCAAGCAACCTACCCGTCCCCAACGCGGGTCGCGCCATATGGGAACCTATTTGGTCTTGCTCCGAGTGGGGTTTACCATGCCACTACTGTTACCAGCAGCGCGGTGCGCTCTTACCGCACCTTTTCACCCTTACCTGTGTTCGCGAACGAACCATCGGCGGTCTAATCTCTGCGGCACTTTCCGTAGGCTTTCGCCCCCCAGGCGTTACCTGGCACTCTACCCTTTGGAGCCCGGACTTTCCTCCACCCTGTTCCCCTAAAAACGCATGCGAATCTTGGAGAGTTCAGCGCAGCGACTGCCTGGTCAACTCACGCCAAAGTTTAGCACAGAATTAACACCTAACACCCTCATTTTACTTAAGCAAAGGGTGATCAGCAGGTAACTGCCGAGAGATCCATAAAGCCAGTTTGTGGCGCATATTGGGGTCGCTAATTTGATCTTTGGCAAGCGGCTGAATCAGTTTGTCTTCGATCAAAACTCGATACACAAACTCTACCTTTAGCTTAAGTGAGTCTTCATTTTCAATCTCACCATAACCACGCTTTTTAGCATAGACTGCGCCAATCTGCAGTGCTTTTTTGACTAACTCGGGTTCGTTGTGGATTTTATTCATGACTCACATTACCTCTATTGGGGCTCGATGATGAAGATCATCTCACGTTGTAAACTTAGTCGACAAACTGTCTTGCATTTCTAAATATTCTCATCCAGCCACTGTCCTCGCCCCAATCTTGCGAGTGCCAAGAATTGAGCACAGTGCGGAACACTCGCTCAGGATGCGGCATCATTAGGGTGACTCTTCCGTCGGCCGAGGTTACACCGGTTATCCCTTCAGGCGATCCATTAGGGTTGGCGGGATAACGCGAGGCAACCTGCAGATCATTTTCCAAAAACCGCAACGCTATTTGGTTACTATTGTTAAGATTAACAAGTCCTGCGGGGGACGAGAACTCCGCCCTACCCTCACCATGAGACACTGCTATTGGCATTATCGTGCCCTGCATATTGCTGAGCATAATAGAATTTGATTGCTCGATTCGCACTAGAGAGAAGCGTGCTTCAAACTGCTCTGAGAGGTTACGAACAAAGCGGGGCCACAACTCTGCCCCCGGAATGAGTGATTTGAGATTACTCAGCATTTGACAGCCATTACACACACCCAGACTAAACGTATCTGGACGCTGGAAAAACCCCTCAAATTGATCACGAAGCTGCTTGTTAAAAAGGACTGTTTTAGCCCAACCTTCGCCTGCTCCTAGCACGTCGCCATAGGAGAAACCACCACAGGCAACCATGCCTGAATAGTCACTAAGGGTAGTGCGGCCAGCCAACAAGTCGCTCATATGGACGTCTACCGCGGTGAATCCAGCACGGTCAAAGGCAGCAGCCATCTCTAAATGGCTATTAACGCCCTGCTCTCGAACTATCGCCACGCTGGGCTTGATGCCAGTAGCAATATAAGGCGCACTGATGTCATCACTTGGATCAAAGGTTAGGTTTGCTGACAATCCTTGATCGATAGTCTGTAGTCGCTCAAATTCTTGGCGCACACACTCAGCGTTATCACGCAACGAAGCAACCTGAAATGAGGTTTCGCTCCAAGCACTTTGTAGGCTAGCACGGCTGTCTTTAAAAATTCTTTCACCCTGATAATTGATCTCCACAGTGTCTGTGCCATTCAAACCACCTAACTCAGCTATGTTGACACCAGCTAGCGAGAATTTTTCAATCATATCGCTAACACGATCTACTTTAACTTGAATGACGGCGCCCAGCTCTTCATTGAACAATGCCGAAAGCGCACTACTTTCTGCCGTACCCTCGCCATTATTAATATCAACCGTTATCCCGACATGACCGGCAAAGCTCATTTCAGCAAGCGTCGCTATCAGACCACCATCAGACCTATCATGATAAGCCAAAATATCATTATTCTCGATCGAGGATTGCATGGTATTAAAAAATCCGAGCAACGCATTTGAGTCATCAACATCGGGGATAGAGCACCCAAAGTCAGAATAAACCTGCGCTAAAATAGAGCCTCCAAGTCGCTCAGAACCCGCATTTAAATCTAGCAACAGCAGCGCTGTGTCACCACAGTCTGTTCTTAACTGAGGCGTCAATGTTTTGCGCACATCTAACACCGGCGAGAACGCGGTAATGATTAGAGAGAGGGGCGAAGTGACCGACTTATCTTGGCCATCTGATTGCCAAGCAGTGCGCATAGACATTGAGTCTTTGCCTACGGGAATAGTGATACCAAGCTTGGGGCAAAGGTCCATACCCACCGCTTCAACGGTTCGATACAGTTTTTCATCCTCACCCGGAGATCCAGCTGCGCACATCCAGTTAGCTGACAATTTGACATCTTTGATGTTCCCAATACGCGCCGCAGAAATATTGGTTAACGCTTCACCGATAGCCATGCGTCCCGATGCAGGTCCGTTTACCAGCGCCAAGGGCGTTCGTTCACCCATGGCCATCGCTTCTCCTGCATTACTATCATAGGTCACAGTCGTCACCGCGCAATCTGCCACTGGGACTTGCCAAGGACCGACCATCTGATCTCTGGCCACCATGCCACTGACACTGCGATCACCAATCGTGATCAAAAAACCTTTACTGGCCACGGTTGGATGCCTAAGGACACGAAAAATAGCCTCAGTAAGATCTATACCCTTAACAGAAAATTCATCGTTTTGTATTTCATGGCGAGTCGCATGCCGATGCATTTTTGGCGTTTTCCCGAACAACACCGACATCGGTAAATCAACGGGGTTATTACCAAAATGTTCATCAACAACCGTTATATTTTTGTGCTCTGTGGCCTCACCAACAACCGCATAGGGGCATCTTTCTCGCTCGCAAATTGCGGTAAATCGCTCTAAATCATCAGGCATCACCGCAAGTACATAACGTTCTTGAGCTTCATTACACCAAATTTCTACCGGTGACATACCAGGCTCGTCGTTGGGCACTGATCGAAGATCGAAGCGTCCGCCCGTGCCGCCATCTTTGACCAGCTCAGGCAGCGCGTTGGATAACCCACCTGCACCCACATCATGAATAAAAGCAATAGGGTTAACATCGCCCAACTGCCAGCAAGCATCAATAACCTCTTGGCAGCGTCGCTCGATTTCTGGATTTTGTCGCTGCACAGATGCGAAATCTAGGTCAGCCGAACTGGTTCCCGTGGTCATTGATGATGCCGCACCACCACCAAGTCCGATTAACATAGCGGGGCCACCCAGCACAATTAATTGCGCGCCAGATTCAAATTCAGGCTTATCCACATGATCTTCGCGAATGTTGCCATAACCGCCAGCGATCATTATCGGCTTGTGATATCCACGACGCTCTCCGGCGAAATCGACCTCGAAAGTTCTAAAATATCCACAAATATTAGGACGCCCGAATTCGTTGTTGAAGGCCGCTCCACCGACTGGCCCCTCAATCATAATGTCTAACGCCGATACGATACGATCAGGTTTGCCGTAATCCTGCTCCCAAGGCTGAACAAAGCCCGGAATCTGCAAGTTTGATACCGTAAAGCCCACCAAGCCGACCTTCGGCTTAGATCCTCGACCAACGGCACCCTCATCCCTTATTTCTCCCCCCGAACCAGTACCAGCTCCTGCATAAGGTGAAATAGCGGTAGGATGATTGTGGGTTTCAACCTTCATTAATAGATGAACGGGCTCCTGACTGTAGCCGTAGTTTCTGGTCACAGGGTCTGGATAAAATCGACCGCCGGGGGTACCCACAACAACGGCAGCATTATCGGAATAGGCGGACAACACATTGTCCCCATTGACTGCATTTGTATTTCGAATCATGCCAAATAGCGAGTGCTGCTGATCCACACCATCAACAGTCCAGCTAGCATTAAAAATTTTGTGACGGCAATGCTCAGAATTTGCCTGGGCGAACATCATTAGTTCGGCATCCGAGGGATTGCGCTGCAAATCAATAAAATTAGCCACTAGGTAATCTATCTCATCAGCGGCTAGAGCTAAGCCCAAATTGACATTAGCGGCCTTTAAAGCCGCCTGTCCACCATTGACAACATCAACAAGCTTAAACGGTGCTGGCTGGTCATGGCTAAACAGAGCGCTGGCCTCGGATAACTCCCCAAAAACTGACTCTACCATCCTATCGCTCAGCAACTCTGCTACTACTGCAAGCTGTTGCGCTGACAGCAGAGTTGAAGCTTCAATATAGTAAGCAGTGCCTCGCTCCAACCGAACGACTGTCTGCAGCCCGCAATTGTGGGCAATGTCAGTCGCTTTACTCGACCAAGGAGAAATAGTCCCTGGACGGGGCACAACAAGAATCATTTGGCCACTTTTATCCACGTCTTGCTCGCTTGGACCATAGGTCAACAGCGCTTGTAAGGTCGTTGTTTCCCGCGGCGTGAGCGGCTTAGCTATCTCAGCGAAATGGATATATTCCGCGCAAACTGAGTGAATAGACGTATCTGACTCACGTAGCTTTGCCAGTAATTTTTCGCGCCGAAACGCCGAGAGAGAGGGTGCACCGCTAAGGATCATCATGGATGTTAGTCTCAAAATCATCAAGATTGGAAGTCGCGTATTCTAGCCGAAAAATTACGTCTTTGGCAGATAGAATTTGGCAAACCATGTACAATCTTTTGCAGGCCCTTTTGACAACGGCTGCAATGACAACAAAATAGTCCGGAGCCTGTACAACAAAGCTATGCGGCAACTATCGAAAAAAGTAAGAAAGACTCGCAACCGGATACTCCTGGCTATGATGGCATTGGGGCTAATACTGTATCTGTCGAGTAGTCGGCAAATGTCGGATCTTGAGCGAATACAAAGTCTTGGCTATTTGACCATGCTGACTAACCCAGGCCCAACTACCTACTTCGAAGATGGTAGGGGTGAAAATGGTTTTGAGTACTTTGTTGCAAAAGAATATGCCAAAAGCCTTAATGTCGAGTTAAAGGTACAACCAAAAAATAGCCTTCGCAGCTTGCTACTTGCCGTCGGTGGACCGCAGGGTGACTTTGCCGGATCCAATCTCGTTAAAACTGAGTTGCGCAGTGAATCCCTCACTTTTTCTGACCCCTATCTAGAAGTCACCCAACAGCTACTCTATCGTCGCGGACATACTAGACCCCGATCACTAGAGCAACTGGATGGTGATTTGCTCGTGATAACCAGCTCATCTCATAGCGAGCGACTTAAACTTTTGAAGAAAACCGTCCCTTCTCTAAATTGGCGAGAACAAGAGGACATAGAGATGCATGATTTAATGAGGATGGTGGATAGCGGTGAGATTGACTATGCCGTTGTCGATTCACTAGCCTACTTAGTCAACCGGCATATTTACCCCAATGCCGGACTTGCTTTTAATGTCTCTGAACCAGAACGAATGGCATGGGCTTTTCCCGCGCACAGCGATGGCACCCTTGTCGCGGCGGCTAACAAATTTCTAGAAACCTATATTTCCAGTGGTGAGATGGCTACTTTAGAGTCTCAACTGCTTTCTCAAAGTGAAAATTTCTCTGTGGCGGATTCGAAAAGACTCGGAAATTTGGTCGCCAGCCGCCTGCCAACTTACGAGGAATTATTTCGCAAGGCGGGAGAAAAATACAGCTTAGATTGGCAACTTTTAGCCGCCGTTGCCTATCAAGAATCTCATTGGAATCCTAGAGCCAAATCGCCAACGGGTGTTCGTGGATTAATGATGCTGACACTAGACACAGCAGCAGAAATGAACGTCTCTAATAGGCTAGATGCCGAACAAAGTCTCAATGGAGGCGCTGGTTATCTCAGTAAACTCAAACAACGGTTACCCCCTAGAATAGTCGAGCCTGACAGAACCCTATTTGCATTAGCCGCCTATAATGTTGGATTTGGTCATTTGGAAGACGCACGCATTTTGACCCAACGCAGCGGTAAGAGTCCCGATCTATGGTCAGACGTACGGTTATTTCTGCCCCTCTTAAGTAAGAAAAAGTTTTACTCTAAAAGCAAGCATGGCTACGCGCGTGGTGCTGAGCCGGTGTTATATGTCGATAACATTGAATATTACCAGCATTATTTACAACTACACTCGCGAGCCAATCAAGATGATTCGTCCACAGATACCCCGAACGGTAGCACTAATACCGACTGGCAAAAAAGTAATGTGCCCTCTATTTAGCTACTTTTTTATGCTTCTCTTTTGCCGAAAAAAATCAGCCATCATCGCAGCGCATTGCTCTGCTAGAACGCCACCATTCCAAGCTATAGAATGATTATAAGAACTATTTTCCATCAACTGAAACTGACTTTGTAAGGCGCCCGCTCGCGGTTCCAGTGCCCCAAAAATAACTCGTTTGATGCGCGCATGAACCATTGCCCCAACACACATAGTGCAGGGCTCGATGGTGACATACAGTTCACAACCGGTTAATCGATAATTATTTAAGGTAGCGCAAGCC
>CAJWFB010000015.1 GCA_913031645.1 uncultured Cellvibrionales bacterium
CATTTAACCAATGGCGGGCTTTTTTTACGGTATCGCAATTTTTGATACCAAATAGGATGGTCATGATATTTGAGAGCTCTGTTTTGAGACGGTCAATGATAGCAAAAAATGATGGTTATTGAGTGGGTTAAATCACTGCTGATTTTGACGGGCGAAAAAAACAGAGGAATCACTCTCTCGGATTTAGTTGAAACACATACAAGCTTAAAACTGGTAATTAGCCTTATCATAAAGTGCTCGGCCGAGCGGACTGTATTGCTTGGGATCACAATTAAGGTAGGCTATGGATTTTAGGTTATATTTAGGGTTTTTTAGCAATGAAGGGGTTTTTTCTATTGGGATAGCAGGTTTTGCAGATATCGCAGACACGGCCATCACAACCTCGGGCCGAGCAGAATTCTCGCCCATAGAATATAATTTGTAGGTGCAGGCTATTCCAATGGTCTCGATGAAAGAGTTGCTTTAAATCACGCTCGGTCTGGGTGACATTTTTACCGTTAGTAAGCCCCCAGCGCTGTGCTAAACGATGGATATGCGTATCTACAGGGAAGGCGGGGTGTCCAAATCCCTGAGACATGACTACCCCGGCGGTTTTATGGCCTACGCCCGGAAGGGTCTCTAAATCGGTAAAGTTGGAGGGCACTTTACCGTCGAACTGGTCGACAAGAATTTTTGATAATCTTGAAATTGCCGAGGATTTTTGCGGGGCTAGTCCACAGGGCCGCACTACCTTGTAGATACTTTCCACTGGCACATGCTGCATATCAAATGGATTGTCTGCTAGATCGAAAAGGGCGGGTGTAACTTGGTTGACGCGTTCATCCGTGCACTGGGCACTGAGTAGCACCGCTACTAGTAGAGTAAAGTTATCCTTGTGATCCAGCGGCACAGGCGTCTCTGGGTAAAGAGCGGTTAAGCGTTCTAAAATAAAAGCGGCCCGTTCTTTTTTAAGCATCAGACCTGGTCTCTGTAGAGGGAATAGAGGCTATAAACTGTTTGATACGGAGTGCCGCCTCTACGCACTCTTCGGTGCTCGCTACCAATGCCATGCGCACCCGGTTTTGGCCCGGATTACCATGAATACCAGGTCGGGATAAGAATTGACCTGGTAAAAGGGTAACATTTTGCTGAGCAAACAGTTGTTGTGCAAAATCGATGTCATCGATGGGGGTTTTAGGCCACAGATAAAAGCTTGCTTGCGGGTTTGGAAAGTCCATGCAGGTAGTTAAGATTTCCTTAACGGCATTAAATTTATGTCGGTAGAGAGCTCTATTTTCAATGGTGTGGTTTTCATCTTGCCATGCGGCTATAGATGCCTTTTGCACCGGAAGAGACATGCTACAGCCATGGTAGGTACGGTAGCTGAAAAAGCTTTCGATCAGTTCCTTATCGCCGGCAACAAAACCGGACCGCAAACCGGGTAAATTTGATCGCTTCGAGAGACTATGAAACACCACACACCGCGAATAATCATTGCGCTCCATTTGCTTACACGTCTGTAATAGTCCGGGCGGTGGTGCCGACTCATCTAAATAGACCTCTGAGTAGCACTCATCACTGGCGACGATAAAATCGTAACGGTCGGCAAGTTCAATGGCGTGTTGCATTTGCGCCAAACTCATTACTGCACCGGTTGGATTGCCTGGAGAGCACAACTGCAGTAATTGGCATCGTTCCCATACGTCTGCGGGAACTGCTGACAGGTCTGGAATAAAGCTTTGGGCCGGATTGCAGTCGAGGTAGTAGGGCTGAGCACCCGCTAAAATGGCTGCGCCCTCATAAATTTGGTAGAACGGATTGGGAGCCACCACTAACGGCGAGGCTGCAACATCGTCGCTGGACACTGACGCCTGAGTGAAAGCAAAGATAGCTTCTCTAGTCCCACATACGGGGAGTACCTGCGTTTCGCAATCAAGGCTGCCTAACTTTAGATCAAAGCGCTTCTCTAACCATTCACTTATCGCTTGTCTAAGCTCTCTGCTACCTCTGGTTGTTGGGTAGCGATCGACAGTATCAATATGATCTATGAGTGTTTGTTTTACAAAATCGGGTGCCGGGTGTTTGGGTTCGCCAATGGATAGCGAGATATGGCTCAAATGCGAAGGAGAATTAACACCTGACTTTAACTCAGCCAGTCGTTCGAAAGGATAGCGATGCAGCTTTTGTAAATGTGTATTCATGTGCTTAGTGCCGTATTTTCATTTGCTGGAGTTCATTTCCTTCGACATCTTCAAGGTTGCGCGCGTCCAGTTCATTACAAATGGTTTGCTGTAACCGGTTATTGAATTCGGTGTCAGTGAGTGGTTGATGATTAGAATCGGTCAAGTAGAAGATGTCCTCTACTCTTTCACCGAGGGTCGCGATTTTAGCGTTATAAACATTGATTTCATAGCGCAAAAATATACTTGCAATATGGGCTAAAAGGCCCGGTCTGTCTGGTGTTATAACCTCCAGAATAGTGGCGTTAGAGTCTTTTTCATTGCGTAAAGATACTACAGTCTTGAGTGCGAAATGCTTTAGTTGTCGCGAGGTTCTGCGCTGTATATCTAGATTTATTTTTTCAGGCTGCGCAATGCCTTGTTTTAAACTGGTGACTATCTTTGCACACAGCGTGGTGTTTTTCCCCAGCGGATCACCATCGTCGTCTAACACATAAAAGACGTCGAATGCCTGCCCATCGCTGGTTGACTGAAGTCGAGCATCTTGAATGTTAAGCTGCAATTTATCGAGTACGGCGGCTATGACTGAAAATATTCTTTGGCGGTCTTGCGCATGCACAAATATCTGCGTGGCAATGGGCACCTCAACCCCGAGATCTCTGATTAAAATCACTGGCTCATCGATATTGGGGTTGTTGAAGATAGCCTCAGTAAATCCAGCGATATCATCAGCACGCTCGCGTAAGAAAAGTTCGTCATCCACGTCATGCCATATATGCACAGCGTCGGCCTGCGATATTCCTTTGACCTCTAACCTTTGCAGTACGGCGGCTTTCGCCGATGCCACCCAAGTGGCTCTTTTAGCTGGCGCGCTAAGTCCCTCCTGCAGGACTCGTTTTGTCTCAAAATACAGGTTGTGCATTAGAGAGCCTTTCCAGTCGGTCCAAAGTTGCGGGTTTGTGGCGTTAATGTCGGCAACAGTGAGCAAGTAGAGGTGCTCCAGATGCATTACATCCCCCACATGATTGGCAAATTTATAAATAACGTCGGGGTCTGAGGTGTCTTCTCGCTGAGAAACCGTTGACATTAACAGATGACTCTCGACTAGCCAGTGCAGAAGTTCTATTTCTTCTGGCTGCATGTTATGGCGTGTGGCAAAGTCGGCTATATCGATGGCGCCCAGTTTGGAATGGTCACCACCTCGACCTTTGGCAATATCATGGTAGAGAGCAGCGATAATGATGAGCTCGGGTTTAGCGAGGTTTTTGTAAATATGCGAGGCTATTGGAAATAGTTTGCTCATTTCAGGGCGAACAAATCTACGAATATTTCTAATGACTTGAAGGGTATGCACGTCAACTGGGTAAATGTGAAATAAGTCATGTTGCGTCTGCCCAACGATGCGGCCAAATTCAGGAAGATATTTTCCAAGAATGCCGTAGCGATTCATCCGCTGTAACTGTACTGAAAGCTTAAACGGCACGCGCAATAGGCGCATAAATAAATCTTTGTTGACGGCGTCTGAGCGAAAGTCATCATTAATTAAATTTCTATGCAGTCGAATTTGCCGTATGGTCGCCGCGCGAATGCCCAAAATATTATCGTTCTCACCCAGAATGACAAATAGTTCGAGCAGGGCCGAGGGCTGCTTTGTGAATATTGTTTCGTCCACTGTGTCCAAATAATCGTCTCGAATTAAAAAGCGGTCATTGATGATGGTTATATTCTTCGCTTTCCCTTTTCGGTAGATGGCTTCGTCAAGATATTGTAAAAGCACATCATTGAGCTCCCGAATAGATAGGACTACCTGATAATAGCGTTGCATGAACTTTTCAACACCCAGCTTGCCTTCACTATCTGTGTAACCCAGCATGGTAGCCAGCTTGCGCTGGTGATCGAACAGCAATCGTTCCTCGGGTCGTCCCGCAATCAGATGTAGCCCATACCTTACCTTCCAAAGAAACTCTTCGTCGTGACGCAGTGTCAGATATTCTTCCTCGCTGAGAAATCCTTTCTTTACGAGCTGAGAGCGGCGGTGGACATTAAAGTGGCGCTTTGCAGTCCAGTTGGCTAGCTGGATGTCCCTTAGGCCACCGGGGGCCTCTTTGACATTGGGTTCAAGATTATATTCTGTATCATCATGCCTGCGATGGCGAGCTATCTGCTCGTCGATTTTTCCTCGATAAAAATCTGCCGATGCCCAAATCTTATCCGGCCCCGTCTTTTTCATCATGGCCAGCCTAAGCTGAGAATCTCCACATATTAGGCGTGTTTCCATAAGATTTGTGGCAATGGTAATATCACGATTGGCTTCGCTGACACACTGTGAGAGTGATCGAACGCTGTGGCCAATTTTAAGTTGGATATCCCAAAGAAAGGTTAAAAACTGTTCGATACTTTCTTTGTGCCGCGAAGCATGATCTGAGCGCATTAAAATTAAAAGATCAATATCCGAGTGCGGGTGCAACTCACCACGACCATAGCCACCCACTGCAATGAGGCATATGTCATCGTCCCACGTGAATCGCAGCCATGCTAAAGAGATTAATAGATCAGCAAAACGAGCGGCTTCGTTGACCAGGGTGTGGATGTCCTCACCTTCATGAAAACGGTTGTTAAAGTGGGCTTTAGAGGCGTCCAAGGCGTTGCGAAACACCTTGATCGGTTCTTGGGTTTGGAGGTCGAGAAGAAAACGCTTTTGATCAAAAAACAGTGGCGCATTCAACAAAGTGTTTTGAGGCGGCACCAGCGATTTGGTGGGCATTAGTGACACAGCGGTAATCTCCAGATTAAAACGATTCTTCTTGGCGACCGGTAAAAATCTCACAGCCGTTCGCAGTCACTGCCATCGTATGTTCCCATTGTGAGGAAAGTCGACCATCTTTGGTTTCGACGGTCCAGCCGTCAGATTTTAACTTGGTTGTGAACTTGCCTGCATTAACCATAGGTTCGATAGTAAAGGTCATTCCTTCCTTTAACTCAATCCCCGTATTGGGTTTTCCATAATGTACTATCTGCGGCTCCTCGTGGAATTCAGTACCGATGCCATGGCCGCAGTAATCGCGGACCACCGAATAGTAGTTTTTTTCCGCATGAACCTGAATGATATGCCCAATATCGCCGAGACGAACGCCAGGACCAACGATTTCAATGGCCTTGTAGAGACACTCTTGACTTACTTTTAACAGGCGTTCCGCATGAGGGGCTACTTCACCAACACAGAACATTTTACTGGTATCTCCATACCAGCCGTCTTTGATTACAGTGACATCTATATTGATTACATCGCCGCTTTTAAGAATTTTCTTATCGGAGGGAATGCCATGACAAATTACTTGGTTTACTGATGTACAGATAGACTTAGGAAAACCGTTATAACCAAGGCAGGCAGGAATGGCTTTTTGAATGTTTACAATATGGTCATGACAGATTTGGTCAAGTCTCTCTGTGCTAACGCCAGGAACCACATACTGTTCTATCAGCTCAAGAACCTCTGCAGCCATCTGTCCTGCGATGCGCATTTTGACAAAATCATCCTTACTGCGTAGCTTTATTGTCATGTGAACTCCTTGCTGAGTAGTCGAGGCCGTTATTGTACCCATGTTCTGCCTGTTGGGGGAATGTTCAGCATGTTTTTGTCAGCCCAGCACATGTATGTTGCGTGAAGTAATAATGTTGGAGCAAGGTTGGTGCACGAAACAGGTAGTTTCATTACTTTTTTCTTTATCTAGCGCCTACCATATGGTATAAAGCGCGCCGTTGTAGGAATGAACCTACAACTATTTTTATAGTTACTTAAACGACACACACATTCCGACACGAAGGTCTGGGTGCTTGCATTGCGAAGTTTGCTCTGTGGGTTGATCTTTGGGGGATGTGGAGGCTTAACCCCAAGAGGAAAAATTATGTCTATTGTCAGTATGCGCGATATGTTGCAGGCTGGTGTGCACTTTGGCCACCAAACCCGCTTCTGGAACCCCAAAATGAGTCAGTTTATTTTCGGCTCACGAAACAAAGTTCACGTCATTAATTTAGAGCACACAGTTCCGGCTTTTAATGAGGCCCTGGAAATTCTTCGTGTTGAAGCAGCAAAAGGTAACCAGATTTTATTTGTGGGTACCAAACGAGCTGCGCAGAAAATAATTAAAGAGCAAGCCGAACGCTGTGACATGCCTTATGTAAGTCATCGCTGGTTGGGTGGCATGTTGACGAATTACAAAACAATTAGAGCATCCATTCGTCGTTTTCGCGATTTAGAATCTCAGGAAAGCGATGGTACCTTCGACAAGTTGAACAAGAAAGAAGTCCTAACGCGTACGCGAATGAAAGATAAGCTCGAAAATTCTATCGGTGGTATCAAGGATATGAATGGCTTGCCTGATATTTTGTTTGTCGTTGATGTTGATCACGAGCGTATCGCGATTAATGAAGCGAACAAGCTTGGCATTCCAGTCGTTGGTATCGTTGATTCAAATAGTAATCCGGATGGTGTCGATTACATCATTCCAGGTAACGATGATTCTATTCGAGCCATCAAGCTTTACGCTGCTTCAATCGCTGATGCGGTGCTTGAAGGAAAAGCACAATCTGCGTCTATCACGAGTAAAGACGAGTTTGTAGAGCAGCCCGAAGAAGCTGTAGCTGAACCCGAAGTGAAAGCTGAGGTAGAAGTTGCTGAGGTAGAAGTTGCTGAGGTAGAAGTTGCTGAGGTAGAAGTTGCTGAGGTAGAAGTCAAGGTTGTCGCAGACGCGCCAAAGGTGGAAGAAGCGGAATAGCTGGTAGCGACTTTATAGTTATCTAGAGGGGGTTCAGGCCCCCTTTATTTTAAATGAAAAACACGATTATGAGAGGAATATGATGTCACAGGTAACATCAGCATTAGTGAAAGATCTGCGCGAGCGCACTGGTTTAGGAATGATGGAATGTAAGAGAGCTCTGGTTGAGGCCGGTGCTGATATCGATAAGGCAATTGAAGAGTTGCGCAAATCGAGTGGTATGAAGGCGGCTAAAAAAGCCGGTCGCACCGCAGCTGACGGGCTCGTGTCGGTAAAAGTGGATGGCGGGTTTGGTGTGGTTGTTGAAATTAACAGTGAGACTGACTTTGTTGCTAGAGACGAAGGTTTTCAAGGTTTTGTGCAGACCGTAGTTGACGCAGCTTTCGACTCTAAACAAACTGACATGGCCACGTTGATGAAGGGTGAATTAGAGTCTTTGAGAGAAGCCCTAGTACAAAAAATTGGCGAAAATATTTCACCGCGCAGAGTCTCTAGTATCGATGCGACCTTAGTGGGTGGATATGTTCACAGTAACAATAGAATCGCTGTTATAGTGGGTCTTAGTGGTGGTGACGAAGCCCTTGCCAAAGATGTCGCTATGCATGTGGCGGCGGTAAATCCTGCTGTGGTGAGTTCAGATCAGATGTCTCCGGAAGTGGTTGCTGCTGAGAAAGAAATTTATGCGGCCCAAGCTAGAGAGAGTGGTAAGCCCGAAGAAATCATCGAGAAGATGATCGCTGGCAGAGTGAGCAAGTTCTTGAAAGAGAGTAGTCTGGTTGATCAGCCATTTGTAAAAGATCCCGATACTACTGTCGGCAAGTTAGTTAAAGCCGCTGGTGCAGAGGTTGTATCGTTTGTCCGCTATGAAGTCGGTGAGGGAATTGAAGTTGATGAGGTTGATTTTGCAGCAGAAGTTGCTGCGCAGGTTAAGGATGCTAGCTAACTAATATTAGGAATCGTTATGACAGTTTCTGGTAATCAAAAGCAGTACAAACGGATTCTTCTGAAGCTGAGTGGAGAGGAGTTGATGGGTAACGAGGGCTTTGGTATCGATCCCAAGGTCCTTGATCGCATGGCACTAGAAATTGGACAGTTAGTTGGCATCGGCGTTCAGGTTGGGCTAGTGATCGGTGGTGGTAATCTGTTTCGCGGTGCCGCACTCAATGCAGCCGGAATGGATCGCGTCACTGGCGATCACATGGGGATGCTAGCCACGGTCATGAATGCGCTGGCGATGCGAGATGCGCTGGAGCGTACAAATATATCCTCACAAGTGATGTCATCTATTCCTATGAGTGGCGTCGTTGAGCACTATGATCGCCGTCGCGCGATTCGATACCTGAAAGACGGTGACGTTGTCATTTTTGCAGCCGGCACTGGTAATCCTTTTTTTACTACTGACTCTGCGGCCTGTTTGCGCGGTATCGAAATTAATGCAGATGTGGTGCTCAAAGCAACTAAGGTCGATGGAGTCTACAGTGCAGACCCGATGCTTGATCCAAAAGCGGAGCTGTATTCAACCCTTACCTATGATGAAATTCTGGACAAGAAACTGGGCGTTATGGATTTAACGGCTATTTGTCTGTGTCGTGAGCACAAAATGCCTTTGCGGGTGTTCCGAATGTCCAAGCAGGGCGCCTTATTAAACCTTGTCGTCGGCGGTGATGAAGGTACGCTGATAGAAGAAGACTGAGAGACCAAATGATGATTGAAGAACTGAAGAGTGATGCAGAAACGCGAATGTCCAAATCGTTGGACGCGTTAGCGAATGCCTTTAATAAAATTCGTACCGGTCGAGCGCACTCTAGCTTGCTTAACGGGATCTCTGTCGACTACTACGGTGTTGACACGCCACTATCTCAAGCAGCATCTATTGTTGTTGAGGATTCGCGGACGTTGTCAGTTACGCCGTGGGAGAGGTCATTGGTCCCTGACATTGAAAAAGCGATAATGAAGTCTGACCTTGGGTTGAATCCATCCACAGCGGGCACGGTTATTCGTATCCCGCTTCCGGCGCTCACCGAGGAAACACGCAAGACCTATGGTAAGCAAGCCAAAGCGGAAGCGGAAAACGCGAGAGTTTCAATTCGCAATATTCGCCGCGATATTCTTTCAGATGTGAAAGTTCTGCTGAAAGAAAAAGATATTAGTGAAGACGAAGAACGTAAAGCTAATGATGACATCCAAAAAATAACTGATCGTTTCGTTGGTCGAGTAGACGAATCCTTGGCCGCTAAAGAAAAGGACTTGATGGAGATTTAATTTCCTTGTCTGATAGGGACGCAGATACGCAAGCAATAGGAGGGGGCTCTGATTGCTCCAATAGCGGTGGCCGTAGTCGATATACCTCTCGCTATTTTTAAACAAACAGTGTTTGTAGATTGGATGATTAAATGCTTAAACAGAGAATAATAACCGCAGTTGGTATGGCATTATTATTTCTGGCGATGTTATTTTTATTGCCTGGTATTGGTTTTGCTATCGTCGTCATACCCTTAGTGATGATGGCAGCTTGGGAGTGGTCGACGCTCATTAAAATTAACTCTACTGCAAGTAGAGTTCTGTATCTTATAGCATTGGCGGTTACCCTGACTAGTTTGGGCCTTTGGGTCGACTTGCCTGATAGCTTTCAGCCTCAACGGGCTCAAACGGTTATGCTTGGTGCGGTTACGCTGTGGGCGGTTATATTCCTGTGGGTTCAAGGCTATCCGTCCAGTTCAATTTTATGGTCTCCCAGACCGGTTCTAGGCGTCTTAGGCCTATTATTACTCGGTTTCACCTGGTTGTCGGTGGTCTCTATTTTGGCTAGTGATTATGCTCGGTGGGGTTTGCTGGTAGGTGTTATAATTGTTGTTTTAGCTGACGTTGGTGGCTTTGTTGCGGGCAAATTGTTTGGTAAGCACAAGCTTGCACCGTTGGTGAGCCCTGGTAAAACATGGGAAGGCTTTCTTGGCGGAATGATTTTTCAGTTAATACTGATTGTTGGCTTGGCAGTCTATCTCCCGCCCGAAATTTCTATCGTCAAGCTGTCGCTATTAGTATTCCCAGTGGCGCTTTACTCGGTGGTGGGGGATTTATTTGAAAGTATGATCAAACGTAACAGCGGTGTGAAAGATAGCGGTGCACTGCTGCCTGGGCATGGTGGTGTCTTGGATCGTATTGATGGCATCATGGCGGCGCTGCCATTGTATGCGCTTGTACTAGGAGCCTACTCGTCTTGATAATTCAGCAAATAACAGTGTTAGGTGCGACGGGGTCTATTGGCGTTAGCACACTAGATGTGGTGGCACGTCATCCTGAGCGGTATCGTGTTTTCGCACTCACAGGTAACACCAAAGTGAGCGTACTGGCGGAGCAGTGTAGAAAACATCAACCAAAGTATGCGGTGGTCATGGATGTCGAGACTGCTGAGCAATTGAGGGGCCTGCTGGCCACTTTCCAGAGCTCTGCTGAAGTTCTTGTCGGAACTGATGCGCTTTGTGCTGTCTCCAGCGATAGCCAGGTCGATATAGTGATGGCGGCTATAGTTGGTGCAGCAGGACTTATGCCTACGCTGGCTGCGGTTAATGCGAACAAAAAGGTGTTACTGGCGAATAAAGAATCTCTCGTGATGGCGGGACATCTGTTTATGGAAGCGCTCAAGGCCTCGTCATCTGTGCTGCTGCCAATTGATAGTGAACACAATGCAATCTTTCAATGTTTACCACAAAAAACGCAAGATTTGTCAGCAGTTGGAGTCAGCAAGCTATTGTTATCGGCCTCGGGTGGTCCTTTTCGAGGTTGGACAGTGAATCAAATGAGAGATGTAACGCCTGCGCAAGCCTGTGCTCATCCAAACTGGATGATGGGGAGTAAAATTTCGGTTGATTCAGCGACTCTGATGAATAAAGGATTGGAATTGATTGAAGCTTGCTGGCTGTTCGATATGCACGCTGATCAGATCGAGATCGTGGTTCATCCGCAGAGTATTGTTCACTCGCTTGTTCAATATATTGACGGGTCAGTTATTGCTCAGTTAGGTAATCCAGATATGCGTACGCCGATCGCTCATGCGCTTGCATGGCCTGAAAGAATTGACTCAGGGGTTAAAAGTTTAGATTTGTTCGATGTTTCTCGGCTCGAGTTTGAGCGCCCCAATATCGTCGATTTCCCATGCTTAGAGCTTGCTTGTGAGGCTGCTCGCGTAGGCCTTGATGCACCTGCAATACTCAATGCTAGCAATGAAATAGCAGTTCAAGCATTTTTAGATGAGCGTATTGGTTTTACTCAAATTGCTGATGTTGTGAAAGAGTCGATGTCTAGTGCTATATTTAGTGAACCTCGGTCACTTCTTGCAGTCCAAGAATCCGATACAAAAGCTCGCAGTTTAGCCGCCGCCTATGTTTTGAGGATAGAGTCTTAAATGTTGGATATAACCTTGACAGTCTTTTACACGTTTATTGCGCTTGGCACATTAGTGACCTTCCATGAGTTTGGTCACTTTTGGGTGGCTCGGCGTTGTGGTGTGCGTGTAGAGCAGTTTTCTATTGGCTTTGGTAAAGCTCTTTTTAAGTGGCATGACAAACAGGGTACCGAATTTATTTTCGCCATTTTGCCTCTAGGGGGCTACGTTAGGATGCTCGATGAGCGTGCAGGTGACGTGCCGCCCGAAGATGTTTCTTTTGCCTTTAATAGAAAAAGTCCTTTACAGCGCTTAGCAATAATTAGTGCTGGTCCAATAGCCAATTTCTTGCTGGCTGGGATGATTTTTTGGTTCATGTTTTTAGGGGGCGAGCGGGGCTTGTTGCCAGTGATCGGCGAGATTAAGCCTGCATCAATTGCCCAACAATCGGGTTTTGAGTCGGGTATGAAGATCGTTGATATTGCCGGTAATCCCACAGATTCATGGGGATCTGTGTCCCGAGAGTTATTCGACTATATTGGGACTAGCGGCAATATTCCTTTTTCTGTCACTTACCCTGATAGTGCTATTCGTTATGAGCTACTTGTCCCCGTTGTTGACTGGTTAGTCAGCGAAGAAGCTCCTATGCCGTTGAGGACACTTGGGATCTCACCGCCTTTTGTTCTTGATGCGCTGTCTATTTCTAGGGTTGTTGAGGGTGCTGCTGGGGATCGAGCAGGCTTGCTGGCGAATGACCAATTGCTCGCCGTTAATGATGTAGCTATAACGTCGGTGAGTGCATTTATTGATCAGGTGTCTGACAGCACGGGTGAGTCTCTTAAGTTGAGTGTTGAAAGACTTAACGAGGAAGGTGCTGTTAGCAATCTAGAGATATATGCCACTCCAGAGAGTGTCTTGAGAGAAGGCCGACAAGTCGGACAGTTGGGCGTCCAATTATCGTCGAGTGTTACCTATCCAGAATCGCTGATTACGGAAATTGAGTATGGTCCCATCAGCGCGCTACCTAGAGCATTTCAAGAGGTTGTGGATAACTGTATTTTTGTCGTTAAATCGGTTGGTAAATTGGTCTCCGGAAACCTCAGTCCTAAAAATCTGAGTGGACCAATCACCATTGCTAAAGTTGCGGGTGACACTGCACGTTCGGGTATCGATAATTTTATTCGCTTTGTCGCTATTCTGAGTATAATGCTGGGCGTGATGAACCTCATGCCGATCCCTGTTTTAGACGGGGGACACATAGTCTTTATTTTGGTTGAAGTCATAAAAGGTTCACCAGTCTCTGAACGGATTCAGCTTGTTGGCTATAAAGCAGGGTTTGCAATGCTCATAAGTTTGATGATATTTGCGACATTTAATGATCTCATGCGTCCATTTTGAGCTCTCTTACACCACTTTCTTACTAGGGTTATAGATTTTAATGAAGCAAATGCTAACTGGCTTGATTGTATTGATTTTGATGACTTCTACCGTGTCTTATGCCGATAATTTTCAGGTTCTAGATATACGTATTGAGGGCCTTCAGCGAGTCTCTGCGGGAACAGTGTTCGCTGCATTGCCAATCAGTGTGGGTGATACCGCTGACGATACGACGGTTCGCGAAGCCACAAGATCACTGTTCCGCACTGGTTATTTCGCAGATGTCATCATGGCCCGTGAAAATGGTATTTTGGTGATTGGTCTAGTGGAGCGTCCCGCGGTGACTGAAATCAATATTGATGGTAATAAGGCGATCGAAACCGACCAATTGATGGATGCGCTTCGCGATAATGGCTTGGCCGAGGGGCAGATCTTCCGCCAGGTAATTTTGGAGGGTATGAGCCAAGAATTACAAAGACAATACGTTTCTCAAGGACGCTATGGTGCGCTTGTGCAAACCGACGTGAGAGAACTTCCGCGTAATCGGGTTGCCGTCAATATCGATATTGATGAGGGGGATGTTGCTAAAATCCGCCATATTAATATAGTCGGTAATAGCAATTTTGCTGAGCCGACCCTGCTTGAACAATTTGAACAGAATAAAACTGGCTGGTTGTCCTGGATCACCAGCGATGATAAGTATTCTAGGGAAAAGTTGGCGGGAGATTTGGAAACTCTCGAAAGCTGGTATTTGGATAGAGGGTACCTAAAGTTTCAGGTTCTCAGTACTCAGGTTTCGGTCAGTCCCGATAAGGAGTCTGTATTCATCACCATCAATGTTGATGAAGGGGATGTGTACACGATTGGCGGTATAGAACTGGCCGGAGATATCATCATTCCCGAAATTCAGGCTCGAGCGCTCGTTCTATTGCGTGAAGGGGTCATTTTCTCTCAGGCATTGATGACCGCCTCTAGTGACTACATAACGCGACGGCTAGGCAATGAGGGCTACACATTTGCTGAAGTTGAAGGGTATCCTGAGATTGATGAAGATACTAAGACTGCCACGGTCACGTTTTTGGTTAAGCCGGGCATGCGCGCTTACGTAAGACGTATCGAATTTCGAGGTAACACGAAAACAGCAGATTCTGTCTTGAGGCGTGAGATGCGCCAAATGGAAGGTGGCTCGGCTAATAATGCGCTTATTGAGATGTCTAAATTGCGCTTAGAGCGGGTAGGCTTCTTTAAGGAAGTGACGGTAGAAAATATTCCAGTGGCGGGCACAAATGATCAGATCGATGTTGTCTATACAGTAGAAGAGCAACCTTCCGGTTCTGTAGGTGCTAACCTTGGTTATTCGCAGGGTTACGGCTTGATGCTGGGTGCTAACCTTACTGAAAATAACTTTTTTGGTACAGGTAAGCAGGTGGGGATTGGCATTAATAAGAGCGCCTATCAAAGCTCGCTCAATTTCAGCTATTCTGAGCCTTTCTTTACAGTGGATGGTGTGAGTGCGGGTTATAGCATTTATGCACGAGAGACTGATTACAGTAAGCTTAGATTACAGCCATTTTCTCAAAATACTAAGGGTGCAAGTGTTAACTGGAGTTACCCTGTGTCAGAGGTGCAGCGCATTGGCTTTGGCTTTACTTTTGAGGAGTTGGAGTTAAATTTGGGTGACTACACCAGTTCTCCGGTGATTGAAGACTTTGTTTCAGATAATGGTGATTGGTTTCGTTCGCTTAATTTTAACGTCAATTGGGTTAAATCTACATTGAATCGAGGAATCTTTGCTACTCGAGGAACATCACAGCGTCTCAGTGCTGATGTGGCCACACCGGGGTCCGGGTTGGAATATTTTAAACTAACCTATAAAGCGACGCATTTACGTGGGCTGATAAAGGACTTCACACTGAAGTTAAAAGCTGATCTTGGGTATGGTGAAAGTTTTGGTGATACCAGCCAAATGCCGTTTTTTAAGAATTTTTATGCCGGTGGTTTGGGATCTGTTAGGGGTTATGAGAAATACTCTCTTGGACCTCAGAATAGTCTATCGCAGGGATACTCCCGAGCTCGCCCAGTGGGTGGTAATGTTCAGATCGTTTTGGGCGCTGAGGTGATATTTCCTCTGCCGTTTGTTAAAGATCAACGCTCAGTCCAGTCAGCATTATTTTTTGACGCAGGTAATGTTTTTAATACCAAATGCGGTGATCTTGAGGTAAATTGTTATAGTCCTGAGGAAGGGGAGCTGCGTTACTCGGTCGGTCTTGGCGCAACTTGGTTAAGCGGTTTTGGTCCAATCACTTTTAGTATCGCCAAACCACTTAATTCAGATGAGACTGATCAAACAGAAATTTTCCAGTTTTCGCTGGGGAATCAATTTTAATGTAATACTAGGTTTGGAGAAGTGTTGTGAGAAATTTGAAAGGGTTCGTTTTACTGTTAGTTGCTGTACTGGGTTTTTCGTCGGTCGCTTCTGCCGAGGATAAAATCGCAATAATTGATGTACAGCAGGCTATGTTTGCCTCTGATTATGCGCAGGCTAGTGTTAAGCAGTCTATCGAAAGTGCTGATTTTGTAGCGTTAAAGGCTAAAGCTGAGGGCTCTGCGGCAGATCTACAAGCAATGTCTAAAGAAGCTGAAGCGAAACGCCTAACCTGGTCTGCAGAAGAGGCCGCTGGACACCAGAAGAAAATGTCCTATGCAAAAGCCGACTACGACTTGGCGGTACAAAAAATTCAAGGTGAGCAAAAGCAACTGCAGCAAAAGGTATTACAAGATTTGTCTCCGGTATTTCAGCAGGCACTTACAGAAGTGGTACAAGAGGAAGGTGTGACCCTATTGCTAAGAGCTGAATCAGTGCTGTCAGCCAGTGCTGAGAATAATCTTACGGCAAAGGTCGTTGACCGCCTAAACCAAAAGACAAATGCAGTTAATGAAGAGAAATAATGGCCCTTTATGAGTGTCAATTTTGCCCTGAGTGAAATAGCAACCTATCTCGATGCAGAGATCAGGGGTGACTCTGAGCTAAGAATAACTGGCCTGAGCACGCTGCAAGATGCGGGTGAGGGTCAGTTGGCTTTTTTAGCCAATCCCAAGTATGCAAAGCAACTGTCTGAGACTCATGCCTCTGCGGTCATATTATCGGCTGATAAAGCAGCTGACTTTAAGGGCAATTGCTTAATCGTTAAGCAACCCTATCTGGCCTATGCACGTATTTCCAGTTGGTTCGAGACATTGACCTTAGAACCTGCGTTTGTTCATCCTAGTGCCGTCATAGATTCGAATGCGTTAGTCTCAAACGATGTCTACATTGGACCAAATGTGGTTGTAGAAGCGCATGCTCAGATTGCCTCAGGGTGTCATGTCTCTGCCAATAGCTATATTGGTGCAAGATCAACTTTAGGTATAAATGGTTACATTGCGGCTAATGTAACAATCTACCACGACGTGAGAATTGGTGAGCAGGTTCGTATTCATAGCGGCTGTGTGATCGGTGCGGATGGTTTTGGTATAGCCCCCAAACCGGACGGCAGTTGGGAAAAAATACACCAGATTGGTGGTGTCACAATCGGTGATGACGTTGAGATTGGTGCCTGTACTACGATTGATAGAGGCGCATTATCAGATACCAAGGTGGGCGATGGTGTAAAGCTGGATAACCATGTACAGATAGCTCACAACGCCGTGGTGGGGGACCATACGGCTATGGCTTCGTACTCTGGTTTGGCAGGTAGTGCAACGATAGGCCGGCATTGCATCATGGGCGGTGATGCTTGCATCGTTGGGCATGTTACTGTGTGCGACAATGTTCAGCTCACCGCACGCACATTAGTGACTAAATCAATTTCCGAACCAGGGTCCTACTCATCAGGTTCTACACCGTTGATGACCACGACAGAATGGCGAAAAAATTCTGTACGAATTGGACAATTAGATGCGCTGGCTCGACGTGTCAAAAAACTTGAACAGTAACATTGACCATACAATGGTGAGTCTACATAGATTAAGATCTAGGCCGCCCACCTTCAAAAGTAATTGGGAACGTTTATGAATGTAAATGAAATAATGGGTCTACTTCCGCACCGATATCCTATGTTGTTAGTGGATCGCGTGGTTGAATATATCCCTAACGAACGTATCTTGGCTTACAAAAACATTACTGCGAATGAAGATGTTTTTAATGGACACTTTCCCGGTGCTCCTATATTCCCTGGGGTGATGACGATTGAGGCTCTTGCTCAAGCGTCTGGTATCCTAGGTTTTTTGTCTACCGGCACTACCGCAGACGATGGCAAACTATACTTGTTTGCCGGGGTTGATAAAGTAAGATTCAAGAGACCCGTAGTGCCTGGCGATAAATTAATGCTGTCTTCAGAGGTTGAGACGGTGAAACGCAATATCTGGCGGTTTAAAACAGTCGCCACTGTGGATGGTGAGGTCGCCTGTGCCGCCACCTTGTTGTGTGCTTATAGAGATAGAGAAAAATTCCAGTGATTCATGAAAGTGCAGTTATTGATCCTTCCGCGGTGATTGGTAAAGACGTCTCTGTTGGTCCTTGGACGACTATCGGAGCCAATGTAAAGATTGGCGATAACTGCAATATAGCATCACATGTGGTCATTAAAGGGCCAACAGTAATAGGTAGTGGAAATACCATTTATCAATTTGCAAGCGTCGGAGAAGACACACCAGATCTAAAATACAAAGGTGAGCCCACCAGATTGGTAATCGGCAATAATAATACGATTAGAGAAGGAGTCACCATCCATCGTGGGACGATCCAAGACAATGGAGAGACTCTCATTGGCAGTGATAACCTTTTTATGGCCTATGTCCATGTCGGACATGATTGCGTTATAGGTAACCACGTTGTGATGACCAATAATGCGGCCGTGGCGGGGCATGTGCATGTTGGGGACTGGTCTATTTTATCCGGGTTTGCCATGATTCATCAGTATGTCAGTTTGGGCGCTCATTGTTTTATCGGGCCAGCAGCCTTCGTTTACCATGACGTTCCAGCCTATGTGACGGTTTCAGGTAGCCCTGCAGAACCGAGGACTATTAACCGCGAGGGGTTAAAGCGTCGTGACTTCTCAGTGGAACAAATTGCGATGGCTAATAAAGCCTATAAGATACTGTATCGGCGAGGCTTGCGCTTGGAAGAGGCTATCAGGACTATTGCTGACCTTGGCGACGACCCAGTAATAACTATGTTTATTGATTCTGTTGAGCGCTCGACTCGCGGCATCATTCGCTAGTATATGAGTTCTAATTCCCTTGTTTTTGCCATGGTTGCCGGAGAGACTTCGGGAGATCTACTTGGCGCTGATTTAATTCGGGGTCTAAAAAAAATCTATCCCGAAGCGGTTTTTGAAGGTATTGGTGGTCCAAAAATGCAGGCAGAGGGATTCAACTCCCTGTTTAGTATGGAGCGCTTGTCAGTCATGGGGCTGATAGAGCCTTTAAAGCGACTTCCAGAGTTACTTGGTATCCGCAGAACAATTATCAACCGCTATAAGAAATCGCCACCCTTGGTATTTGTTGGTATAGATTCGCCTGATTTTAATACTCATATAGAGCTGAAATTACATCGAGCCGGGGTAAAAACTGTGCATTATGTAAGTCCATCAGTTTGGGCATGGCGGCAGGGTCGGATTAAAGTGATTAAAAAAGCGGTTGATCTGATGTTGACGCTGTTGCCCTTTGAGGCAGAGTTCTATCGGGAGCGTGAGGTCCCTGTGCGTTTTGTCGGTCACCCGCTAGCTCGTCAGGTTCCCATGCAACCAAACCAATTGGCGGCTAAGAAAGAACTGGAGCTTATCAGCGATAAACCTGTGCTATGCCTTATGCCGGGTAGCAGATCAGGGGAGGTAGCGTTGCTAGCAGAATTATTCTTAGCGGTAGCAGAGCAAGTGAGTAATTCGATATCCGGTTTGCAACTTGTCATTCCTGCTGCAAGTGATGCTAGATATGACCAACTCGAGGCAATTCTGTCCAGCTATAAGCATCTCAATATAAAGTTGCTTCGGCAGCAATCACATCTTGCCATGGAGAGTTCAGATGCGGTCCTTTTGGCTTCTGGTACCACCGCATTGGAAGCAATGCTGTTTAAGAAACCAATGGTGGTCAGCTACCGATTAGGCGTAATTACTCATGCTTTGGTGTCTCCGTTTATTAAAACTCCCTTCGTGTCTATTCCTAATCTTTTGGCTGGCGAAATGTTAGTTCCCGAATTAATACAGGCCGATGCGACATTAGAGGCTTTAACGGCTGCGGTAATCGAGGCTCTCGATACCGATAAAAATCAATCATTAGTGGAGCAATTTGACAGGATGCACAAACTGCTTGATATGGATTCTGCCACTATCGGGGCTGACGCTATTCATGAGTTGCTGTCCTCATGACACCTTGGGTGAGGCCCGAGGGTATTTTATGTCTTGCGGGAGTGGATGAAGTGGGACGCGGACCACTTGCGGGTGACGTGGTTACAGCGGCGGTTATATTGCCTGAAAATCATCAAATTGAGGGTCTAGCTGATTCTAAATCGTTGAGCGCCAGACAGCGAGAGAACCTCTATGATGATATTGTCGGGCAGGCGGAATGCTGGTGTGTTGGAAGAGCGTCGGTAGAAGAGATTGATCGTTTTAATATTTTGCAGGCGACTTTAATGGCTATGCGTCGAGCGGTGCTTGGTCTCACGATTAAGCCTGATTATGTGGTTGTCGATGGTAATCGGTTGCCGCAATGGGAATTTGCTAGTGAGGCTGTTATTAAAGGGGATGGGCGTGTTGAGGTTATTAGCGCCGCTTCAATTATTGCCAAGGTTGTTCGAGATGCAGAAATGCTGTCCCTGGATAGTGACTACCCAGGCTATGGTTTTGCCGCAAATAAAGGTTATGGAACACCTCAGCATCTCGAGGCATTACAACGCTTGGGGCCGACAGCGATTCATCGCCGTTCATTTGCACCGGTTAGCAACGAGTTTAAGGTGGAGCAAGAGCCGCTATTTTAAAGCTAGCGTTTTCTGAATTTTTGTATTCTTTCGCGAGTTTATTATCTATTTGTAAATAGACCGTCACTACGGGTTCAGAAAACTGCAGTAAGCACTTGAGTTAACTGCACACAACCTTTACATTCGTTTGATGACACAATTATTTTGTTCTAAGGGGATATCGTTTGAAATACGCTAAAATCACTGGGTGGGGAAACTATGTCCCACCGCTTCTTATGACTAATGACGATATGAGCCAAATAGTAGACACTAACGACGAGTGGATATTCTCTCGCTCAGGTATAAGACAGCGACACTATGCTCATGTATCCACCGGGAAGATGGCATGGTTGGCGTGTGAGCGAGCTTTAGCGGCGGCTGGAGTCAGCGCTGAGGATGTCGATTTGATTATTTTAGGCTCGACCAGTCCCGAAGAAATTTGTCCCAATACGGCCAGTTATATTAAGAATGAACTTGGCGCCAAAAAGGCTGCGGCTTTTGATTTGAATTCCGCCTGCACAAGTTGGTTTTATGGTGTAAATGTTGCTACTGACATGATCAGAGCCGGTTCAATTAGTAAGGCTCTAGTGGTGGGTTCAGAGCGAATTTCATTGGCGATGGATTGGCAAAAACGAGAATCATGCTTCTTGTTCGGCGATGGAGCAGGAGCCGTTTTATTAGAGGCTTCTGATGAGAGAGCCGGTTTAGTCTCTTCGCACATGAGCTGTGTTCCGGATAGTCGCGAATGCCTCCATTTACCGAGTTGGGGTATGTCCCCGCTGCACTATACCGATGATATATTCATATCACTAAATTTTGAGGGGCAAGAGATTTTTAAAAGCGCGGTCAAAGGCATGAGTGACTCGATTGCTAACGTACTTGAGCGAGAGGGTCTCACACCTGATGACATTGATTTATTTATACCTCACCAAGCAAATATTAGGATTATTCAAGCGCTAGCAAAACGACTTAATTTCTCAATAGACAAGGTTGTTGTGCGGATTGATGAATACGCTAATACCTCTGCTGCATCGATACCATTGGCGCTATGTGATGCACTTACAGATGGAACTATAAAGCCTGGAATGACAATCCTAACGGCGACCTTTGGCGCTGGTCTGACCTGTGGGGCAGGAATCATTAAATGGGGTGATCGGGTGAGCCCTGTCAATATTAGTGATGAAAACATCCCTGAGTTCGAGGGCACTGTTTTTGACCTAATGGCGGACAGTTTCACTCATTATGGGATTGATGCTAAACATCTGTTAACTAAAGCGTAAATATGCCTGCAAAGTTTGTTCATTTAAGACTTCATTCGGAGTACTCACTAGTTGATGGTCTAGTGCGAATAAAGCCGCTTGCGGCAAAGGTTGCATCGCTAGATATGCCTGCCGTTGCCCTAACTGATTTTAATAACTTTTTTGGGTTGGTGAAATTTTATAAGGCTTCGCAGGCTGTGGGTGTTAAACCTATTCTCGGCGCAGAGGTTTTGGTGCTTGATGATTCTGGCGAAGGCGCATTGACTCAATTGGTGTTGTTGATTGTGGACAATGTCGGTTATAAAAATCTAACCGGTCTCATTTCCAAGGCTTATCAAGAGGGTCAGCGGCAATCCGTTCCTACCATTAGACTCGAGTGGTTAGAAGAGCTCGGTGATGGCCTTATTGCATTGTCTGGAGGGCGTCTTGGCGATGTGGGCATCGCTCTAGTATCGGGACGCCAGGTTGATGCACAGCAGTCTCTCACTCGGCTGATGCGGTTATTTCCAGATCGGTTTTATCTGGAGTTACAGCGCACTGGTCGGGCGGATGAAGAGGATTATATCCATGCGGCAGTTGAGCTTGCTGCGGGCTCTAATTGTCCAGTGGTCGCTACAAATGATGTGCGATTCATCGATAGAGAAGAATTTGAAGCCCACGAGGCGCGTGTTTGTATTTATGAGGGCAGGTCTCTTGACGATCCACGTCGAGAGCGTCGGTATTCAGAGCAGCAATTTCTTCGTAGTAGTGATGAGATGGCCGCGTTATTTGCTGACATTCCTGAGGCGCTAGAAAACACATTGGAGATTGCCAAGCGATGCAGTCTCGATCTGAGGCTTGGAGAGTACTTTCTGCCTGATTATCCTATTCCTGAGGGTCAGAGCATAGAAGAATTCTTTATAGAGGTGTCTGTAGCAGGTCTAGAAGAACGATTAGCGGCGCTATTTGACCCTCTATCATCAGACTTTAGCGATAAGCAGGCTCTGTACACCGAACGTCTTAAATTTGAGCTTGATATCATTATTGAGATGGGCTTTCCCGGTTATTTCTTAATCGTGATGGACTTTATTCGTTGGGCTAAGTCTAATGATATTCCAGTCGGCCCGGGCAGAGGTTCTGGTGCTGGTTCTCTGGTGGCCTATGCATTAAAAATCACTGATTTAGACCCCATTGAGTACGACCTGCTTTTTGAACGATTTCTCAACCCAGAGCGTGTTTCAATGCCTGATTTCGACATTGATTTTTGCATGGAGGGGCGAGATCGAGTGATTGCCTACGTGGCAGAACAGTATGGACGTGATGCGGTATCTCAGATTGTTACCTTTGGTACCATGGCGGCGAAAGCGGTGGTGCGAGATGTTGCTCGGGTGCAGGGTAAGTCCTATGGTTTGGCTGATAAGTTATCGAAACTAATTCCTTTTGAAGTGGGAATGACACTTGAGAAGGCGGTTGAGCAGGAAGATGACCTCAGTCAGTTTCTTAAGTCAGATGATGAGGCTGCTGAAATATGGTCAATGGCACTGCAACTTGAGGGCGTTGCCAGAAACTGCGGAAAACATGCCGGTGGTGTCGTTATTGCGCCAACTAAAATAACGGATTTCTCCCCTATCTATTGCGACGAGCATGGTTCAGGCGTGGTGTCTCAATTCGATAAAAACGATGTCGAAGACGCCGGATTGGTTAAGTTTGATTTCCTCGGTTTACGAACTCTGACGATCATTGATTGGGCTGTAAAGATGATTAATAAGAAGCGCGCAGAGGGTGATGAAGACGCGTTAGTACTCGAAAAAATACCGCTTGATGACGAAGCTACGTTCGCGATGATGCAACGTGCGGAGACCACCGCAGTATTTCAGCTAGAATCCCGAGGTATGAAAGAATTAATACGTAAGCTTGGGCCTGATCGATTTGAAGATATTATCGCCCTGGTAGCATTGTTCCGGCCGGGTCCGTTGCAGTCGGGCATGGTCGATGATTTTATTAATCGTAAAAAAGGGCGTGCTGAGGTTAGTTATCCGCACCCACAATATCAGCATGAATGCCTTAAATCCGCGCTTGAACCCACCTATGGAGTGATCCTCTACCAAGAGCAAGTCATGCAGATTGCTCAAGAAATGGGTGGCTATACTCTCGGTGGTGCTGATCTGTTGCGTCGTGCAATGGGTAAAAAGAATGCTTCTGAGATGGCCAAGCAGCGAGATTTGTTTGTGCAGGGAGCCATTGCTAAGGGATTCGCCAACAATTTGGCCTCAAATATTTTTGATTTGATGGAAAAATTTGCTGGTTACGGATTTAACAAATCTCACTCAGCAGCCTACGCGTTAGTGGCTTACCAAACTGGATGGTTAAAAGCACATTATCCGGCTGAATTTATGGCTGCGACCATTTCTTCGGATATGGATAAGACTGATAAGGTTGTTACCTTTATCGATGAGTGCCGGGCAATGAATCTCGATTTGTTACCCCCGGATGTTAATCAAGGGCAGTTCCAGTTCAGCGTTGATCAACAGAGTAGTGTGATCTATGGTTTGGGTGCCATAAAAGGGCTTGGAGAAGGGCCTGTGGGAGCCATTATTGCTGCTCGCTCTGAAGGTGGAGCTTTTATTGATTTATTCGACTTTTGTGCTCGCGTTGATGGGCGTAAAGTTAACAAACGTAGTCTCGAGGCAATGGTTCGTGCCGGTGCATTTGACGAGATAGGGCCCAAGGGCGAAATAGGCTATCGGCGCGCCGTCATGCTTGCGTGCATGGATGAGGCGGTTAAGTTAGCCGAGCAGCACGCGAGAAACGAAGTCAGTGGTATGGGAGATTTATTTGGTGAATCGATTGTTGTTAGCGCTTCAGCGATTAATTATAACGCATATACCGCTGTTCGTGCTCTCTCCATTAGGGAGCGCCTGAATGGTGAAAAAGAGACCTTAGGTCTTTACTTAACGGGGCATCCGATTGATGAGTATGAGAGCGAGCTGAAGGTTATGGTGCCTAATAGGATCGTTAATCTAAGGCCGGGCAAAGACGCTGAAACAGTATCAGGGATGGTGGTAGGGATGCGTATTATGAAGAACAAGCGTGGAGATAGCTTTGCTTTTCTTACCCTAGATGATAAGAGTGGACGCATTGAACTCTCTGTTTGGGCTGATAAGTACACTGCTTACCGCGATATCATTTCGAAGGATGCCTTGCTTGTCGTTAAAGGTGCAGTGTCTGAGGATAGCTTCACTGGTGGCTTAAAAATGGTCGCGGAATCAATCCAATCCATTTATGAGGCTCGATGCAGTAAGTTGCGAGGTCTTGAACTTACTATTACAGCGAGTAATGATGACTGGGTCCAACAGGTGCACACTACGCTGAGTGCATACAAGGACGGTAATTGTGCTGTAACAGTGGACTATCTTCAGCCGAATGCCAGTGGCACTCTCAAATTGGGTAGTCAGTGGAAGGTACAACCAAGAGATGAATTGATTAGCCGATTAAGGCAACAATTTGGTAAGACCAGTGTATCCATGCGCTATGATTAAACCATTAGTAGCCAAGAAATGTGTAGATGTTAAAATACGGTTCCGCATCGCCTAATGAGCTAAATAGAGAAAATTATCACGATGAATCTAGATTATCTTTCCTTTGAGCAGCCAATTGCCGAATTGGAGGCCAAGATTGAAGAACTTCAGTTAGTTGGTAATGATAACGAACTGAATATCGCAGAAGAAGTTACTAAGCTTCGTGAAAAGTCACGCAAGCTTACTCAAAATATCTATGCCAAGCTTACCCCATGGCAGGTGGTTCAGGTTGCTCGACACCCTCATAGACCCTATGCTCTTGATTATATTCAACGTATTTTCTCTGATTGGGAGGAACTGCATGGCGATCGCCATTTTGGAGATGATAGCGCAATTATTGGTGGTATAGCGCGATTGGGTGAGAGTCCTGTAATGATAATTGCCCAAGAAAAGGGCAGAGGGGTAACTGAGAAGGTAATGCGTAATTTTGGTATGCCCAAAGCAGAGGGTTATCGCAAGGCGTTACGCCTTATGGAAACCGCTGAACGATTCAAAATGCCGATTTTGACACTGATCGATACTCCTGGTGCTTATCCAGGCATTGATTCAGAAGAGCGCAATATTTCCGAGTCAATTGCGCGTAATTTAGCCGTGATGTCGAGACTGCGAACGCCGATCATATGCACAGTCATTGGTGAAGGTAGTTCTGGTGGTGCGCTTGGGATCGGCGTTGGCGATCACGTCAATATGTTGCAGTACAGCACCTATACGGTGATTTCTCCTGAAGGTTGTGCAAACATTCTATGGAAAAGTAGCGACAAGGCCTCCGAAGCCGCAGAAGCAATGGGCGTCACATCGGCCGGTTTAGAGAAGTTAAATATAGTGGATAAAACCATTCCTGAACCAATGGGAGGGGCTCATCGTGATATAGAGGCAATGAGTTCGACACTAAAAGATCATCTTTGTGCACAACTTGAAGAACTGCAGTTACAGCCGATAGATGAGCTGCTGGCGAAACGATACGATCGGTTGATGAGTTATGGTAACCCCGATTAGAAAGGACTAAAAAACCAATTTTAGTTGTTAGCTAGTATCTTCCAATATCGAGATAGCAGCCATGGCGTCTGGGTCTCGATTTTTTATTTTGTTAGCAATGTTATGCTGGAAAAAATACCGAAAATCAGAGCATTTATCCGCCGAATAAAGGCAGTGATCACCAGGAAGAACAGGCGTTTTAGCCTGTTTGTTTTCATCTATCAGCATTGCTTCAATATTACCGCTGTAGGATAGGCGCCAACTAACAATCTCCTTCAACACAATGTTGTTCATTCCGTCAGGGGAGAGGGCAGCGTGAGTACCGATGGAATCAGGTATTTCTTGGATAATTTCATCCTCTGAGTCACACTGATAGTCGTAATATTCCGCTGCGGTTTCTAATTCTACAATCTTGTGCATTGGCGCGTTAAAAAACAGCTCGTCTACGCCTTCATCATAATAGCCCTGCCATTGGCCGTTAAGGGGATCGTTAATTTCATTGCAGGCAACTAATTTGTCGAGCCAGGGTACTAAGCCTACAACCTCACCGTTCATTTTAAGGCCCCAGGCTAGGAGTTTTACCGAGAATAATTTGTTGGGATTTTCGGTATTACTATAGAGTATTTCTAGGCCGTCGAGCTCTGCGGCAAGTCGAATTATACGATTATCAGCGAGCTCAGAGAGGGGTTTGCGAGTGAAAATATCAATTACATTGTCATGGGAGTGATCAATCGCCGAACCAGGCATATACCTATCTCCTTATGGCAGTGGTGAGGAATCCAACTAACACTATATAAGGTACTCTAGATCATTAAAAAGCACAACAGTTTGTGTTTCACAGAGTCAGTTTTTCAATGTTCGTGCTGCTTCAATAGCTCTATTCCGTTGGTTTTGGATAGATGGAAACTCATGTAAACTAGGGGTGCCCGCGGCAATTACTATGAATTATTGGGAAGCTAAACGTTATCGTTATTATTGACTCAATTAGATTAGCAGTTATCAATGAAATATTTGCTGCCGAGTTTTCAGAAGCCTTTGCGACTGAATTAATCGGTGGTGCTGAGGAACCGCTATATTTGCCGGCCGGGCCTAAATCGCCATCGGCAAAAATATTCTATCGTCAGGATTATCTTGCCAGTGCGCTACATGAAGTTGCTCATTGGTGTATTGCGGGTAAAGCCCGCAGAGCTATGGAAGATTTTGGCTATTGGTATAATCCAGATGGTCGATCTGCCGCACAACAAAATAAATTCGAGTTAGCTGAAGTCAAACCTCAGACATTAGAATGGATGTTCAGTGTGGCCTGCAGAAAACCGTTCCAAGTTAGCGCCGACAACCTAACTGGAGACGGGCTGGCTGATAATGACATGATGTTTCGGTCGGCGGTGGTAGATCAGGCCCAGCGGTGGTGTTTGTCCGGTAAAATGCCCAAGCGAGGCTTGCAGTTTTTGAAAGCTCTGATGGATTATTACGAAGTCGATGCTAGATGTACTGAGCATTATCAATTAAAGCACCTTGCCTAGAGGCTACTAATGCAAGCTTTTCTCATTGATTCTTCAATCTATATATTTCGCAGTTATTTCTCATTGCCTGAAAATTGGCATGCCCCTGATAGTGGATTCCCGACTCATGCTGTGTATGGATTCACTCGTTTTATGATTGACTTGTTACGACAAAGGCAGCCAGACTTCATATTTTGTGCCTTCGATGAGAGTCTTCATAGTGGTTTCCGTCATCAACTGTGCGCTGATTACAAGTCTAACCGTGAGTTACCCGATGATGCTTTAGCTTTCCAGTTAAATGCCTGTCGGCAGTTGTGCCGGGTTCTCGGTGTCGCTGAGATGGCCTCTAATACCTATGAGGCTGATGATTTGATTGGCTCTATGGCTGGCGTAGTGCGTGAAGCTGATATCCAACCGGTGATTGTCAGTAGAGATAAAGATTTAATGCAGTTGATTGGAGAACAAGATTTATATTGGGATTTTGGTAAGACCCATCCAGTATCCCAGACACAACTAGAACAAAAATTAGAGATAGGCTGCAGTCAAATGGTCGATTATTTAGCGCTGGTGGGTGATAAAAGCGATAATATTGCTGGAGTGCCTGGCGTGGGTGAAAAAACAGCTAAACAGCTTCTTTCACATTTCCCGAGTATCGACGCAATACTTGAGCACCTTGACCAGCTGCAAGATTTGCCGATTAGAGGCGCTAACAAACTAGCTGACAAACTACTCGGCAGTAGCGACCAAATGATGTTGGCAAGAGAGTTAGCGACCATAATGACAAATGTCGAGACAGTACCGACGACCAAGAATATTAGGTGGCAGGGCATTCACGTTCAGGCGTTGGAACTGTTCACTGAAGAGATGGGGTTTGGCAGCGTATTCTCAACGCGTGTAGCGGATCTCAAACATCGTTCCATGGCCCCAATGTTTCGAGTCTAAAGCAGTTATGAAAAATCGATCACTAAAAATTGTTGCCGATCAAAATATGCCTTTGGTCGAGGCGTTATTTGGTCGTTGGGGCGAAGTTCGTCTTCTCCCTGGGCGCTCCATCTCTGCTGAGGAGGTTGCAGATGCTGACGTTTTATTGGTCAGATCAGTAACGTCTGTAAGTAGCAGTTTGCTGGAAAACTCTAGGGTCAAGTTTGTTGGCTCAGCCACTATCGGTATTGATCACGTAGACACAGGCTTTCTCAATAATTCCGGTATACGTTTTGCCTTTGCACCAGGGTGCAATGCCAAAGCAGTGGTTCAGTATGACTTGTCGGTAATGTCCCGCTTGATGCCGAATTGGCAAAACCAAACGGTTGGCATTATTGGTTGTGGTAATGTCGGTGGCCTTCTTTACAGTACCTTAGAGGCTCTGGGGGTTTCATGTCGTGTTTATGATCCGTTTTTGCCTAAAAATGGTCGCATCCCTCTAGATGATTTTAATGAGGTTTTGCAGAGTGATATCGTTTGTTTGCATACGCCGCTAACTTTTTCAGGCTTGCATCCTACTTATCATTTAATCAATAGAGCAGCCTTGGAAATATTAAGACCAGACGCGCTGTTAATCAACGCAGGGCGAGGGGAGGTTGTTGATACAGAGACTCTTCTAGAAAAGCTACGTTCTGGTATGCCGCTTTCCGTGGCACTGGATGTTTGGGAATCCGAACCCAATGTTTGTTCCGATCTGCTAAAGCACGTGGCTATAGCAACGCCGCACATAGCGGGTTACACCCTAGAGGGAAAAACTAAAGGGACCACAATGGTATTCGATGCCTTTTTAGCATGGTTAGAGGTCAAAGAGGACTACGTAGATCATGTAAGCAGTGCTCCCATTAAAATTAATAGTCTACCGATCACGTCTGCAATTGAGGCAATATTGGCGAGTTATGATGTCCTTGACGATGATCAGATCATGCGCCAGCGTCTGACTGGGTTGCCAAAGGGCTCAGTTGAGCAAAGAGATATGTTTGACGCAATGCGTCGAGAATATCCTGAGCGAAGAGGGTTTGAATCAACAATTGTCCACTCTTCTGATCATCTAGGTAAGACTAAGTTGAAGCGTGATCTAGCGGCACTGGGCTTCCTAGCATCAGGTCACGCCGAGAAGGCACTATAATCGGTCTTTACGCTTGTTGAGTACTGGCTATTGTCGGTATGCCAAGAGAAAGTTTGCGAGTCTCGCAATGGCTTCTACGAGTAAATCTTTGTCAGGCAAAAAAACGATTCTAAAATGTTGTGTATCTTGGCAGTTAAATGCTGAGCCCTGCACGATCAGTAGATGTTGCTCTTTAAGTAGTTCAAGCACGAACATTTCGTCATTTTCAATTGGGTAAAGAGCAGGATCAAGTTCAAAAAACAGGTACATGGCCGATTTTGGTTTTACACAGCTAACACCGGGAATCGCTGTTAGCAGCTCTAAACACAAATCTCTTTGCGCTAGGAGCCGCCCACCAGGCAGTATCAGATCATTTATACTTTGTCGGCCTCCCAAAGCTGTTTGAACTGCTAGCATTGCGGGAACGTTCGCGCATAAGCGCATAGATGCAAGCATCTCAAGCCCCTCTAGATAGCTTTTAGCATTGGCTTTGGCGCCACTGATAAGCATCCATCCAGATCTAAATCCAGCCAGCCGATAAGTTTTTGAAAGCCCGTTGAAGGTCAGGCAAAGAGTATTTTTGGTGAGAAAGGATAGCGGATGATGAACGCTGCCGTCGAACACAATTCGATCATATATCTCATCTGCGAATACGATGAGATTATGTTTTTCGGCGAGAGCGACTAAACTTCGCAGTATCTCCTCAGAGTAAACAGCACCAGTAGGGTTGTTGGGATTTATAATCACTATACCGCGGGTACAAGCAGTTATTTTACTCTCAATATCCGCGAGGCAGGGCTGCCAATCTTGATCTTCGTCACATTGATAATGCACTGGACTACCACCAGATATTGCCACCGCCGCCGTCCATAGAGGGTAGTCTGGGGCAGGTATCAAGATCTCATCATTCGCGTTAAGGAGACCTTGCATTGCCATTACGATTAGTTCGCTGACACCATTTCCCATTATTACATCATCAACATCGAGACCATTCACGCCTTGAAGTTGATAGCGCTGGACTACCGCTTTTCTGGCAGAGAAAAGACCTTTGCTGTGAGAATATCCTTGAGCACTTCGAAGGTTATGTATGACATCTCGCATTATTTCATCAGGGGCATCAAATCCAAAAGCACCAGGGTTCCCGATATTTAACTTCATGACCTGCTGACCATCAGCTTCCAGTTGATTGGCATAATCAAGAACCGGCCCGCGAATTTCATAATTCACATTATGGAGCTTGTCAGATTGCAGAACGTTGTTCATAATTGCCCATCGAAAACGGTGATTTAAGCGCCGTGATTATACCTAAAAAAAGGGACTCTTTTGGGGTTTTATATCCGAGTTTTAAGCTTAGTTGGGCAGTTCTCTCTATTGGGATCGTTGCTTATCCTATTGGGATTTGAGTTTCAGCTTGGTACTACAGGAGCTCCATTCGCATTTATTCTATTTTGCTTTCTGATTGTGAGTTTTCTAACAGGGATCGTTGGGATTGTTGTTGGCTGCTTTGGGTCATTCAATGATAACGCCAGGCGAGCGGAATTTCTGGCCTTGATGGCAGCTTGTGTTGTGCCTTTTCTGTTAGTACATCTTATTGTTGGCGCTCAAAATTTTTCTTTGCGGGAGGTCAATGATGTAACCACAAACATTGAAAACCCTCCTGAGTTCAATCAAATCAAAGATAGTCGTCTTGCGGCAACAAATTTTTCACAGCTTTGGAACTTCCTAAGGATTCCAGAGCGTGTTACTAAACACCCGACCTTAAGTACTATTGAAGTGAAGCCCTTTTGGGTACGTTTGCTTCTGTTATGGTGTTACCAAATGATCTAGCTCAAGTGAGTGGTTTTTATTAAAGGAATTTTTATGTCAACAACAC
>CAJWFB010000016.1 GCA_913031645.1 uncultured Cellvibrionales bacterium
AGAGCAAAAACGTTACTTAATTTCATTTTTAGATTCCTCTAAGATATTAGTTTTGGTTCGGCTAACCACTAAAAAGCACACTATTAACATTGATAAAAAAACGGCTGGCCATGACCCCGTCATCGAAAAGGGCGTTTGGCCTGCGCGCGGCTGAACGATACCGCTAAGTTCAGTGATGCTATTTTGCTTTATACGCTGATAAACATCACCTTGATGATCCACTAGGCCAGAAATGCCATTATTAGTCCCACGAATAATTGGTTTTGAATTCTCTAAAGCTCTCATTCGTACCATTTGCATATGCTGTAAAGGGCCCAGTGACTCGCCAAACCAGGTGTCATTACTCACAGTGAGAATTACCGTCGCTCCCTTACTATTACGGGCGACAAGATCAGGGTAGACCACTTCATAACAAATTGCCGTCGCTATCAGTTGCTCTTTCACCGAGAGAGGGACTTGGCTAGGTGGGCCGACAGACAATGAGGACATAGGTAAATCAAAAAATTCAATCAATCCTCGTAGTAAAGATTCCAGCGGAACATATTCACCGAAGGGGACGAGGCGAGTCTTATGGTATTGACCCTGTTCAGCGCCAATAGCCAGCACTGACGAGTAGTAGCGCCTTGGTTCAGGCTGATAGGTAATAATTCCTGTTAACAAAATAGAGTCACTGTCGACACTTCGACTTCTCATACTTTGCATGAACTGTGGGATTCTCTGGGCTATGGTAGGGACAGCGGCTTCTGGCCAGATGACAAGGTCATGGCCCCAGTAAGACTCAGTTTGGGCTGCTAATTGATTTAGTATCGCGCGTTGCTTTTGAGCAGACCATTTTTCATTTTGTGGGATATTAGGTTGGATTATCGCTACGGTTATCGGCTCGCCCCAGTCTTCGGTCCATTCTACTTGTTGTAAGAAATAACCTGAGACAGTCAACGTCGCGAGCATTGCGCAAGGCCCCAGTATTGAACGGCGCTTTCCCATGCCTTGCACTAACCAAAGACAAAGCACAGCGGCCAGTGCCGTAATAAAACTCAGCCAGAGTACGCCTCCGATTGGCGCCCAGCCATTCAGCCAAGTATCAGTGTGACTATAGCCTGCATAAAGCCAGGGAAACCCTGTGAAAATCCAAGTTCTGATCCACTCGCTAAGCACCCATATTGCCGGTAAGCCAAGCATCAATGCGATTGGGGTTGATGGTAAGAAAGCGGCTAATGTGAATGGAGCTGCGAAAATAGCGGCTAAGAAAAGACAAAATAAAGTCGTGGCGATTACTGCGAGTGGGGCGGCGATAAAACCATACTCGTGAATACTGACATACAACCAACTTGCGCCGGCGATAAATAAGCCGAAGCCATAAGCCATTGAATTGAAAAATGCTTGTTTAATTGATGGCTGACGCAATGATTGAAATAGAATCGCCATACTCACTATTACAGCAGGCCAAAGCTTAAAAGGAGCGAGTCCTAAGGGAAAGATTACTCCTCCAGCGATAAGCAGGGCATAGCTTTGGACTTTACTGAGGCGCTTCATGAAGCAATTCTAGTGACTTCCAGTTGAGTTATCTTTCGGCTGTCGCCGGCGACAACAGTAAAGTGAAAATCGTTAATGACGACCTTATCTGTAACCGCTGGAAGGCGGCCAAGTGCGTTAATAATAAGACCTGCAACCGTATCAAATTCATCATCAGGAAGTCCAACGTCGAAATATTCATTAAAGTCAGCAATCTCAGTAATGGCATCAACAGTGTAATAGTTTGCATCAATTTTACGTATTTGCTCTGGGCCGTGCTCGTCGGTTTCATCTTCAATTTCACCGACGATTTCTTCTAAAACGTCTTCAATGGTGAGTAGGCCAGAGACCCCGCCGTATTCATCGATGACAATAGCCATGTGGTATCGTTGTTCGCGAAACTCTTGGAGTAGGACATTGATGCGCTTACTTTCAGGGATAACGGTGGCAGGGCGTAGCATGCTTTTAAGGTTAAATGATTCCTTGCCCGATAAGACCAAGGGAAGCAGCTCCTTAGCTAAAAGGATACCCTGAATATCGTCTGAGGATTCACCTACCACAGGGAAGCGAGAATGCTGCGATTGAATAACAATTTTGAGAATTTCTTCTAATGACAAATCGGCTTCGATAAACTTCATTTGTGAGCGGGGGATCATAATCTCCCGAGCCTGAAGATCAGATACTTTGAGAGCTCCCTCCATTATTTGAAGTGCATCAGCATCGATAATCGATTCATTCTCAGCACTTCGCAGCATGTCAGCAACTTCATCACTATTGGTTGGGCTTGGAGAAAACAGCCGAACAAATCTCTTCAGTAACGAGGTTTCTGGGGTTTTACTTGTGGGGGATTCATCGTTCATCTTTTGCTCAAATGTGCTCTGTTGTTTCAGTGTAGGGGGCAGGGTAATTCAAGCCAAGCAAAATTTCTGTTTCCAGTGCTTCCATGACTTGCGCGTCACTGTTATCGCAATGATCATAACCCACTAAATGTAATACGCCATGCACTATCATATGTGCCCAGTGTGCCTGCAGAGACTTATTTTGCTGCTTAGCCTCTGCACTGACTATAGGCGCGCAGATAACGAGATCTCCCAGCAATGGCAGTGGTTCCGGGATTACTGCAGAAAAAGGAAATGAAAGCACGTTGGTGGCGCCCGATTTTCCTCTGTATTGCTTGTTTAGGGTAGCGCTCTCAGATTCTCCGACAACCCTTATACTCAGTTCAGTAGGATCACTATGATTACCCAGTGCGGCCACTGCCCAGCGCTTTATTGAGTTGTCACTGGGGATATTCTCAGATGGGCAGGCTCGCTGGATATCAATCGAAATAGGCATAGTTAAGTTAATTGATTTTCTTTATCAAAGGCGTCATAAGCGTCAACAATGCTCTGAACAATGGAGTGACGAACCACATCACAGGATTCAAAGTGAGTAAAACTGATCTCTTCAACATTTTTAAGGACTTCACACGCGTGCACTAAACCGGAGTTCACGCCTCGTGGCAAATCAATTTGTGACATATCACCCGTTATCACTGCAGTGGAGCCGAAACCAATACGGGTTAAAAACATTTTCATTTGTTCTCGAGTAGTATTTTGGCTTTCATCAAGAATGATATAGGCACCGTTGAGGGTGCGTCCGCGCATATAAGCCAATGGCGCAATCTCAATAACGTTTCGCTCCTGCAATTTCGCCACGGTTTCAAAACCAAGCATTTCATGCAGAGCGTCGTAAAGTGGTCGCAAATAGGGATCTACTTTCTGAGCGAGATCGCCAGGTAAAACCCCGAGGCGCTCGCCTGCCTCAACGGCTGGACGCACCAGTAAAATTCGCTCCACTTCATCTCTTAGCAATGCCTCGACGGCACAGGCTACCGCCAAGTAGGTTTTTCCTGTACCAGCGGGGCCAACACCAAAGTTGATATCATGCGTTTGTATCGACCGAACATAACGTTGTTGATTGAGTCCTCGCGGCTTAATACTGCCTTTTTTTGTGCGAATAACAGAAAAATTATCGAGGTCAGTGACCTGCTCTGAGTTCTTGGCGAGTTGATCCATAGATGTTGTGCTCTCAAATTGTCTAAGATGGAGGTGGACTTCTTCAGGGGTGACGACACTAAAGTGGGCTGTTTCTTGATAAAGATTATGTAGGGTGTCAGTAGCATGCTTTGCAGGACCTGGATCGCCATAAACGGCAAAGAAGTTATCTCTAGAGCGTATTTCTACATTGAGGCGGCCCTCAATTAAGCGTAGATTGTCATCAAATTGGCCGCGGAGAGAGGCGAGGCGATGAGCATCGTTTGGCTCAAGGGTAACACTAAAAGCTGCAGGTTGGGTTTCCAGTTGTTTCAAGGTGTGCTTAAACGCCTATAAAGTTGTTAACTGCCTCTAGCATAGCCCGATCATGGGATCAGCGTAAACTCTTTTTACCGACCACTATTGATTAAAAAAATAAAGTGACTGGGCTGCATAACAAGATTTCTTATTGCATCGAGTGATGTTGCTTTTAAAGCAGCGTTAAACCATTTGGCCGCGAAGCGAGTTTGGTAAGGCTTCTGTGATCATGACATCGGCAAAATCGCCGATTAGATTTTGATTGCTAGTGCGGAAATTCACTACACGGTTATTTTCGGTGCGCCCTTGAAGTTCGCCAGGATCCTTCTTTGATACGCCGGTGACTAGAAGATGTTGTTGAGTACCTACCATACGCCGACTAATTTCCATGGCATTCTGTAAAATTCTAGACTGCAGTATCTTAAGGCGCTGTTTTTTTTCCTCGGGACTGACGTTATCTGATAAGTCAGCCGCCGGAGTTCCTGGGCGCGCGCTATAGATGAAGCTAAATGAGGTATCAAACCCCACCTGTTCAATTAACGTCATAGTAGCGGCAAAATCGTCTTCAGATTCATTGGGAAAACCAATAATGAAATCAGAGGAAATACTCATATCTGGCCGCAGTTGACGCAGTCGGCGAATCTTAGACTTGTACTCAATTGCGGTATGACCGCGCTTCATTGCCATAAGAATTTTGTCTGAGCCACTCTGTACGGGTAAATGCAAGTGACTCACTAGCTCAGGCACGCGGCTATAGACGTCGATAAGGGCATCAGAGAATTCTACTGGATGCGAAGTAGTATAACGAATACGATCGATGCCTTCGATACTGGCAACAAATGGAATGAGTTCAGCAAAATCGCAAATCGTACCATCGGGCATATCGCCACGATAAGCATTAACATTTTGGCCAAGAAGATTGACTTCGCGTACGCCCTGTTCGGCGAGAGCGTTGATCTCCGCTAAAACATCGGCGATGGGGCGACTGACTTCTTCGCCTCTGGTGTACGGAACAACGCAAAAAGTACAGTACTTAGAGCAGCCCTCCATAATGGAGACAAAGGCGCTGGGGCCGTCAGCTTCAGGTTCAGGAAGGCGATCGAATTTTTCAATCTCAGGGAAGCTAATATCCACAACAACAGCACCGTTAGCTTGCTTTGTCTCCATCATTTCTGGAAGACGATGCAGTGTCTGCGGGCCAAAAATAAGATCTACAAAGGGCGCTCGTTTAGCAATGGCGGCACCTTCTTGGCTGGCAACACAGCCGCCTACGCCAATCAATAAATCTGGCTTGGCTTCTTTGAGGTGCTTCCATCGGCCCAGTTGATGAAATACTTTTTCTTGTGCTTTTTCTCTAATCGAGCAAGTATTTAGCAATATAACATCAGCATCTTTGGCGTTATCGGTAATTACCATTTGATGACTTTCGCCAAGTAAGTCTCGCATGCGCGCCGAGTCATATTCATTCATTTGACAACCGTGCGTTACGATATGAAGTTTTTTAACTGACTTTTCCAGCATTCTTATGGTCTTACTCATTGGAGACGCGCCATTATAGCCTTGAGAGCCTATTGCGCAACATTTTGCGATGTGATTTTGCCCTGATATGCTATCATCACACATTCCATTTAGCCCTTTTAACAGTGATATTTTATGGCCAGCGAACCGATCTACCGCATTAACTTTTTAAATCAAGGGCAGGTCTATGAGATTTTTGCTCGGCATGTTTTTCAGAGCGATCTTTGGGGCTTTCTTGAGGTTGAGGAATTTCTATTCGGAGAGCGATCACAGATGATTGTGGATCCGGCAGAAGAGAAGCTCAAAAATGAGTTTGCTGATATCAAGCGCAGTTTTATTCCGATGCAATCTATTATCCGGATTGATGAAGTGGAAAAAGAGGGCGCGGGCAAGATTACCGAAGCCAAGGGCGGTAACGTAAGCCCCTTCCCCTATCCCTCGATGGCCGGAGGAAAGCCCTCGGCGGATTGAGGAAGTTCGCCATGCCAGCAAGGTACTTACCAAAAAAACCTCCATTCGAGTCATTATGCGAAAGCGAGTGGAAAAATAGTAATAAGTAGTTTTTCGAGGACGTGAAGATGTCAAATTCAAGCACCAGAATGCTACCCTTCGAGTTTGCTCGCAACAACGGGTTGTTGGTGCGAGAGGTTGAGGGGGATCTTGTACTTTCCCCTGATGTGAGCCATTGGGCAATCGCTGAAGTCAGCCGCATTAATGGCGGCTTTTCAGCAATTAATCGCGTCGATAGTGAGGCTTTTGATAAGATGCTTTCTACCCTTTATAGTGGCAGGAAAAATTCGTCAGAATCGGTCATGGAGGACATCAAAGATTTTGTTGATATGGAGTCTGCCGCCGCTGACTTAGAGGAAACTGGGGATCTGTTAGATGCCGAGGATGATGCACCGATCATTCGCCTGCTCAATGCTATTTTGGCCGAGTCTTTAAAAGAAAACGCCTCTGACATTCATGTTGAGCCTTACGAAAAAGAATCGCTGGTGCGTTTTCGTCTTGATGGCGTGTTGAGCACAGTCCTAAAACCTTCTGCGCAAATAACCCCGTTACTGATTTCACGTATCAAGGTCATGTCAAAGCTCGATATCGCCGAAAAGCGTCTGCCTCAGGATGGGCGCATGAGCGTGAAGTTGGGTGGCCGCAGTATTGATCTTCGTATTTCTACCATGCCTTCAAGTCATGGAGAGCGCGTAGTGATGCGTCTTCTAGATAAAGATGCGGGAAAACTCCAAGTTGATGATCTAGGTATGCCGGCAGACACTTCTGCGCAATTGGATGCTTTGATCCGCCGTCCGCACGGTATTGTTTTGGTGACGGGTCCCACCGGTTCAGGTAAAACTACAACTCTGTATGCGGCGTTGCAACAGATGGATCGTCAAGGCCGCAACATCATGACGGTGGAAGATCCTGTTGAATATGATCTGCCGGGTATCAGTCAAACACAAATTAATTTACGGGCTGGAATGACGTTTGCTCGTGGCTTGAAGGCGATTTTGAGACAGGATCCAGATGTTATTTTGATTGGTGAGATTCGTGATGGAGAGACTGCTGAAATTGCTACCCAGTCAAGCTTAACGGGTCACCTTGTGCTCTCAACACTCCACACTAATACGGCGGCGGGTGCCATTACGCGATTGCAAGATTTGGGGGTGGACAGTTTTCTGTTGGCTTCCACTATCAGGGGTATTCTGTCGCAACGTTTGCTGCGTAAACTCTGTCATCATTGTCGGCAAGAGGTTGAGCCGAATGAATTCAATCGCGATTTGTTGAAATTAAAAAAAGGCCATAAAATTTATGAGGCGGGTGGTTGTGGTAAATGCAACAGTACCGGCTATGCCGGTCGTCAAGCATTGTTTGAGTTAGTCACCGTGGATGCCGCGCTACAAACGCTTATTCATGAAAATGCAGGAGAGATTGATTTAGAGGCGAAGATAAGAGAGCAGGTGCCTAGTATACGTCAGGCCGGGTTTGCGCTGGTTAATGATGGAATGACTACGATAGAAGAAGTTCTTCGTGTCACTAGTGTTTAAATAGTCATGCCAGCCTTCGATTACTCCGCTTACAACGCCTCAGGAAAACTGGTCAATGGCGTCATTTCTGCCGACTCTGACCGGCAGGCCAGACGTCTCCTCAAAGACAAAAAGTTGTTACCATCAACGCTTAGCGAAGTCGGCCAAAAGGTAACAAAAAAAGGGTCTAAGGTACGTCGCCAAGCGCGAGTGGATAATCTTGATTTATCACTCCTCCTTCATCAGCAGGCAATCTTAATTCAATCTGGATTGCCTCTGGAAGAATCCTTGCGCATGACTATTGAGCAGGCAGAGACAGACAAGCAAAGACGTTTGGTAGAGAGTTGGCGCAGCGAAATAACGGAGGGGCGCAGTTTCTCGGAGGCCTTGCGCCGTTCGCCTTATCAAATCCCGGAAAGCATTATTGCTGGTGTGGGTGTGGGTGAAGAAACAGGCCATCTGCATAATATTTTATTGCGTCTAGCAGAGGAGCTTGAGACCAGTGCCGAGAATCGTAAGACCATTTCTCGAGCACTTATCTACCCGATAACGCTGGTCAGTGTATCGATAATAATTGTATCGATGATGATGGTTTGGGTAGTGCCCAAATTAACTGCTGTGTTTGCCAGTAGAAATCGGGAATTGCCCTGGATTACTGAGGTTGTTGTCAGTATCAGTAATTTTGCACAGAACTATGGGGCTTATGTCTTGGCTTTTATTGTGTTGGCTATACTGGTTTTTCGCTACGCTATGAAAAACCCGCAAACTAAGCTTAGATGGCATCAAATGATCCTGAATTCTCCCGGTTTGGGCCGCTGGATCAGAATGGCTGATATTTCCGATTGGTCGCGCAATTTGGGCGTACTATTAAGTAGCGGTGTTCCAGCCTTGTCGGCATTAAAAATATCTTCAGCAGTGATCACTAACCTTGCACTACAGAAAATATTTAATCGAGTCACTGAGGCGATGCGCCAAGGTACCAGTCTGCATAAGGCGCTTGAAGATAATCTCTCTGGCAGTGGGTTTTTAGTGCACATGGTGGGCAGTGGAGAGGCCTCTAGTGAGCTCGACAAAATGCTATTGCGAGTTGCTGAATACTATTCTGCGCGGTTGGAAAATGCAGTAGACGTCTTTTTAAAGTTACTGACGCCCATTCTAATTTTACTAATGGGTGGAATGGTATTAGCGATTATGGCGGCGGTGATGCTGCCGATTATGGATATGAGTAATTCGGTTTAATAATGAGATTGTCTTGCTCGACAATCCAGTGAGCATGTGCAGTGCAGAGGAGATGAAAATGAGGGTAATAAGCAAACAAAGTGGTTTTACATTAATTGAGGTAATGATCGTAATCGCGATAATGGGGCTCATGATTGCGGCCATAGCGCCTGACTTATTTAGGAATGTTGAAAAAGCCGAAAAGACGCGAGTCGCCTCAGATATTCGTCAGATTGAGAGTGCTCTCAAGTTTTACCGCTTGGATAATTATCGCTACCCAACACAGTCGCAGGGTCTAGAAGTCCTAGTGTCTGCGCCCTCTGGAAGTACAGCAGCAAAATGGAATGGCCCCTACTTAGAGCAACTTCCTAAAGATCCATGGCAGAAGCCTTACCGGTATGCAAATCCCGGGACTCATGGCAAAAATGTCGAAGTGTTTACTCTTGGGCTTGATAATGTCAGTGGTGGTCAGGGTTCGGATAGAGACTGGGGCAACTGGAATATTAATGACTAAGGATTTAAGTGGCTACGTAAAAATGCCACTAAATAATTATTTATGAACAATCCCAAGGGCTTTACGCTAATCGAGCTACTGGTGGTTGTGGCTATTGTCGGAATTTTATCCGCAATGAGCGGTTTGGCTATTAATCAGGCTTCTGACCGACGCTATCCCGCTGAAGCAGAGAGATTATTGTTTTGGCTGCAACAGATAGCTGAACGGTCTTCTCTCGAAGGCGCAGCTTATGGGATTGTGTCTACCTCCGACGAGGAAGCAGAACGGATCGCCGAATTGCAGCCGGTGGTTTATTATCGAAATCGTTGGGTCGCCGTACTTTCCCCTGAACCCTATGCTGTTCACGACGAAGCAGAAATTATCTGGAATATGGAATCTGGCGAAGACGAAGAGTTCATGGCGCAAAGTCAGTCATGGCGTACTGAGTTAGATCAAGAGGGAGATCTGGAAGAACAGGATGACGAATTTCTGTTGCCGGAAATAGCATTCCTTCCCGATGGCTACATCGAGCCTCAAGGCCAAATAATGCTTGTGTTCCAGTCTTCTGAGAAGTCGTTCAGTTACCAATGGGATGATATCAAGTCAGCGATGACTATGGAGAGCGACAGCGTTGAAAACTAACCGTTATAGTCGAGGGTTTACATTGATAGAAGTGGTTATTGCCCTTTTTATACTTGGCTGGGTGCTCAGCAGTGCGATTTATATGGTGCATCAATATGCAGATGAAAGGGTCAGACTCAGAGAACGTTTCTTGGCTAATCAGGTCGCTTGGAATCATTTGATGGAGCACTATCAGCAGTCGCAAAAATGGATCTCTAGCGGGAGCTCGCCTTCACTCAAGAAAAAGGGTGTGGATGAGCAAGCTGGCCAGAAATGGCGATGGGAAATACAAATTGAAAAGGCGATGGGACAGGACCTCTACCGCTACCAGGTACAGGCAGGTTCGACAACTGCTGAAAAGTATCAGTCTTCATTAGCCGTTTATTTGGTCCAATAAATGCAACAGACTCTCTCATTGAAAAAACATTCTGGCTTCACGTTAATTGAGGCGATAGTGTCTCTGGCCTTGCTGGCGGTGCTCTCCGTGATGTCTTATCAGGCTGTTGAAGTAGTGATGGGCGTTAATGAACGCAGTCGAAATGACCTAGCCGAAGAGGCTCAATTGCAGCGTGCGTGGCAAATTATTGGTCGGGATCTAATGCACATGAGGCCGCGTCGATTTTCAGACGGGTTGGGTTCGCTCGAGCCGGCCTATGTCACCGACCCCAGTGATTTTGGCATTAGATTTAGTCGTGGCGGCGGCCCTATGGTGCGCACAAACCCCAGTGGGATAAGGCGTGTCGATTATCGGTTGAATCAAGATCAGCAATTAATAAGAACGTCTTGGGCTATAACCGAATCACCGCGCCAGTCTGAAGGGACGGTGCTTACTCTGCTGGATAATGTCAGTGCGGTGGAGTTTAACCATCTCGCTAAAAGTGGAAGTTACTCACTGGACTGGCCTCCTATCAATGTGACGCTTTCCCCTTATGCGCTGCCAAGAATGATTAGTGTCACCATTACCGCTGACAATGGATTTGAAACGTCGCGGCTGTTTCCGGGGGTGGTGAGTGATTAATAAAGTACGCAGCCAGCAGCAAGGGGTAGCCTTACTCGCCGCCATCATTCTGATGTTAGCGATCACCTTGATCATGACTAACATATTTTATCGTCACCAAATTGATGTCTCTCAGGCAACGGCTTCTCTGCATACTGATCAGGCACTATTAATTGCTCTGAGTGGAGAGGGTTGGGCCCGCGAACTGCTTGAAGAAGATAGTCGCAATCCTCAAACTAACCAATCAGACCACTATGGGGAAATATGGGCTCAAGCAATGCCATTGCTCCCCGTGGAGGGTGGGACTCTGACGGGCTGTATCAGTGACCTCCAAAGCAGAATTAACCTCAATAGCTTTTCCAGCTACACTGCTGGAAAACTGCAAACTGAGCTTAATCAATATGACAACATGGGCCTTGCAAAAGCCTGGATCATCCTACTTAATTTATTAGAAATACCGGCCACGCCAGCGCGCGCTGCGACCATTATTGACTGGCTGGATACAGACGCCACACTTATTAACAGTTCGGGTGCTGAGCAGCCTGACTATGAGGCCTTTCAGCCTCCTAGAGTGGTCGCCAATGATCGAATGAGTGATGCCAGTGAACTGGCCGATGTAATGGGTTATCGAGTTCAAGAAGTACAACTTTTACTTCCATGGATAGCAACTCTGCCATTACCACCTCGGGCCAGCATGCCAATTAATATTAACACGGCATCTGAAGAGCTACTGTTTGCACTGGGCGGCAATTATTCGGCACAATTTATCGAGGTGATTGCTCAGGGTCGACCTTTTAGCGATTTGAATCAACTTCACAGTCAGCTTGATACATACTTGGGGTTTGTTAATCCAAGTAGTACTAGCGTTAAAGGGACGACAGCAGGACAAATATGGAACGCAGATTTACTCACCGTGAGCAGTGAGTTTTTCCAGCTTTATTTAGAGGTGGCCATTGGTGAGGCGCGCATTGAGGTGACCAGTATCCTTCACAGGAGGCCAGGAACACAGCCTGATGTTATAGCTAGGACTATGGTCATGGTCCCCACAGCCTTGCCTGAGTCGAAAAAGTTATCTGAAGTCGAAAAATTATTTACAAAAAATGATAATCAGAACCAACAGTCTGATGAAGAAAGTAATATAGTACAGCCTGCCTGTTTAATGATGGGGATTTAACCTAAATGAGTGTCGAGCACCTCTACAATCTTGACCGACAAGTGAATACTTCAGATGACCCGCTGCAGTCCGCAGCGGGCACCAATATGGAGTCCAAAAGCTTATGGGTGCCCTCAGAACGCATTGGCCTGCACTTGATAGATATTCCATCTGCGCCTGAGCGCAAGTGGGCAGAACTTATCCCCTGGATGCTTGAGGATCGGGTCTTGCAACCGGTGGATGAGATGCATTTTGTGGTTGCTGATCGAGATGATCAGCAACTACATATATGGGCGGTTAGCCAACAAGACATGCGAGAGTGGATGCGTATCGCTGACAATGCGGGAATTGCGGCGACGGCTATGGCGCCAGACTTCATGGCCTTAGATTGGGAGTCAGGAATTTTAAGTGTTGGTTGGCGCGAGGGTATGTTATTGGTAAGAGATGGCAGTCATAGTGGCTTTGCGGCTACGCCTGATGTTGGCTGGGTAATGGTTGACGCTATTTTAAAAAGTGCGAATGTCATACCGCGACTGTCCATTTCACTACCTGATGAAGGTATGGTTCCAGAGTATTTGCGTGCAGCGGCTAACATTAATAGCTCTAGCGTCGACTGGCAGTTTGCAGTATTTCCCGCTGTTAGTCTTATGTCTGCAGAGTTTAAACCCAAGGCTGCACGTCCAGCGTGGTTTCAGTGGTGGCCTGTGGCAGCATCTACCATGGCGGTTTTACTTCTGACAGTGATCTATTTACAGGTGGCCAATCGCTCACTTGAAGCGGAGGTTGTGGACTTAGAGCAGCATCTGTTAACTAGTCATAGTCGAGTCTTTGGCGGTACCAAGCCAGCTTTGACAGCGTTTAGATCTACCGCCGAGGCCAGAATAGAGCAGCTGTTTAAGCAACAAAAAAGTTTGCAAGCAGAGCCCGTTGCAGCCCTATCTGCACTGGATACTTTGATGAACGCGTGTCAGTGTGAACTGCAGGCTATGACCGCCAGTACTGACGGCGTTCAACTCAAGGTTTCAGGAGGCGCCAATTTGGTTAAAAAGTCACTGAATATCCGTGGATATCAGCTCAGTCTTGAGCAAGATCAAACGGCAGGCCCAGATGTATTTGCGTTATCGATGAAGCCTAGAGTCAGTCAGGAGCCCAATCCATGAAGTTACTCATTGAGAGCCTTCGAAGCAAGTGGATGCAATTACAGCTGAGAGAGCGTCAATTACTTATTTTTGGTGGCGGGTTATTGTTAGTAACCTCGATCTATCTATCCTTAGCACCGCAGATTCAAAACTATGCCGAGCTAAAACTGAAGGTCGATGAACTCAATACAGACGTGCAGTGGATGCAGCAACAGCGACAAGTGGTTGAACGTTTGATTAATAACTGTTCGGCCCAAAAAGTCGGGCAAGCATCCAGTCGTCAACAGATAACGAGGTTAATTCGACGCAATCAACTTACTCTCAATTCGATGCGAGATATTAATAGTGGGCTCGAATTCTCGATCAGTGGCCCAGATGCCAATCGCGTTATCAGTTTGACTCATCAGATAGCCTGTTCTGGTTACGGCGTAAAGACCTTGGAGATAGAGCGATCTGCTGAAGGATTGATGGAAGCGTCCATGGAGGTTGTCGCAATTGAAAATTAATTTAAATAACCCACAGCAAATAATTAAAAGGGCTGTGTTATTAATCATGACGGCACTATCAGCGTATCTGTTGGTTTTAATTATGTTTGTCTTTCAGTCGCCAAGCACCTCGATGGAGCCTTTGCAGCGAGTTGCTTCTGCCAGTATGTTAAGGTTTGCTTGGTTTGGCGGTCAGCAGGTTGTGCAAATAGTAGAGACCACTGAACAAGATCAAGAGCTCAAAGACGCGAATATTAATGCCGAGCTTCTCGGGGTAGTGTTAGCGGGTGAGGCCTCTTCAGCCACGTTAAAATTTAAAGGTAAACCTGAAAAGGTCTTCCAGCGTGATGAGAAAATTAATACATCAATCACGTTATTAGCCATTGAAGCTTATCGTATTATCGTCAGCGAAAATGGTGTTAAAAAGCAGATATTGATGAACAAACCTGACACCATTATGGAAACAGCAGTGAGTCCTGATGGATCAGTTCAGCAGCTCCAATCGAAGGGGTTTGCACTGGCTAATATGTTTGGTGCTGTGCCAGTGAATGTTGCCGGTGGCAGCGGCTTTAAAATGAACAATTTGTCCTCGGATATAAAGATGATGGCCGATATTCGCGATGGCGACGTGGTCATGCAGGTTGATGGTTTATCGGTTCAAGACTTAATGTCAGATCCCCTAAAATTGATGAGTTACAGTTCAGCAACGAGTTTGCCCGTAACTGTTATGCGTAATGGTCGCAAAGAAACGATTTATGTTAATGCTGCGAGCCTGTCAGCTAAAATGTTACCAACCTTTGGATTGAAGCCCTAACATGACTAATTTAAGAGAAAAGTATAAAACGTCGATAACATTACACAGTTGTCTAGGAAGAGGAATAATGAATTTATTGGGTAAACTAGGTGCTGCGTTCTTTCTCAGCTGGAGTCTAACGGCTGAAGTGCTGGCCGCAGAGACGGTGCAGATCAATTTCCGTGATGCAGATATCCGTAGCGTTATTGAAAGTGTGGCTGAAATTACCGGGAAATCTTTTGTATTGGATCCTCGAGTTAAGGGCAAGGTAACGATTATATCCCCAGGACCTATCGACGCCTCGCTGCTTTATGAAGCGATACTCTCGTCCATCCAGGTTCAGGGCTTTCAGGCAGTTGAAGATGGCGCGGTGACACGTATCATTCCCTTCACCCAAGCATTTAATTTTGCCGGCGGCGATGGCGATAACACCCTTCAAACTGAAATAATCAAAATTAACCATGTACAGGCCGCTACCTTAGTTCCGGTTATCAAGCCTCTCCTCAGCAATGGCGCACGACTTTTAGCCTTTGCCCAGAGTAACTTTTTGATTATTTCTGATATCCGCAGCAATGTTACGGCGGTAAAGCGGATTATTTCAAAAATGGACGATCCTGATCAGACGGCGGTTGAGGTTATCAACCTTAAGTATATTGCCGCTGGAGAGGCAGTCCACATTGCCGGACAGCTTAAGCAATTACAAAAGCAAGAGTTGTCACTAGTAGAAGATGGACTTAATAATCGCGTTATAGTCAGTGGGCCCAGTATGGCGCGTACTGCTTTTCGGAATATGCTGAAATTGCTCGATCTACCGGCTACAAAGAAGGGCAATGTTGAAGTGATCTATTTGGATTATTCCAGAGCATCCGAAATAAAACCCATTATTGATGGAATGCTCGGTTCAGATATATTTTTACGTTTGGCCGGAGAATCTGTCGGGGATGGAAAATCGGATAGTAACTATAAAGTTGAAATTGACGAGTTAAATAATGCCCTTGTCATTGCCGCACCCTCAGCGGTGATTCGTGAAATTCAAAACGTGGTAGCTAAGCTTGATCGCGCTCGACCACAGGTGCTTATCGAAGCGGTGATCGCTGAGTTATCCGAGGAACAGGCTCGTGATCTCAGTGCACAAATAGCGATAACGGGCAAAAATCGTGGTGGCTATATAACCAATTTCGATGGTGTGCTCGCGGGTTTATTAGGGACAGCGTTTGGGGGGGGCGATGCCTCCGGTGTTAATGGTGCGCAGATCGCGGGTAGTTTACCGCAAAGCGTAATAGGCGTGATGGGAGATTTCGATGCGGAGACCAATAGGGGCATAGGCTTGTTGGTGCAGGCTTTAAAGAAGGATGGGCGCAATAAGATCCTTTCTACTCCCTCGGTAATTACTTTAGATAACGAAGAGGCCTCGTTAACCGTGGGTGAGCAGGTACCCTTTCCGACGGGCAGTTACGCTAACACTAATAATTCTAATAGTGTGAATCCTTTTACTACGGTTAACCGAGAAGATGTAGGGGTAATGCTTAAGGTCAAACCGCAAATAAGCAAAGGCAATGCGGTGCGACTAGAGATAGAACAGGAATCCTCAGCGGTAAAAACAGGAACGGCAGATTCTCAATTAGGGGCGACGACGACCAAAAGTACGATTCAAACGAATGTGATGATCCAAGATGGAGAATTACTAGTTCTAGGTGGCTTGATTGAAGGTACCACCGGTGAAAGTGAGTCGAAGGTACCATTTTTAGGTGACATCCCCATTTTGGGTAACCTATTTAAATCTTCAAGTAATAGTGATCGAGAAAAAGTGCTTATGATGTTCATTCGACCGACCATTATTCGTACTCCAGAGGATGCCAACAAAGTATCCCAATCTAAGTTTGAGCATTTGAAGACCTTAGATTTCCGAGGTACTGAAGGCAGTGCCGTATCAAAACAATTGAAAGAGTTTGTTGAGCAGGGACAGATATTAGACACCACAGAGTAATGCTAGGCGATGAGTATTTATTTACAGCATTTTGCGCTCAAGCGAGAGCCATTCTCGATTGTTCCTGATCCCGGGTTTTTATACCCCAGTCATCAGCATCGTCAAGCGGTTGCCCACCTAAAATATGGCCTTGATCGAGAGGGTGGTTTCATACTTCTCACCGGCGAGGTCGGGACGGGTAAAACGACGCTCACTCGAACAATGCTGCAGCGTATACCCGCCCATGTGCGTGTTGCCTATGTGCTAAATAGTAAGCTTAATGAATCAGACCTGCTCGCCAGTATTTGCAGTGAATTATCGATTAAAATTCCTACCAGAAAACATATTTCGTTTTCTAAAACGTGTATTGATGCGCTTAATCAAGACTTACTGGATGCCCATGCGGCAGGTAAAAAAACGCTGATTGTCCTTGAAGAGGCGCAAAATCTGAGTCATGACGTCCTAGAAACGCTAAGACTGCTTAGTAATTTAGAGACAAATACTCATAAGCTGCTACATATTCTATTGGTGGGTCAGCCTGAACTGTTGGAGATGCTGGGACAGAATCAGCTTCGGCAGTTAAATCAGCGAGTAGTATCACGCTTTCATTTACTGCCTTTGGATAAAACTGAAATTGCCAATTATATTAATCATCGACTGCATCATGCAGGCGCTGGTGGTGCAATTTTTGATACTAATTGCGTTCATACCCTATTTAAGCTGACCAAAGGTGTTCCTCGGTTGATCAACTTGATTTGCCATCAAGCGCTACTGGCAGCTTATTCTATCGGTACTAAAACCGTCTCAGCTAAGTTAGTTAGGCTCTCATCCAAAGAGATTTTAGTTGATTTAAAACCCTCTAATAGCCACTCTCGCTCAGCTCCACTTGTTTTGGTCTCAGTGGTTTTTATCGCCATAGCGGCAACGCTTACGCCATTAAAAAATAGTGACTGGAATGACTACTTAACTAGATTTAATAGTAATTCAGATGGCCCGAGCTCTGTATCGCTAGATACTACCGCTGCAGCTGCTAAGGAGCCAGTTGTTGCTCCTACCGTTAGTCTAGAACCAGTGATTACGCGATTGGTTGACATAGAACAACTACCGCCAGATGATCAAATCATCGAATCTGGGGTGCCAGAATCCTTAGAGACTTTGGCCCAGACGGATGAAAATGGCGAAAATCAGGAAGAAAGTGCAAACAAGCGCTCAAAAAATCCTCTTATCAATCTTCTTAAACTCTGGGGCGTGTCTGCTTCAGAAATCTATACACTGGCAGAGTTTGATGCGCTTGCGGGAAGATCGGGGCTGCGCTCAGCTCAATTAGATGACACGACGCTGTTTGCGCTATCTTTGATTGATCGTCCAGGCGTTGTGTTTATGCGGCAGCCGTCAGGGCTGGAGAAAAGTCATCTTATTGTGGACATTAATGAGTTTACTGTCAGCCTAATGTCCAGTGGAGACCGCATAGCGATGGATCGAGCAGCTTTCTTGGACCAGTGGACAGGTAGCTATCTATATTTATGGCGATCACCGGACTCTTTCGAAATACTTAAACCGGATGATTTCAATAAACCAGCGTTAGCCTGGTTGCAAGGGAAGCTTGACTTGGTTAATGATGACCTAGAACAACTGATTACAGGGGGTAATTACACTGCTGCTATACAGGCGCAGGTTACTGATTTTCAGAGCCAACAAAATATTACTGCAGATGGTATTGTTGGTCGACAAACGCTTATGCGCTTGAATCAACTGACTGATCCGCTGGTGCCAAGATTAACTCGGAGCGGTGGTTAATGTCCTACATTCTTAATGCATTAAAAAAAGCTGAGCGAGATCGCCGCAGGGAAGATCCCCAAGACTTGAATGATTTTGCCAGCGCTCATTGGGACCCATATCAACCGCCACCACAGGCCACAGGGTCTGGACGTTGGCTGTTGGCAGTTGTTCTGTTGCTACTGGGGCTGGTACTCGGTGGTTTTTTTAGCGGGCAGTGGATGCAGTATCTCCCTGCAAATCAAACTACCATTGCCACACCGCTTATCTCAGAAGTTGCACTAGAGGTGATTGAAACACCAGCGATGCAGAATGAGATCCAAGCGGAGAGCACTGCTGATATTAGCGAGTCACAAACATCGGCACCTGTTGCTGAGACAATTCCCGATTTTAGAGTGGCTGGCCACATGTTTATCACTGAGGGCTCTTCCTCCAATCGACTCTTTATTGACGATCGAAGTTTTCGTGAAGGTGACGCTTTAAATAAGACGTGGACCCTGGTGTCTATCAAACCGGATAACTTTGTTATTAAGGCTGGGAACCGAACCGAAATACTGTCCTATCGTTAGTCAGCAAAAACCTCTAGTTGAGAGCTTTTACCACGATCGAACCTCTTTACTCGTCGGTAAGGGAAGATATCAACCACATAGCCGTTACGAATTTTTTCTTGCAGGTCAGTCCAGAAGGTAACCTCATAGAGTTCACTGTGAATCTCTTCAAACATTTTACGTGCTTTAATATTTCCTGAGAAAAATAACCTGAATTCTTCAGGGAAAATATCGTCAGGGCCCACCGTATACCAAGTGCCAGACTGCATCTCTTCTTGTTCTGTTCTCGCTTGAGGGATTTTGCGGAAATTACAATCAGTGAGAGTGGCGATCTCATCATAGTCATAGAACACCACACGACCATGTCGGGTAACGCCGAAGTTCTTTAACGGCATGTCGCCCGGGAATATATTCGCCGCCGCCAATTGTTTGATACAGTTTCCGTATTCTTCCATAGCGCTTCTTATCTCCGCGTCATCGGCACTTTCAAGGAAGATATTTAGAGGTGTCATGTAGCGCTCGGTATACAGGTGCTTTATCAGAAGCGTGTCGTCTCTAATCTCTATTTGGGATGGCGCAAGTTTTTGTAATTCGGAGACCAATTCTTTAGAAAAACGATTAAGTGGGAAAACCAGATTATCAAATTCTTGTGTATCAGCCATGCGCCCGATACGGTCATGGCGCGAAACCAGACGATATTTCTCTCGCACAATTTGGTGAGTTACCTCTTTCGGCGGCGCAAACTTATCCTTAATTATTTTAAAAACAATGTTGTAAGAGGGTAGCGTAAATACGGTCATCACCATGCCTTTGATGCCTGGGGCGATAACAAATTCATCACTGGAGTTTTCCAAATGGCCCACCAATTGTCGATAAAACTCAGTTTTTGCATGCTTTGGAAACCCTAAAGAATTATAAATTTCATAATCGAGTTTATTGGGTACCAAATTCTTCAGAAAAAGAGCGTATTGATAAGGTAGAGGGGCGTCGACCATAAAATGATTTTGGGTAAAGCTAAATATAACACTCAACTCATCGGCATTAAATAACGCAGTATCTACGTAGAGCGCACCCTGTTCATTGTTGAGCACAACCAGCGCCATGGGGAAGGTCTGATCACCATTCACTATCCGTCCCACCATATAGGCAGCTTTACTGCGGTAAAAAGTTGACTCCAGCAAATCGAATTTAATGGTCTCCGGAGCCCCCTTTAAATGAGGGACAATTTCTTGATTAAAGACAGCCATTATACAATCGAGATCTAGAGAGAGATCTTCCATCGGCACGGAGAACTCCGCCTCCTCGAGAATTCGCTGAAAGGTGTCCCGAAAATTCTCACCTTCGTAGCGCACAAAAATGCTGTATTCCGCTTCGGGCGCTTCTATTAACTGGGATGACAGTACATAAATAATATCATCGCTAATTTTGTCATGATCATGAATATCACTGAACACTGAATTAAAGAAAGTCTCGGCAATCTCAAAATTAGGGAAATTAAATACCAATTGGGTGTAAGCCTTTTTAGCCTCACTCCAAAGTGGTAGGTTAGCGATATCTTTATTGGTCACCACCTCAAGATATTGAACAGTCTGAGCAACCTTGTCCTTGTAGAGTTCTAAACGTTCAACATTGGCTTGACTCACGCCATGCCAGTCGGCTTTCTCAAACCGTGCTTTTGCGGTTAGCGTTGAGTTGAGGTAATCAGCAAAATAGCTGCGAAACCCATTGAGTATGGTTTTCGCCATACGCCGTGCGGTTGAGTTGTGTATCAGTGGTTGCAATGCCATGTCTTATGTCTCGAAGATATTTAATCTAACAGTTTTTTGAGGTTATCAAGTTGCTGCTGATTATGCTTTTTGGTAGCCGGTAATTCTGGTAGTTCAGGGATAGTGCTCGATTTTTCGATAATAAACTTCTCACCGGCTAAAACACGGTCGCAGTATTGTTGATAGATCTCGCTAAAGACCGGCATCACTTTGGATTCAATTCCGTTAGACAGCATGTGCCAACCAGCATCGCGCCCAGCAAAATAAACGGCTGGATGAGACCATTTTTGATCAGCTTTGGGGCTAATTTTATTGCAGGCCTCCTGATAGGCTTTTCTTGGGTTTGGCAGCCCGGCGGGCATACCCACATGGCGGCAGGCATTAAGCATTTTATGGAGAGTGGGTAGGTAATCACTTTCGGCAATTACTTTCTCTGCTGCACCACAGATGGTTTCTGGTGAGAAATTATTTAGCTTCTTACACCAAAGATTTTTGGCTAGATTCTCAGACTTTGTGGTGTCACCGAATGCACTGTAATACTGATTGTGATAATTGACTTGAAACAGCGCAAAAACCTGATTGATGGCATCGATCAGCTGAGGAGAAGCTTTGGCTTCCTTAGGATGCCCAGCTGCGGTCGGTGAGCTTTTCGATGATGCTCCGATCCCGGATGCGACCTTTTGAATGTCCTTGCTGTTTGCCATTGGAAGGTTCCGTTAATAATTTACTTTGATACGCCCACTGACGCTTAACATATTGTAAAAATTTTGTACTCCAGGAAGATTGAGGCGTTCCATTTTCCTGCCAGTATAAAACAAATTCTGGAATAGTTTTTTCAGCAAATGGACGGTCTATGTTGGCCATTTGCAAGACATCATAGACTGTCTCTTTGGGCTTCCAATTTGCAGGTATTACCCGAGGCATAGAATCCTGTTCCATCATTCCGGTAAAGAACTGCCACTGACGCCTAACATGCTGGATAAATTTTGAGTCCCAGGTACTCGATAGTTCGCCTCGATCTCGCCAGTACAAAATAAACTCGGGAATAGCATCTTCGACAAAGTTAGTATTAATACCACCCTTACTGACTAAGATATCAAGAGCATCAACTGAGGGTCGCCAATCTCCAGTGACGGATACTTCTTTACGCCTTCTGTTGTTGGTTGTTTCGGCCTGCTGCCACTGTCGCCAGACCTCCTTAATATATTTGGACTCCCAGCTGTGGCGCGGCACATTACGCTCACGCCAATAGCTAACAAACTGAGGAATTTGTTGCTGGGCGAATTCTCGTGTCACACCGAGCTGACTCAACTGACGAAGAGCATCTTCGCTCGGTTGCCAACTGCCACCGATAGTTTTTGCTGAATGAGGCTTACTGGTTGGCACTGCAGGTCTCATTCCAGTAGAGCCGGACATTACAGGTGCTTGTTGAGAAGGTGAGCGCTCATTAAAGGCAAAGCGAAAATCATGTTGCGCGGTAAACGGGCCACCGCCGATCAACAACAGGCCCTTTTCGTGCAGGCTTGATGACAAACGCCGCACATCGGTCTGGCTCCAAAAGGGGGCTAGGTGGAGAATTTTATCGGCAGGCACTGTAATCCAGTCAAAACCGCTACTAGTCACAGGATTGCCATGACTCAGACACTCTTGCAGAAGCTGCAGGAAAACGGTCTCTTCCAAGCCGATCGTTGCGGCTAGGGTGGGAGAAATAACAATAGGTTTTTCAGGAATTAACGACATCTGGTTACTCTATCAGAAAGCTATTGCTCGAACGACATAAACCTAACTTCTTAAAACACGAATATTATTTGAATAGCGTTAATACTGTACATAACTACAGTAATGGGCTTAAATAGCAACTAAGGATTAGGGAATGTTTTATGGTGATCAAAACTAAATCAGCCTATGTTTGCAATGATTGCGGCGCAGATTATGGCAAGTGGCAGGGCCAGTGCAGCGAATGTAATGCATGGAATACTCTTTCTGAGGTGCGCCTTGGCAGCCCCTCTAGAGGAGGTGCGGTATTACGCTCGGGCTTTACTGGTAATGTGGACAGTGTGGTCAAAACCCTTGCTGATATTGCCCTTGATGAAATTCCGAGAATTAGTTCTGGTACCGGTGAATTAGATTTAGTTCTGGGAGGTGGATTTGTCCCAGGATCCTGTGTGTTACTTGGTGGTGAACCTGGTGCAGGCAAGAGCACGGTATTACTGCAAACACTCTGCGCCATGGCAGAAAGTAATAGTGCTTTGTATGTTACCGGTGAAGAATCACCACAACAGGTGGCCATGCGAGCTAATCGACTGGGCTTGCCGACTAAAAAGCTTGAGATTATGGCCGAGACTTCAGTGGAAACCGTTTGCGCAATCGCCGAGCAAAAGCGCCCAAAAATTGTAGTCATTGACTCAATTCAGGTGATGCATATCGCAGAGGTTGCCTCTGCGCCTGGCAGTGTTTCTCAGGTGAGAGAGAGTGCTGCCATGCTCGTAAGGTTTGCCAAACAGACTGGAACTGTGCTGATCATGGTTGGCCATGTTACAAAAGATGGGTCATTGGCGGGACCCAAAGTATTGGAACATATGATTGATTGTTCTCTGATGTTAGAGGGGTCTAGCGACAGTCAATTCAGAACCCTGCGCAGCAATAAGAACCGCTTTGGTGCAGTTAATGAACTTGGCGTTTTTGCCATGACTGATAAGGGTCTGCGCGAAGTACCCAACCCTTCAGCTATTTTCCTGCAGCGTGGAGAAGAGGTGTCATCAGGTAGTGTGGTAATGGTGGTCTGGGAGGGCACGCGGCCTCTTTTAGTGGAATTGCAGGCATTAGTTGATGATAGTCATTTGGGTAATCCCCGACGAGTCACGGTGGGTCTAGATCATAATCGTCTGTCAATGCTACTGGCGGTACTGCATCGGCATGGGGGTATATCTGTCGGTGATCAGGACGTTTTTGTCAATGTTGTTGGGGGTGTCAAAGTCTTGGAGACCAGCGCAGATTTAGCATTGATACTGTCAGTGATATCCAGTTTTAGAGACACCTCTCTCCCGAAAGATTTAGTGGTCTTCGGTGAGGTCGGATTGGCAGGTGAAATTCGACCGGTTGCCAATGGTCAAGAGCGTTTGCGTGAGGCAGCTAAGCATGGCTTTAGCCATGCTATTGTCCCAGCAGGTAATATGCCTAAACAACCTATTAAAGGTATGACGATAGTGCCTGTACGCAAGGTGACCGACGCCCTAGAGGCGCTAACTTAAGCCGTCGTCAAGATCGAAATGTATTCATCTTCTTTTAGCAGAGGCTGTATGTGCATCAAAGCAGCACGGCGCTCCTCAGACTCATACCATGCTTTCCAATCGGCTAAGCACTCCATTTGGATTAGCGTGTAGCGGATTTTGCTATCTTTTAAATCTTTAAACGCCTTACTAGAAATGAACCCTTTGGCAGGCACAGCCGCTTGAATCATTTTCCGAGAGAACGCTTCATAGGTCGATTCCATTTCTGACGCCAACGTTCTTTTTATCAACACTGCGAGCATGTTTGTTCCTTGTTTGTTTAGCGACTCATTTTATCCGGCCAGATTAACAGTCTAATGTTCAATTTTCCAACGATGTCGTTTGACAATTTTATGTCCTCAGAGTAAATTGCCCGCTCTTGCTTCTGCAAAAGGTTTTCTTTTTGTCATATCAGTATTTGGCGTAAAGAAATGAAAAGGGAAGTCGGTGCACTTTGCAACGAAACAGAAAGTCATCCCGACACTGCCCCCGCAACGGTAAATAAGAGTATTTGGTTGGATACCACTGTGCTTCGGCATGGGAAGGTTACCAAATAGAGCGTTTGCTCACTTATGAGTCCGGAGACCTGCCTTTTGCTACGCAGACAAACCGCGGGGTGCGGTATTGTGCTGATTGACAGTCTTTGTCCCTCTGCCTTTTCTATGTTCCTCGCATACTTTAAAACCATTCACTCGGGTGAGAGTGTTAGAGGAAATTATGAGAAAAATACCCCTTTTATCGTTAGCAGTATTAGTGTCGGCTACATCATTACAGGCACAGACTGTCATTGATACAGAAATTCAGGAAGTGTTGGTCAGCGCCTCCTTAGTCCCTATTGCAGCCAGCCGATCAGGTAATGCTGTGACCATTATTGATAGAGAGCAGCTAAAAAACCGTGCCACGGTAAGTCTCAGTAACATCCTTCGCGACGTTCCTGGTTTCTCTGTGAGTCAAGTTGGAGTCTTAGGGTCGCAAACTCAGATTCGTGTGCGCGGCGCTGAGGCCAACCATTTGCTAGTCACGGTGGATGGTGTTGAGGCTAATGACCCATCTCAGGGTGATGAGTTTAGCTGGGGAACCCTAACCGCGTCTGACATTGAGCGTATTGAAATTGTACGCGGTCCACAGAGCTCGCTGCGAGGCAGCGATGCGGTTGCAGGTGTTGTGAATATTATTACCCGCAGTGCAGACACTTCGGGTATCGGTCTTTTTGTCGAAAGTGGTAGCTGGTCTACCCATCACAGTGGATTTAGCCTTGGTCACAAACAAGATGATTTCGATATTCGCTTTGGTCTGAGTCATGTCGAGTCAGAGGGAGATAATATCGCCCGCTCAGGGGCCGAAAATGATGGTTACCGCAATACTACTGTTAATCTTAAATCAGGCTTGAAGATGAATGATCAAATGACTCTTTCATTTGCTGCTCGGGAGTCTGATGGTATGAATCAATTTGATGCCGATAATGATTTTGACGGCATTATTGAAGATCAAGACAGAATGTCGGAATTTGAAAATAGCACTATGCGCCTGCAAGGTGACTATTCCTCTCGAGATGGGGCTTGGCAGCATAAAATTCTGATTAGCAGAGCGAAAAGTGATAATACCGCTTTCGCTGATGGTGTGCAGGGTAATGTAACCGCTTCGACCAAAGACCAATATCAATATACGGGGTCGCTATCTTGGGCTCAGGGTGCACAGACTCTCTCGGTTTTAGTTGAGCGGGAGGAAGAAGAGTGGATGCAGCGAGGCGAAATTTCTTGGGGTGTTTATGACCCAAATCAAGATCGTGAACGTGATACTAATAGTTTGGCCATTGAGTATCGAACGGATATCAGTAACCAATTAACACTGGCCGCCAGTGGTCGACATGATGATAATTCTGAGTTCGACGGTGCAAATACATTTAGAGCAGAAGCCATTTATCGATTATCAGAGAATACACGTCTTCGAAGCGCAGTTGGTACGGCGATAAAAAACCCAACATTTACAGAGCGTTTTGGTTTTTACACAAACTTTATTGGCAACCCAAATCTAATTCCTGAAGAGTCTACAAGTTGGGAGTTGGGAGTTGATCAGCAACTCATGGGCGGTGATGCTACGTTATCGCTGACTCTTTTTGATGCAGACTTAGAGAATGAAATAAATGGATTTGTGTTAGACCCAACGACCTTTGCTTATACGTCCAGTAATATAGACGGCGCAAGCGAACGTAGAGGCGGAGAAATAAGTGCCGCTGGTAATCTTTCTGAATCTTTGTCACTTTCCGGCGCCTATACATACACTGATTCAACGGGAGATGATTCGGTTAGAGAAGTGAGAAGACCGCAACACACCGCGAGTTTAAACCTAGGATGGCAGGCATCCGATAATCTGTATTTAAATACTAATATTCAATTTACGGGAGAGCAAACAGACGTGTACTTTCCACCTTTCCCTGAGCCATCGCAAGTTGTTGATTTAGGTAGCCATACTTTGCTCAATATTAACCTTAACTATGCGCCGAGCGAGAAACTTGATATTTACCTAAAGTTAGAAAACGCCCTAGATGATGATTACGAGGAGGTATTCGGTTATCAGACACTAGGTTTTGGTGCTAGTTTAGGAGTGCGCTACAGCCTGTAGGAAAATGTATGTCCCCAACAACTGATACAGGGATCAAACGAGTGCTACTCTCTTGGAGTAGCGGTAAAGACTCGGCTTGGACTTTGTATCAGTTACAACAGGACTCGCTTATTGAGGTGGTAGGATTACTTACCACCTTCAATAGTGTGTTTAATCGCTCTGCGATTCACGGTGTCCGGCAACAGCTGTTGCGCCTCCAGGCAAAAGCCGCTCGATTACCCTTAATCGAGGTCCCTCTACCTTGGCCTTGCAGTAATCTGGAGTATGAAGCCGCTATGGCGAAGGCTTTAGACGATGCGTGTTTATTATTGCAACCGGATGTCATAGCATTTGGAGATCTTTTTTTAGAGGATGTTCGAGCTTATCGTGAGAAACAGATGGCGGGTATTGGATTAGATCTAGTATTTCCTCTTTGGAAAATCCCCACCGATAAATTGGCTCAACAGATGATTAGTGGTGGCCTCAAAGCTAAAATTACCTGTCTCGATCCGCGGGTAATGCCCGAGCGGCTGGTTGGAAGTGAATTTTCAAATAAATTATTGGAAGTGCTACCTTTATCTGTTGACCCTTGCGGTGAAAACGGCGAGTTTCACACATTTGCTTGGGATGGACCAATGTTTAAACATAAAATTTCTCTAGTGGCTGGGGAGGTGGTTAATCGGGATGGTTTTGTCTATGCTGACCTGCTATTGGAGGAGTCACCATGAAGATAGTGTCACTGTTACCAAGTGCCACCGAATTAGTTTGCGGTCTTGGCCTGCGTGATCATTTAGTCGGTGTCTCTCATGAATGCGATTATCCACCCTCTGTGGTTGGCCTTCCGATTCTGACTAGTTCGCGCATTCCTCCTGGACTAGATAGTGTTGAAATAGATCGGTTAGTCACTGATCAGCTTAAGAATGATGAGGCGCTCTATGATCTAGTGATGGACGCCTTGATTAACCTTGAGCCTGATTTAATTGTGACTCAGGCTCTGTGTGATGTCTGTGCTGTTTCGGGTAATGATGTAGCTAAAGCGATTCACGGGCTATCGGGTAATCCGAAGGTGGTGAATCTAGAGCCAATTTGTCTTAATGATGTTCTCGATACAGTTGAACTTTTGGCGTTGGCGGCTAACTGTGTTGAGCAGGGTGTGCGCTATAGAAAAGAACTGCAGGCTCGCATTGATACAGTGGCTAAGCGGTCAGCGACGATTAGGACCGAACACAAGCCCAAAGTAGCCTTACTAGATTGGCTTGATCCGTTATTTGACGGAGGACACTGGAGCCCTGAGATTATTTCTCTCTCTGGAGGCGAGCCCTGTTTCGGTGCAAAACGTGAACCCTCTCAACGTCGTACCTGGCAGCAGTTAATTGCGGCTCAACCAGACGTTATTTTTATTGCACTCTGTGGTTTTAATATTGAGCGATCTCTACAAGATGTTGATCTATTCCTAAAGACTGCTGGCTTTGGCAACCTTTCCAATCGTAGTAATACCAAGGTATTTTTAGTAGATGGCAATGCTTATTTTAGCCGTCCAGGGCCTCGTTTAGTAGATGCTCTTGAAATTATGGCCCACACTTTACATCCTGAAATTCATTCTTTGTCTGAGGGATTGCCCTCAGCAATTCAATTTAATATCTAAGGTTTAAACAGATGGACGACGAAAATAGTAAAAAAGATCAGCGACATCAAAAGAAGATGGAAAAGCAGAAAGAGAAGATTGATGCCAGTATTGCAGCGGCAAGTGAGGAGCGCGGCGTTTCTATTTTGTTGACCGGTGATGGCAAGGGTAAAACTAGCTCGGCATTTGGCATGGTATTGCGTGCCTTGGGTTACGGATATCGAGTCGGTGTCGTTCAATTCATAAAAGGTGAGCAACTTTCCGGTGAAGAGCTTTATCTCAAAAACAATTTACCTGAGGTGGATTTTTATCAGATGGGTACGGGCTTTACCTGGGATACTCAAGATCGATCTGGCGATATAGCTGCTGCAGAGCGAACCTGGGCTGTGGTTGAGCCAATGCTCAGAGATGATAGCTACCATCTTGTGGTGATGGATGAACTGACTTATATGTTAAGTTTTAAATATCTTGATGAAAAAAAAGTACTGTCTGCGATTAAAAACCGACCTAAGAGTCAAAGTGTTGTGGTCACAGGTCGAGGCGGTGGTAGCGCTATAAGAGATCTTGTCGATACCGTCTCTGAAGTCAAAGATATAAAGCACGCATACCACTCAGGTATTATGGCTCGCAAGGGCGTGGACTATTAATTGCGACATTTTTCTTCGGGAAGGCTAATCGGCATACTGGTAATTTTATTACCAGTTGTGGCGCTTTTCTCCCTGACTGTGGGTACCGTTAGCATTTCTTGGCAAGACGCATTGGGTGCTGTTTTTGGAAATGCGTCTGGCACTCAAATTAACACTATCTTATTTGATATCCGTTTACCGCGAATTCTATTAGCTATTTTTGTGGGTGCTGTATTAGCCAGTACTGGCGCGGTCATGCAGGGATTATTTCGAAACCCTTTAGCCGACCCCTCGTTAATCGGGGTATCGAGTGGTGCCTCTGTAGGTGCTAGCATAATGATTGTGACTGCGGGTGGCGCTATTCAAGGCGGCGCATTAGTCGGACTTTCACTAGTGTCGATAGGTGCTTTTGTTGGTGGCTTTTTAGCTACTTTACTGGTCTATCGGTTGGCGACCTCAGGCATGGGTACATCCGTCACTACTATGCTGTTGGCCGGGATCGCTATCGGTGCTTTGGCTGGTGCTCTTAACAGTTTACTCAGTTATTTTTCTGATAATGATATGTTACGACAAATAAGCCTTTGGCAGATGGGGAATCTCAGCGGAGCTAGTTGGTTAAAAGTATCTATTATGGGTGTGGTAGCCGTCCTATTGATGAGTTTATTTCCTCGTGATAGCAAGGCGCTGAATGCCTTGTTGTTGGGCGAATCCGAGGCGCGCCACTTAGGCATTAATGTGCAGTGGGTCAAGCGCCGATTAATTGCGTTAACAGCGTTGGGTGTTGGTGTGTGCGTTGCCGTTGCTGGGTTGGTAGGATTCGTGGGTTTGATTATGCCGCATATTATACGGCTAATGATTGGGCCTGATCATCGTTGGCTGATCCCCGCTTCTGGGTTGGCAGGCGCAGTGTTACTAGTGATTGCAGACAGCTTGGCGCGGGTCGTGGTCATTCCAGCTGAATTACCAACAGGTGTTCTCACGGCTATCTTAGGGGCGCCATTCTTTGTCGTATTGCTATTACAGCAACGTAAGGATGTTTAGCTTATGACTATGCTGGCTAAAGACATTTCTCTCCATTTATCGGGCTTTGATCTACTGCGCAATATAAGTTTAGAGGTTGAAGCGGGCAAGGTCACTGCCATTGTAGGGCCAAATGGAGCAGGTAAATCGAGTTTACTCAAGGTTCTGACGGGAGATATGACTGCCAGTAAAGGAGATGTGTATCTTAATAGTCGCTTGCTCAATCAATGGCCGCTATTAGAAAAGGCACAAATGTTAGCGGTGCTTCCGCAACATACATTACTTAATTTCTCATTTACCGCCGATGAAGTTGTTGGTTTAGGGCGTATTCCTCATCAGACTGGAATTGTTAAAGATCAGGAAATTATTGCCGAGGCTCTTGAATTAGTGGACGCAAGCTATCTTCAGCGTCGTTTTTATACGCAGATGTCCGGGGGTGAAAAGCAGCGCGTACAATTGGCGCGAGTGCTAGCGCAAATTTGGCAGTCCAGCGCGTTGGGAGATCAGTTTTTAGTGCTTGATGAACCCACTTCAGCTTTTGATCTTTCACATCAAAAACTCACTTTGGACATTGTCCGCCAGCTTGCTAATAAAGGCGTAGGCGTTGTAATGGTTGTGCATGATCTAAATTTAGCGGCACGCTGTGCTGATAACCTAGTAGTTATCGATGGTGGCGTTATTGCGGCGCAAGGTAGCCCAGAACTGGTGTTAACTGAAACCTTAATAGACGATGTATTTAAGGTGAAAGCAGTTATCTCGGAACATCCAATTACAAAGCGACCCCTGGTGATTACTTAGTGCGCGTATTAATGATTATCTTGGCTTGGCTGTCTGTGGTTACTGCTGCTGAGGTTGTTGTCGTTGATGACAATGGGCAACAGATCAAACTTGCGGTGCCGGCAAAACGGATTGTTAGTCTTGCCCCTAATATTACCGAAGTCCTCTTTCATATAGGCGCTGGTGAAAAAATCGTTGGAGCGGATGAATACAGTAACTATCCCGAAGAGGCCAAGGATATTCTGCGAGTAAATAATCATGCCGCAGCTAATTACGAGTTAATACTGTCATTAGAGCCTGATTTAGTGATTGCCTGGCAGTCAGGAAATG
>CAJWFB010000017.1 GCA_913031645.1 uncultured Cellvibrionales bacterium
CGCTCGTACTCTTCGTTGTGTCGCACCATCACGTTTAAATCGCGTAAGTGGTAACTGAGGGCATCCGAAATTTCATCATCAAGGAAATTCATCAACCATTCGCGGGTGTTAATGAGGTCGACGCGAGAATCTAGACCCGAAAATATTGACGCGTATTCACACCCAATAACGCCGGCACCGTAGATAATGATATTTCGCGGAGAGCTGTCAAGCTTCAAAATGCTGTCACTATCAAAAACACAGGGGTGACTAAAATCGATATCTTCAGGGCGATAGGGACTAGAGCCCGTGGCAATTAAGAAGAACTTACTGGCAATGGAAATAATTTTTCCATCTTGCGCAGTGACTGAAATTTGGTTTTCATTAGTGAAGCTGGCATGACCATTATGGATTTGAACACGATTGCGGGCATAACCTTTGGTGCGCCCTTCAACTTGCTTGGTAATAACATCATCTGCCGCTTTCATCATTTCCGGGAACGAAAACCAGCGAGGTTCTCCGATGGATCTAAAGAGAGGCATATTGTTGTACTGCATCATACGCCGTACAGAGTGCCGAAGTGCCTTGGAGGGAATGGTACCCAGATGGGTACAGTTGCCACCCGGCATCAGCTTCTCGTCGACTACAGCCACTCGCAACCCTTGTTTGACCGCGTTAATTGCCGCCCCTTCGCCAGCAGGACCGCTACCAATAACCACTAAATCGTAGGAAAAATCTGCCATTACTAAAAACTCTTCGGTTGCACATCCATTGCGTTGTAAGCCTGCATCTCGACAGGCTCCTGCTCTTCGCACTTATTAGGGTCATCACCGCAAATGTCACAGGTATAATTGTCTTCGCCTAGAGCAGCGCCAACGCCGCCACAGGAGCCTGCTATAGGCTTTCGACCCACAAGCACTCCCACTGCCATGGCCGTGACCAAAAGACCAAAAATAATTACCGAAAGTATAATTTCTGCCATGGGTCTAACTCTCTTCTGATACGGCTTGTTGGGTGGCCACTGCCATATAGGGCTCAAACGTTTTACTGTAGGACGCTGTGAACTCGCCATTGTCTCTAGACAGCATATACACGGCTAGCCCAAGACGATTGGCCAGTTCGAGGCCTCGTTTATCGCCCAGTACCATTAGCGCGGTGGCCCAGGCATCTGCTTCAGCGCAGGTATCCGCCAATAGGGTCACTGAAGCCAATGTATGCCCGATTGGCTGACCTGACCGAGGGTCAATGGTATGTGAATAACGTGCACCATCGCGTTCAAAATAATTGCGGTAGTCCCCTGAGGTAGCAACCGCGCCGTTAGTCAACGCCAGCACTCGTTCAATTTGACCGATCAGCACGGGGGACTCTATGGCTAGCCGCCATGGCTGTCCCTCTGGGTTGAGCCCACTAACCCGCGTTTCACCGCCGACTTCAACCAGATAGTCGGGCAGCGCATTCATCTCAAGCAAGTCAGCCACCAAATCGACGGCATAGCCCTTGGCCACCGCTGATAAATCGATGGCTACCGGTCGACTCTTGGCTATTGTTTGCTCATTCGTATCAATCATAACCGCATCAAAGCCCACAGTGGCTAAGGCGGCAGAAATCTGCTCATCGCTTGGTATCTGGTCTTCGCTAGGACTGGGGCCAAACCCCCACAGATCAACCAGAGGACCAACTGAAGGGTCCAGGGCACCGTCACTGTTTAACCAAACTGATTGCGCAATGGTTAACACCTCGAGAAACTCTGAGGAAACAGCCATCGACTGATTCACCGCCAAGCGGTTAAATCGATTGATTTCAGAGTCAGGTTTGTAGGTCGACATGGAATGATCAACGCGACCCAGTTCTGCTTCAATTAATGCACCAAGATTATCGGGTGCGGGTTGATCTGCCACCACGGTGATGTGGTAAGTGGTACCCATTTTCGTACCAGATATTTTGACAATGTCAGGGCCGCTATCGCAACCGCTGAGTAACAGTAACAGTAACCCACAAGTACGCCATAGCGAGCCTTTAAAAGGTCTCTCTAGAGCGCTTGGTTGGATTAAATTAACCGCCAAAATCATCAAGGAATATATTATCCTTCTCAACGCCCAAGTCACTGAGCATTTTAACCACCGCCGCATTCATCATTGGCGGCCCGCACATATAGAACTCACAATCTTCAGGGGCTTCATGATCCTTGAGATACTGCTCAAACAAAACATTGTGAATAAAGCCAGTATGGCCGTCCCAGTTATCTTCTGGCTGGGGATCAGATAAGGCCAAGTGCCAGTCAAAGTTACTATTCTCTGAGGCTAACATGTCGTAGTCATCGTCGTAAAAACATTCTCGAAGTGAACGCGCGCCATACCAAAAGCTAATCTTTCGATCAGACTTAATACGCTTAAGCTGATCAAAGAGGTGCGAGCGCATGGGCGCCATGCCTGCTCCACCGCCAATAAATACCATTTCATTGGCCGTTTCTTTAGCAAAGAACTCACCAAAGGGTCCATAAACTGGGATCGTGTCACCTGGCTTTAAGCTGAACACATAAGACGACATCTGCCCAGGGATGATACCGGTTGAGCGCGGCGGTGGCGTAGCAATTCGGATGTTAAATTTAACCAAGCCCTTTTCATCGGGGTAATTGGCCATAGAGTAAGCCCGTATGACCGACTCTTTCACAATTGATTCGTGCTCAAAGAATTTAAAGTGTTCCCAGTCGCCTCTATATTCTGGCTCGATATCAAAATCCGCGTACTTAATATGGTGAGGCGGGCATTCCAACTGCACATAACCACCAGCGCGGAATGCTACATCTTCACCCTCAGGTAACTTAAGGGTCAACTCTTTGATAAAGGTCGCCACATTGGGATTAGATTCAACAACACACTCCCAACGCTTAACCCCAAATACTTCCTCGGGGACCTGCACTTTCATGTCTTGCTTAACCGGAGTCTGGCACGATAGACGCCAGCCCTCAGCCGCTTCGCGACGCGTAAAGTGACCTTCTTCTGTGGGCAGCATTGATCCACCCCCGTCGTTAATCACGCATTTGCACTGCGCACAACTTCCGCCACCACCGCAGGCAGAGGGTAGAAATAAACCCGCAGCCGATAGCGTTTGCAATAGTTTGTCACCGGCGGGAACAGTAATGGTTTTTTCACCATTGATTTCAATATTCACGTTACCCGATGAGACCAGTTTGCTTCGCGCAACCAAAATAAACGCGACCAACGCAAGAATTACGCTGGTAAACATTGCTACGCCAAGAATAATTTCAAATTGAGCATTCATACTCAGTTATTTCTCCATGATCAAAGATCGATACCACCGAAGGACATAAAGCCTAGGGAAACTAATCCCACGGTAATGAATACGATTCCCAAGCCCTGTAGGCCTTCTGGGATGTCACTATATTTTAACTTTTCGCGAATACCCGCGATGACTGCAATTGCCACGGCCCATGAAGTGCCAGAGCCAAAGCCAAACACCACACTCTCGACAAAATTGTAGCCACGTTCTTGCATTAACAGCGAGCCACCTAAGATTGCACAATTCACTGTAATGAGGGGCAAAAACACACCCAGAGCGTTATAAAGTGCTGGGACATACTTGTCCAAGACCATCTCAAGGATCTGCACAATCGCTGCGATAACGCCGATGAAACACAAAAACACAAGGAAGCTCAAATTAACATCTGGCAGTCCAGCCCAAGCCAAGGCACCGTCGGCGAGTAAATAATTAAATAATAAATTGTTGACCGGCACTGTAATTGTTTGCACCACAATAACTGCAATACCGAGGCCAATCGCCGCATCAATCTTTTTGGAGAGCGCGATAAACGTACACATGCCCAGAAACATACTCAGGGCAATATTATCAATGAATATTGAACGAACCAGCAGGCTAAGATAATACTCCATTACACCACCTCACTCGGTTGACTGTTCTTGGTTATCTTGAAGTCAGCTTTTTCTACCTGTGTCTTCTTCCAACTACGCAATGCCCAAATCAGCAAGCCTATCAGAAAGAAGGCGCTCGGCGGCGCCAGCATCATGCCATTGGCGACATACCAGCCACCGTTAGTCACCAAAGGAAGTACTTCATAGCCCCATAGCGTACCGGCGCCAAATAATTCTCGTACAAATGCGACTAACATCAAGATAGCGCTGTAGCCGAGGCCATTACCAATACCGTCAAAGAAGCTCGGGATAGGTGGGTTTTTCATGGCAAAGGCTTCAGCTCGACCCATCACGATGCAATTGGTGATAATAAGTCCAACAAACACTGACAGCTGCTTGCTGATGTCATAGGCCACTGCTTTAAGCACCTGATCTACCACAATAACGAGAGATGCAATGATGATCATCTGCACGATAATTCGAATACTACTTGGTATGTAGTTACGGATTGAAGAAACAAAAAAGTTAGAGAATGCAGTAACGACAGTTAGAGCCACACACATTACAAAAGACACTTTCATACTTGATGTTACCGCGAGCGCTGAGCAAATACCCAGTATCTGCAGGGCGATGGGGTTGTTAGCAACTACTGGCTCTAACAATGTATCTTTAAGATTTGCCATGTTAAGCCTCTCCTGACTTCAAGTGACCAATGAGTGGCTGAAAACCCTCTTCACCCAACCAATACTGCACAAGGTTGTTTACGCCGCGGGTTGTGAGCGTTGCGCCCGCTAAGCCATCAATCTGGTAAACGCCTTCTGGCACTGTCAAATCTGCTCTGCCCTTAATCACACTAATAGCCACTTGGCCTGAACTGTAGGCCTGCTTACCCACCCAACTTGACTTCCATCTAGGATTGTCTACTTCACCACCAAGACCTGGTGTCTCGTTGTGCTCGTAAAACCCAATTCCAGCGACTGTCTCTAAGTCAGATTCGAGAGCCAGAAACCCATATAAGGTCGACCATAAACCGTAGCCTTTGATAGGCAATATTATTTTTTCAATGCCCTGCTGTCCTTCAACGATATAAACCGTGGCATAATTTTCGCGACGTTTAATTTTAGCCACGTCCTGATCAGGAGTTAACGCTGTAGACATTGTCGGATCTTTGGCCGATTTCCGTTGATCAAAGGTGGTTGAATCGATTTTGTCGGTAAACCGACCGGTTTCAAGATCAACCACTCGGGTACTAATCTGCGCAAACTGAGTCTCAACATCAACATCTGCCTTGAGTAGCCCGGCTGATGCCAAAATGTTAGTTTTCAAGTCAAGTAGCTTATTGGCCTCCTGCGTTGGGCGCAACATCACCGCCGCACTGGACACTACTACCGCGCAAACGATACAAAGTACTAAGGCAACGCCAAGGGTTTTTTGAACTGATTCGTTAGCCACGAGCCATTCTCCTTTTGATATTCGCATTAACCACAAAGTGATCGATCAATGGTGCAAATAAATTGGCAAATAAGATTGCCAACATCATTCCCTCAGGGAAGGCGGGATTCACAACTCGAATCAAAATAACCATCACACCAATCAGCATGCCATACCAAAACTTTCCATTGTTGGTCATAGCCGCGGATACCGGATCGGTAGCCATGAAGATCGCACCAAAAGCAAAGCCGCCAATCACCCAGTGCCAGTAAAATGGTAAGGCAAACATAGGGTTTGTTGAATCGATAGCATTGAACAAGGAAGCTAGAAGGGCTGAACCAACCAATACGCCTATAATGATTCTCCAAGAGGCAATTTTTGTTACTAATAACAGCGCCCCACCCATGAGTATGGCCAGGGTCGAGGTTTCTCCGATGGAACCATGAATAGTGCCTATAAACGACTGCACCCACGTTGCGCCTTGCTCCATCACCGCGACGCCTTCTGTGGCAGCAACCGACAGCATAGTGGCACCGGTATAGCCATCAACCGCTGTCCAAACGGTATCGCCACTCATATAGGCCGGATAGGCGAAGTATAAAAACGCACGCCCAGTTAGTGCTGGATTGAGGAAGTTCTTGCCAGTGCCGCCAAATACTTCTTTACCGATAACAATACCAAAGCTAATACCGAACGCCACCATCCACAGTGGCAGATCAGGCGGACAGCAGAGGGCAAAGAGGATAGTGGTAACAAAAGCACCTTCATTGACTTCATGACCACGTACACTGGCAAACAACACTTCCCAAAAAATGCCCACAATAAAAGTGGTTGCATAAATCGGTAAGAAATACGCTGCGCCATGGACCACATTGTCCCAGATGCTAGTGGCATCATAGCCGGCCAGCAAGCTGATGAAAATTCCACGAAGCCCCTCTTGAGAAACCATGCCCAACTCGGCCATGATGGTGTTCGCTTGAAAACCTACATTCCACATGCCAAAGAACATGGCTGGGAAGGTAGCTGCCCAAACGGTGATCATCACGCGTTTGAGATCAATATTGTCTCGCACATGCGAACTATTTCTAGTGATATCTGAGGGCTTAAAAAGCGCTGTGTCTACCGCTTCAAATAAGGCATAGAATTTCTCCCACTTTCCACCTTCATGGAAATGTGGCTCATATTTGTCAAAAAGCTTACGCAACACCGACTTAACCCTCCTTCTCTATTTTGGTCAGATTGTCGCGCAGTATGCGACCGTATTCATGCTTCCCTACGCAGACGTAGGTATAGAGGCCGACATCGTCCTCATCAAGCTCAAGACACCCCAAACTTTGAGCCATCTGGGTATCGCTCACAATCAGCGATCGCAACAATTGAATGGGCAAAATATCCAACGCGGTAACTCTCTCATAACCACCCACTGGAACCATTGCGCGCTCACTACCATTGGTACTGGTAGTCATATTAAATAGCTTTTTGGAGAACGATGAGATAAATGCGGGAAGCGCAGAATGCTTGTCGAACCCAAGACGGAGATAGTGAAGTGGCTGCCGCTCACGACCCTCTCGTATCACTGAGAGCTGATTGTGGTAACGTCCTAAAAAGGCAAATACTGACGCAGCTTTGCGTCCAGATAACACGGACCCTGATATCACGCGATTCTCATCGTTGATTAATTCACCGATCACTAATTGATTCACATTTGCGCCGAGACGCGTTGACAGTAACCTAGGTTGAGTCACCTGAGGTCCGGCCAGAGAAATTACCCGGCGAGTATCGATATTGCCGGTAGTGAAAAGATGCCCAATGGCGATAACATCCTGATACCCAATAGACCAGACTGTTTTGGTGGCGCTGACGGGGTCAACAAGATGAATATGGGTTCCGGCTAAACCGGCAGGATGTGGGCCACTAAAATTGATCTCCCGCACCCCCTGAATCTCATTGCCCGGTATTGACACATTGGGCGCCGCACACACATTCACTGGACCTTCAGTTAAGCACGTTAAAACCTTGAGTCCGCTAGCGAAGTCATCAGCTCGATCAGCTATAACCACAGTGGGATCAGTCGCAAGTGGATTGGTATCCATTGCTGTTACAAAAATTGAACTGGCGATGGAGTCTGCAGTGGGTACTTTTGAGAATGGACGGGTTCTCAATGCGACCCAATGCCCGGAGTTAACTAAGGTGTCGATGACGACGTTTCGGTCTAAATCCAATAACGAGTCTGAAGCAAAAACAGAAAAAGTCTCTTTCTCTTCGCCATCAATATCAATAACTAAAGACTGAAATGCTCGCCGCTCTCCACGATTAATGGCGACCACTTTACCTGCCGCAGGTGCAGTGAACTTTGCAGACGTATTTTTTTTGTCGGTGAAAAGTAACTGGCCAAGCTTAACCAAGTCCCCTTCTCGAACGGCCATGGTTGGTTTCATTCCGTGGTAGTCTGAGCCAATCAGCGCTACCTGACTAATCGCTGGGCCTTCGTAAATCACCTGCTCTGGGGTACCCGCTATAGGGAGATCCAAACCGCGACGAACTTTAATCATAGAGGTTACCAATTTTCACGCTGTTTAAAGGCTAATGAGTCCAATTAAAAGGCCGCCAATCTCAATCGGCGCCTTAGGTTTTCAACCGCTGTTCTTCTCAAGCCTGACGAGTTTTGAGTCGGCTTGTTTTGTTTTTTTGAGCAAGATTTTGATGCGCGAGATTATAAGGGTCTAGCGGCCTCGATACCAGCAGTTAAAGCCTCAAAACTCCCAAACCATGAAGAAAATCGTGGTTTTTGTATCCGCGCTGCATATCTTTCTAGATCACTTACATTTTTACAAAAAAAAAGCCCAGTCTCCTGAGCTTTTTTACGCTAGCGCTTGCAATCCAGACTAGGTTTTTTTGGGATAACTCGGCCACACCACACCAGCAAATTTTTCAAGACATCTAACTACCTGACAGCTGTAACCAAATTCATTATCGTACCAGCAATAAAGAACGCAGCTATTGCCATCAACAATCGTCGCCTGGGCATCTAGCACACAGGCCTGTCTCGACCCAACAAAATCAGTTGAAACCGCTTCAGTAGACGCTGTAAACCCAATCTGTTGCTGCATACTCGAATGCAATGCTTTTTGACGCAAAAACTCATTGAGCTCCTCAACCGTGGTGTCTCTGCCTAACTGCAGGTTCAAAATTGCCATAGACACGTTGGGGGTCGGCACTCGTATTGCGTTGCCTGTTAACTTACCTTTCAACTCAGGAATAACTTTTGATACGGCTTTAGCTGCACCGGTCGATGTGAGTACCATGTTTAATGCTGCACTGCGACCGCGGCGACCACCCTTGTGGTAGTTATCAATTAAATTTTGATCGTTTGTATAGGCATGCACTGTCTCTACATGACCGCTATTAATACCAAATTCATCGAGCAGACATTTGAGAACAGGCACAATCGCATTGGTCGTACAGGACGCTGCAGAGATGATCCGGCGGTCTTCTGTAATTTGATCATGATTAACCCCATAAACAATATTAGGAATATCGTCACCTGCAGGTGCCGTTAGCAAAACTTTCGCGGCTCCCGGTCTGAGATGACCACTAAGACCCTCGGTATCTTTCCAAACGCCGGTGTTGTCGACAACTAACGCATTCGAAATGCCATACTGGGTATAATCAATTTCCGCAGGAGAATTGGCATAGATAATCTTGATGGGGTTACCATTTACCACTAAGATGTCCCGGTCTTCTAAGACTCTGATTGTGCCTTTAAATGGACCGTGCACTGAATCTCTGCGCAACAGGGCTGCGCGCTTTTCCAAATCATGATTCACTTTGCCTTTTCGAATAACAATGGCACGCAGACGTAACACATCTCCACCACCGGCTTTGTCTACTAAGATTCGGGCAATTAGTCTGCCGATGCGACCAAAACCATAGAGTACTACGTCTTGAGGCTCAGGAAGCGGTTTGATCTCAGACCCTATAATGTCACTCAACTCATCAGCTAAAAAGTCCTCCAGAGATCGCCCGTTGGCGTCGCTGTTTTGGAATTTGACAACCATCTTGCCCAAATCAATGTGTGCCGGACCAAGCTGCAGCTTAGTAATACCCTCTAGCATTGGAAATGTATCAAATTCTGAAATTTCATTGTGCTCAACCTGACGCACAAACCGATGCTCCTGCATGATATCGGTAACCGACTTGTTGACCATGCTGTTGCCATACATGTAGGTTGAAATATTACTTTGGCGGTACAACTTCCCGATTATCGGGATCATCCCTTCAGCTAGAGCCTCTCGATCTTTCCAGTCTGTGAAAAAATCATCGGGCAAGGGTCTTTGTTGCTCATCCACGTCTTTATTCCTTTAAGTCAGTTTTCGAATTAGACGCTATTATCGTGCAACAAAGGGATACAGGCAACTAAACCGACCGTAAACAACAGCAATAAAGATTATTTCTATAACTAATACGTGTTGAGCAGTAGAATATGTTGGCTTAAACAGGATCAAAAGAGACACTAACGAATACTATGACCATTTTTCATCAAGATCCTGCTTTAAAACCCGGAGACAAACTGCGTTGGCCTGACTTAGATTCAGCCGGACGATCGCTGGCCGTCGCCGAGGCGGCACTCAAACACCAAGGACTGACTGTATTTGTCACAGAATCTGCGCAGCAAGCCGCACTGCAAAGCCGAGCAATAAAGTTTTTTGCTAACCAAAAAGACTTACCTGTGCTGGTATTCCCAGACTGGGAAACACTGCCCTATGACATGTTCTCGCCACACCAAGATATTATCTCAGCACGCCTGCAAACCCTTGCCAAGCTACCCACGACAGACCAGGGTATTTTAATAGTACCAATGACCACCCTAATGCATCGGACCGCGCCTATCGATTTTGTTTCTTCGCGGACTTTTAGCTATGCAATTGGGGATGAGCTCGATCGAAAAAAACTGCAGGATCAGTTAAGCCGCGCCGGCTATAAGCGAGTAGAAACGGTTTTTGAGCACGGCGAATTTGCCTTCCGAGGATCGATTATTGATATTTTTCCTATGGGGGTTAAAACACCTTTTCGTATGGATCTGATGGATGATGATATTGAATCACTTCGACTGTTTGATGCCGAATCTCAGCGCACTCTAGAAAATATCGAGCAAATAGAGCTTCTTCCAGCGCGAGAATTTCCGATGGATAAGGAGGCGACGAATCAATTCTTAAATAATTGGCATGAAACCTTCGATCATGATCCAACTAAATGCCCAGTTTACCGAGACATAAAAGAGGGTATCGCTCCCCAAGGTATTGAATATTACCTAAGCCTGTTTTTTGAGCAGACGGCTACTCTATTTGACTATCTGCCGAGTAATTTGTTGTTATTTACCGACGCGGGTATCGATGTCGCAGCAGAACAGTTTTGGTCGGATATTAATTACCGTTACGATGAGTATAGCGTTGATCCAGAGCGACCTATTCTGAAGCCCAATCAATTGTTTTTGCCGGTGGAACAGGCTTTCCAAGAAATTAAAAAACTCCCCCGTACTATTTTGCAGAGTCAAGAGGCAGTATTAGTAAATGCGAAGAATAGGCATAGCATATGTTCTGTCCCAGATATCTCGGTAAATGCTAAGCAAACCAACCCACTGATCAAGTTAGAGGCATTTTTGCGGGACGATTCGAGTCATGATGAGTCTCTGCGTATTCTGTTTTGTGCTGAGTCCTCAGGTCGGCGCGAGGTGTTAACTGATCTTCTGAAAACTATTAAGATCAACCCGATAGAAGTCAGCGACTGGGACGAGTTTCTGAGTTCAACAGACCAATACTGCATAACGACCTACGCTCTAGATCATGGTCTCTATGCGCCTGCGATTAATGTTTGTCTTATCACTGAAGGTGAGCTATTTGGTCAGCAAGTCATGCAACGGCGGCGGCGATCGAGAGCCTCAGAGTCACCTGACTATGTTTTCAAAAGTCTCGCGGAATTAAAAATTAATGCCCCAGTAGTGCACATTGAACATGGAGTCGGCCGCTACCGAGGATTAATTACCTTAGCGGTTGATAAGTCAATACAAGAATTTTTGATGCTCAGCTATGCCAATGATGCCAAACTCTATGTTCCTGTAGCATCGCTGCATCTAATCAGTCGTTTTGGCGGCGGAGACCAAGTGTCGGCTCCGCTAAACCACTTAGGCAGTGACCGCTGGGAAAAAGCCAAACAAAAAGCTGCCAAACAGGTGCGTGATACAGCGGTTGAGTTACTAGATATCTATTCTCGGCGCGCCTCTCGCCAAGGTTTTGCCTGCCAGGCTAATGAACAAGATTATTTATCCTTTAGCCAAGACTTTCCGTTTGAAGAAACGGCTGATCAGCAGGAGGCCATTGATGCCGTGCGGCGTGATCTGCTCAGCCCACAGCCTATGGATAGGTTGGTCTGTGGCGATGTAGGTTTTGGTAAAACCGAGGTTGCTATGCGAGCAGCATTCACTGCCGTGAGCAGTGGTAAGCAGGTGATTATTTTAGTCCCCACTACCCTGCTTGCTCATCAGCATTTAGAAAATTTCCGCGATCGCTTCTCGAATTGGCCGGTGACCGTCGGCGAACTATCTCGTTTTAAGACCGGCAAAGAACAAATTCAAGTCATTGAGGATGTCGAAGCTGGGAAAGTAGACATCTTAATCAGCACCCATAAATTGCTACATGCCAAGGTTGATTTCAAGGAACTTGGCCTGATGATTATCGATGAAGAACATCGCTTTGGCGTCCGACAGAAAGAAAAGATCAAATCACTGCGTAGTCAGGTTGATATTTTAACGATGACGGCAACCCCGATTCCACGCACGCTCAACATGTCTATGCACAGCATTCGAGATCTTTCGATTATAGCCACGCCTCCCGCCAAGCGTCTTTCGGTCAAAACCTTTGTTCGTAAAGTAGAGTCCCGACTGACAAGGGAAGCTATTCTTCGCGAGATTCTGCGTGGCGGGCAAGTGTACTATTTACACAATGATGTTAAGAGTATTCAGCGAGTCGCTGATGAAATTGCAATTCTAGTGCCAGAAGCAAGAATCAATATTGCCCACGGACAGATGCGCGAGCGCACACTTGAGCAGGTAATGTCTGATTTTTACCACCAACGTTTTAATGTGCTGGTGTGCACCACTATTATTGAGACCGGCATCGATATACCGAGTGCGAATACGATTCTAATTGATCGAGCAGACAAATTTGGGTTAGCTCAACTGCACCAACTTCGTGGGCGTGTCGGTCGGTCTCATCATCAGGCTTATGCTTATCTAATGCTGCCTCAAGATAAAAAAATTACCGCTGATGCGACTAAACGATTACAGGCCATATCCGCGGCAGATCAGCTGGGTTCTGGCTTTACCTTAGCGACCAACGATATGGAAATACGAGGCGCAGGTGAACTCTTGGGAGAGGAGCAAAGCGGTCACATACAAGCGATCGGATTCACGCTGTACTTGGAGATGCTCGACCGGGCCGTCGCGGCCGTTCGCAATGGCACTAAACTTGACTTTGATGCAGCTCTGGATCAAGGCATTGAAGTCAATATGCACCTCCCCGCACTGATCCCAGATGACTATCTACCTGATGTTAATATGCGTCTGACGATATACAAACGATTATCGGATTGTAAAACGCCGCCTGATCTTCATGAATTACAGGTAGAAATGATTGATCGATTTGGCTTACTGCCAGAGCCGGCAAAAGTACTTTTCCAGCTTGCTGAGCTCAAACAGAAAGGCGAGAAACTGGGCCTAAAGAAAATAGAAGCGGGTCCCAATGGTGGTCGACTGCAATTTACCTCGACGACCCAGGTAGAACCGATTACGATTATTAAAATGGTCCAAAAAGAACCAGACACTTTCCGCTTGCAAAGCAATGATCAACTGAGTTTCACTATGCCTATGGATGATGCCAAGCAACGATTTGAATCGGTGAATAACATTCTCGGGAGACTGTTGCCTGCAGCTTAACTTAACCAGTCAATGGATTTCTAGACTTTCAATATTAATCGGACTAACAATGACCTACTATGATGATGGACAGCACAGCGTAAAACGTCGGTTACCCGCGACTACGATTCTCGCACTGCTATTGCTGTCGGGTATTGCCTCGTCTCAGGATGTTAATAATGAAACTTTGATAGTGCCGCCTGACAACTGGTATCAGGTGGAGGTCATTCTGTTTACGCAGGACGCCAGTGCCTCTGGAGAACTGCCACCAGCAGATTATCAGTTAAACTTTCCCGACAGCCTATTGAAACTAATCGATACCGAAGCGCTAGCAGAGCAAAAATCAAGAGCCATTGAAGGCGCTCTGCTGCCTGATCCTCATGACTTGCCTGTGGAGGATCCCTTTCCGTTTGCCAGCGTCATTCCTACGATTGAAATGGAAGATCCCGCTACTGACCCAGTAATGTCTGATAGTAATATGGGGTCATTTCTCGACAGCGTTTCAGCAGCACTGGACACTATCATTCCTACACTAGAGCCTTTTTTACCTGAATATGAGCAACCTTTTGAGCTCTTGCCGTTCAGAACACGTGACCTCAATGACAGCGCGCGAGTGCTGGATCGAAGAAACTATAATGTCATCTTCCATGAAGCCTGGCGTTTTGTTGCCGATGAGAATGGCCGTGACCCCTGGGTAATGATCAACAGTGGCAAAAAGATTGATGATCGCGCTGAGGTTGAAGGCGGGATCAGGTTTTATAGGGCACGCTTTTTACATTTTGAAACAAATCTTTGGCGTCTTAACTTCGCTGATCAGGCGCCCACTGACAACAGTAATCTCATAGATTTGCCGGATACGCCAACATTTAGCTCTCCCAGCGAGCCTGTGCAGTCTTGGCGAATTGTTTTGAAACAAGAGACTAGTGAACCTCCAGTTACTACGGATAACATCGTTAGTTTAGAGGCCGACTTACTGACTGTTGAAAATGCCAATCTTAATACTACCGACATTCCTAATACTCAGCCAAACACTATTGAAGACTCCGAGGAGAGTTTAAAAGTAGCTCTGGGGACGATTGGCAGTGACGTGCTAGATACCGATGTGACAGCCCTGACAGCGGGCGCGGCTGATATTTTTCAGTTGTCAGCTATAGAGGGTGATAACTATGTTTTAGAGCAATTTGACCCCAATTTTGAGCATCTTAATGAGGCACCAATCGAGGATAAAACGTATGCCATTTCTTCAGTTTGGCCAATAACACAGTCTAAGCGTATTGAAGAAGAGAAGGTCTACTATTTAGATCACCCTGAATTGGGCATTATGCTGACGATTAAAAGCTATGAACCGCAGCCTATCAATCTGGAGTCGGCGGCGATAATTGATCCCAGTTTGGTAATCGAGTAAACATTACATCGCAGTACAGTCTTATTGCGATTGCCGTTGATCAACAAAAATCAACTGCTCAGTATCAAACCCTAACGCTGAAGCACTTTGTATAAAGTGCTCGACAAGATCATCACTGACCGTCGGCGTGCGCGCGAGTAACCACAGATAATCGGTGTTCATCCCTGAAATAAAGGCATACTGGTAATCGACGGCATCCAACTCAAAAACAATATAAGACCCATAGAACGGTCCGAAGAATGATACCTTGAGATGGCCTACATCCGGTGACTCAACAAAATACGCTTTGCCCTCGGCTTCACTCCACTCTTGAGCGTCTTCCTTGAAGCCTTTGTTTAAAACCTCTAGGCCGCCGTCATCACGCATCGAATAGGTGGCGGTAACCGAACTCATACCGCGCTCAAATGAATGGTCCAAGCGCGCTATCTCGTACCATTTTCCCAGATAGGCGGGCAATTGAAAGTTGGTTACTGGATAGACACCCTGAGGCGAACCTGTACAACCAAACAGGCTAAGACTGGCAAGCAGGATAACGGAAAAGTACTTATTCACTGATTACTTACCTTTTAACTGCAATTCTTCAGGTGGCGTTTCCAAATGAACCGTTGATGTTGGGAAGGCAATTTCAGCGCCATTAGCTTCGATCACAGCCGCTACTTGCAGTAACACATCCTGTTTGATTTGGTGAAATTCCACCCAGCGAGTGGTTTTTGTAAAGGTGTAGATAAAGAAGTCCAGAGAGCTAGACGAGAATTGGTTAAAGTTCACAATCATAGTCTGCTGGCTATCAATATCCTCATGCTGCATCAGCATCTCGGTGACCTGATCAATGATGGTCGACATCACCCCCAAATCTGAATAGCGAACACCAATAGTTTCGTAAATACGACGATTGGTCATGCGCGAGGGGTTCTCAACCGAAATGTTCGCAAACACTGCATTGGGTATATACAAAGGTCGCTTATCAAAGGTGCGAATTCGTGTCAGTCGCCAACCTACATCCTCTACCGTTCCTTCAATTTCTTTATCTGGGGATCTAACCCAATCGCCCACTGAGAACGGCCGATCTAGATAAATCATCAGCCCGCCAAAAAAGTTGGCCAATAGATCTTTCGCCGCAAAGCCTACAGCAATACCTCCAATACCACCGAAAGCTAACAATCCGGAAATACTGTAGCCAAATAACTGCATGGCGATCAGCAGTGCAGTAATAATGACTGAGGCTCTTAACAGCTTGGCCACTGCCTTTACTGTAGTGGGGTCAACTGGATCAGAAATAAACTCAGGACTAATTAAATTGTGCTCTGCGCGTTTAATAAAGTTATTTAAAAATAGGGCGCCAAGAAAAATAACCGCCACGCGGTTTATCGGATCAATCAACACTTGTATTGGTGAATTCATTTTCTCTGCGGCGACCGCGGCAGCAAAGTTAATACCGAGTATCCACACCAACCAAACCAATGGTTTTCTGGAGGCTTCCACTAAGGCATCATCCCAAACAGTTTTGGTTTGGGCCGTACGTTTCTCTAACCGATCAATCATGCGGTTGAGAATATAGCCCAGACTCAGAACCACTAGAACGATTAAAAATAACTCGACGATCCAAACAAATTTTTCGCCAGCCAGACTCACTAACCAATTTTGAAAATTATTCATGGAACTATCCCAGCTCTTGTTAATTATATTTATCCCGCATCCAGACTATCGTAAATCAACTAAGCGACGCTTGCGAGTTTCTCTATCACTACTTTCCGGCGCGGCGATCGTTCAAGCTCGGCCCAGTTCACTGACTTGTTAGGTCTCATAGATTCAATGAGAGCGGACATCGGTATCTGTTGATACTCCATGTAGGATAATACCTCCCTCGCACCCTTTCGATCATTGCAGACCAAAATCATATCGCAACCGGCGGCAAGCGCAGCTTTCGCCTTATCCACATAACTACCAACAATATCAGCCGCCTTCATACTGAGATCATCGCTAAAGATAACGCCGCTAAACCCAAGCTGTTCCCTCAATACCTCTTTTAACCAAAATACAGAGAAACCCACAGAATCTGGATCAATCGAAGGAAAAGTAATATGTGCTGGCATAATGCCGGACAAGGTCTTCGCAAGAGACTGAAAAGGCATTAAATCATGACGTTTAAGCTGATCCCAGCTTCGGTTATCGACTGGAGCCTCTAAATGGCTGTCGGCAATAACCCCACCATGACCCGGGAAATGCTTACCTGTGCTGGCCATGCCGGCATCTTGCATACCCTCAATAAACGCCGCAGCAGCGGTTATCACCTTTTTGGGTTGATCAGAAAAAGCGCGGTCGCCGATAATAGAGCTGGTATCACGATCAACATCCAGAACTGGTGCAAAGCTAATGTCCAGCCCACAAGCCAATACCTCGGAGGCCATTAGCCAGCCAAGCTCTCGACTCAGAGCAACACCCTCGCTACCGGCACTCTCCACAAGGTCTCCCACTTGCTGCATCGACGGTATCTTGGTAAAACCATGGCTAAAACGCTGTACTCGTCCGCCTTCCTGATCTACCGCTATCAAAATATTCTTCGAACAGCTTCTTATCTCCGCCACCAGAGTACAGACCTGCTCACGACTTAAAATGTTTCTAGCAAATAATATAACGCCACCCACCTGCGGATTTGCCAATAATTGTCGGTCATCCGAAGAGAGTACAAGACCATCCACGTCCAACATTAGACGCCCATATAAACTGCTAGCACGATTTTTCAAACATGAACTCCCATGAGTCAATGACACCGATCAACATTGGGTTGCGTTACTTTGCACACCCCCTTATTTACCGATCACGCGGTAATGGTAACTCGAAGCACCACCGCAGCCTATAAAAAAATATACCACGATGACAATGCTGTTCAGACCCCATAATTACGAGCACTTGCCAATTTGCTAATACTGTATATAATCACAGTTAAAACGACTGCGGAGATACACCATGGAAAGACTCACAGCCCGACAGCAACAAATATTTGATCTGATTCGAGATAATCTCGATGAAACAGGTTATCCGCCAACCCGAGCGGAGATCGCTCAAAGACTTGGCTTCAAATCACCAAACGCCGCCGAAGATCATCTTCGAGCCCTGGCGCGAAAAGGGGTTATTGAAATGATACCCGGCGCTTCCAGAGGCATCCGCATAGTTGATCAGTATATGGGTATCCCAATTATCGGGCGAGTGGCCGCTGGAGAACCGATCTTGGCTGAGCAAAATATTGAGGATTATCAAGAGGTGCCCTCGAGTACTTTCCATCCCAGTGCCGATTACTTTTTGCGGGTGCAGGGTCAGAGTATGGTAAACGTCGGCATTATGGACGGCGACCTACTGGCGGTGCATCAACAACCAACGGCGGATAATCAACAAATTGTGGTGGCTAGAGTGGATGGTGAAGTCACCGTAAAACGACTTAAAAGAACTAAAAGTAAGCATGAAATACACCTGCTACCTGAGAATAGAGACTACTCGCCGATTTTGGTTGATTTGAGAGCTCAAGACTTCGCTATCGAAGGACTGGCCGTTGGTGTCGTTAGAGTATCTATATAAGAACTATTAATGGAGCGTTTGGTGCTTACCTTCATCATCAGGGACTGCAGGCGCTCTATCATCATTAATCTCGAACACCGTCTGAATACCTGCGTCCATCATACTTTTAGCGACGTCGACATGCTTACCATCAAGATACTCCATAACAGAGGATGAAAAGCTAATACGAACCAGAGGCTCATCTGATCCAGCTCGCTGCAAGGCGACTTCACCGTCGTCTAACACGACAAGCTCATATTCCGTAACGGCCATGTATATTTTCCTTCTAATATTTTCGTAGTATAGCACCGCATTATCTGACTTTTTACTAGAGCGAAAAATGCCCTATTCAACACCAGAGCTCGATGACACTGAACGCTATTTTGCACCCTTCTCTTCTGCCACCCATTTGTCGCGATTGTAAAATGCACTCCAACCAGTCGGCTTGCCATCATTTTCACTGCGCACGTACTGCTCTTTGGTTTTTCTGCTGTAGCGAATCACCGTTTCATTACCATCTGGATCTGATGCAGGTGCCGTCAATAAAAACTGATATTTCGGGTCAATTTGGCTTTTGTAGGGCAATAATTCATTCACCGTTGGCGCACGGGTCTCTCTGTGGCGTGGAAACTGGCTGGCGGCTAAAAAGATACCTGATGCGCCATCACGCAGTACGTAGTGGTCTTCGACCTTAACACAACGCAATTCAGGCATCGGTATAGGATCTACTTTCGGTGGAGCTGCTTCACCATTGCGAAGTAATTTTCGGGTGTTTTTACAAGGTTCTCCAGAACTCGTTTGACCAGTACAACCAAAGTACTTTCCAAATCGACCGGTTTTTAGCTGCATTTCACTATGGCATTTATCGCAGTCAATTATCGGTCCTTCATAACCCTTAATCACATATTGGCCAATTTCAATCTCATGGCCGATACAGTCGGGGTTGTTACCGCAGACATGCAGTTTTCGAGTCTCGTCAAGCAGATAGCTATCCATCGACGTATTGCAAAGACTGCAGCGATGCTTGTGCAACAACGACTTTGATTCAGCTTCGTCATCTTCATCAATGTTGACAGCCTCGTCACCCTCGGTGAGGTTGATCGTATGTTTACAGCGCTCCTTAGGCGGTAAGGCATACCCTGAGCAACCCAAGAAAACCCCAGTACCGGCAGTTCTTATCATCATTGGACGTTGACACAGACCGCACGCAATATCAGTTTGCGATGGAGTATTCGGGCGCATTCCCTGATCAGGCTCTTTAGCAGATCGAACTTGCTCGCTGAACCCCTTATAAAAATCGTTGAGTAGATTCTTCCAGTCCAAAGCGCCCGCCGCAACCTCATCAAGCCGCTCTTCCATGGTAGCTGTAAAACTGTAATCCATGAGATCAGTAAAGCTCTCTGACAGACGATCAGTAACGATGTCACCAATTTTTTCAGCAAAAATACGTCTGTTTTCGATCTTCACATATCCGCGGTCTTGAATCGTAGAAATAATCGAGGCATAGGTGGACGGTCTTCCTATGCCCCGCTTCTCTAACTCCTTGACCAATGCCGCTTCTGAAAAACGCGCTACTGGCTTGGTAAAATGTTGTTGCGGGATTAGCGTCAACATGGTCATAAGATCATTTTTCTCAAGATCAGGTAACTCAATATCGTCATCACCTTTGCGATTCAGAGGCATCACTGCCAAATAACCATCAAAGCGCGTTACGCGGCCCTTGGCTGTGAGCTCGTAATCGCCAGCCTCGACAGTTATGGTGGTTGAGGTAAACTCTGCATTGGTCATCTGGCAGGCTAGAAATTGTTGCCAGATCAGCTGATAAAGTCTAACTGCATCGACCTCCATATCGCTCAAATTGCCAGGCGCAATATCTACGTTAGAAGGTCTAATAGCTTCGTGAGCATCCTGAGCACCGGATTTGCTGCTATAAATAATTGCTGTGTCCGGAAGGTATTTATCACCATGGCGTAACTGAATGTATTCTCGACAGGCAGCGACAGCATCAGCACTCAAGTTGGTGGAGTCGGTTCGCATATAGGTAATATAACCGCCCTCATACAACCGCTGAGCCATCATCATGGTTTTCTTAACACCAAACCCTAATCGCGTACTCGCCGCTTGCTGTAAGGTCGAGGTAATAAAAGGCGCCGAGGGTTTAGACTTGGTGGGTTTGTCCTCACGCTTAAAAACAGAATATTCAGCTACTCTAAGGGATGCCAGCGCAGTGTCGGCCTGATCTTTATTGACTGGCCTAAACGCCGTTCCCTGATGACGTTTAACGTCAAAGCGGATTTTTACGTTATCTTGGGGGTCATCAACTTTATTTTCCAGATCAGCCTGAACAGTCCAATATTCCTCGGGAATAAATGCACGAATTTGACGCTCGCGCTCGACAATCATTTTTAGCGCCACGGATTGAACTCTGCCGGCAGACAATCCTCTGCCAACCTTTTCCCACAGCAACGGTGACACCATAAAGCCGACAACACGATCGAGGAAACGTCTTGCCTGCTGCGCATCAACACGATGGGTATTGAGCGTCCCTGGTGCTTCAAAAGCACTGCGAATGGACTTCTTAGTAATTTCGTTAAAGACAACTCGCTTATAACGGCTGTCATCACCTCCAATCACCTGAGTAAGGTGCCAAGCAATGGCTTCCCCCTCTCTGTCCATATCCGTCGCGAGATAAACAGTATCTGCATTTTTAGCTAACTTTTTTAGCTCAGCAACCACCTTCTCTTTTCCCGGCAGAGTCGCGTACTCGGCTTTCCAATTATTTTCTGGGTCAATACCCATACTATTAATTAACTGAGATTTCGCTTTTTTCTCGCGGTGAATAATTTTTTGTTCCGGTGACATTTTTCGCGTCAGGGCAGCCTGCTTGGCCCGGTCTTTGGGGTCGCTGGGCGTTCTATTGGCGCCAGTGGGTAAGTCCCGAATGTGGCCAACGGAAGATTTAACGATAAAGTCGTCTCCCAAATAGCGATTGATCGTCTTTGCCTTGGCCGGTGATTCTACGATGACTAACGATTTGCCCATGAGGGGTAGTTTTCCTTATTGTGGCATCAATTTTTAACTCAGATACTCAATACTACGTTTAATTAACGATCAAATGACCCTATAAGTTCGCATAGTAACTTGCTACAAGCCCCTGCGGTCAACATTTATTTTCAGCATGCTGCTTTAATTGCACTAATTTTTTTGCAATCTGACCAAGTTGCTCCTCATCCCCTCGCTCATCCCAAATCATACCAACACTGTTTGATTGCATAATGATTGCACTAACTCCGTCGGGCATATCCTTGACAATATCCTCAACTAAATCGCACCAGCTACCATCGGCTTGCTTATTAAACCATTGCCAGCCTTCCCAATCAGAAGCCCACCCACGTTGACTAAACCGATGAAGCACCCAGTCACTGTGAGAAGGTTCTTGCCCACAGCGGATCTTATAGCATACTGTACTCAGGGCATCCTCAGATTCTCGAGCTTCAGGTCTTTGATGCAATGAAACCTGCAGATTTAAGTTCGCAGCAGCACTGCGCAACTGACTGATACGTTTTTGCCTAGGCGACTGTTTGAACCACATCAATGGCGAAAGCACCATCGCAATGGCAAAAATAATTACCAACCAAGTCATTTACCATTACTCTTTATAGTCAGAAAATAAAAGTTGCGTTCAAAACGCTAACTGTAGAATACTACTAGCAAACATCCATAGGGGTACACCACTATGTCATCGTATAACCATATTTTAGTCGGGCTAGATCTATCAACAGAGTCTCAGCAGGTCATAGACCGAGTAAAATTTCTGTTTGTCGATACCGATACCAAAATATCTGTTTGTCATATTCTCGAACCGCTCGCCTTTACCTACGGCGGTGATATTCCTGTAGATCTGTCTGATGTGCAAGCACAACTAAAAGAGCAGGCTGTCGAACGGCTCGCCTCCTATGGTGCACAACTAAATGTTAAGAGTGATGATCAGCACGTTATTTTAGGGCATCCAGCCCAAGAGATGCATGCTATGGCCTCTAGTGAGAATATCGGGCTCATTGTCGTAGGCAGCCACGGAAGACATGGTTTGTCGCTTATTTTTGGCTCAACCAGTAACTCCGTGTTGCATGGCGCCAGCTGTGATGTCTTAGCCGTACGAATTACCGAGTAGTAACCAACAATACGTCATACACCAATGGACGTTATGGCAAAATACTTTAGAATAGCCGCGATAACGAAATGAGTGTTTGGCTATGCTAATAGACATCGGTGTTAATCTCTCCAGCTCTAGATTCTCTGGGGACATAGAAAATGTACTGCTCCGCGCTGAACAATCGAATGTAAAAAAAATTGTCCTCACTGGCACCTCTGTCACAGAGACCGAGGCCTGCATTGAACTCTGTGAGAAATATAAAGGCCAATTTCCCGGAATGCTCTATGCCACTGCTGGTATTCATCCCCATGAGGCAAGCAGTTTCAATAACAGTGCTATCAACGCTATTGCACACCTCGCTCAGCATCCCTCTATTGTTGCTATTGGCGAGACGGGTCTTGATTTTAATCGGAATTTGTCGCCTGAAAAAATGCAGGAAAGCGCCTTTGAGGCGCAGATCGAATTAGCAGAAAATTCCCAACTACCTTTATTTTTACATGAAAGAGATGCGTCAAAACGTCAGCTAGAGATACTAACGTCTTATCAAAACAGCTTACCTAAAGCTGTCATACACTGCTTTACCGGAGATAAAAGGACTCTTTTTAGTTATCTAGATCTTGATCTATATATTGGCATAACCGGCTGGATATGCGACGAACGTCGAGGCAGCGACTTACAAAGCATTGTCAAAAACGTACCCTTGCACAGGCTAATGGTGGAGACAGATGCCCCATATCTACTGCCGCGAAACATGCCTCAGCCACCAAAAAATCGCTGCAATGAGCCGGCCAATCTAACCTATGTCATCGAGGGTATCGCCGCGCATCGCGAAGAATCAGTAACCATGCTTGCGGAGAGCTCAAGCGCCACGGCAATAGAATTCTTTAATTTAGGGTCGTGGTCCTAATCAGAAACAAGGTCGCCAAGACTGACGATACCATTACTTTTGATCTGTGCGCGAAGACCTCCTTTGCCCATCAGCTCAGGCAAAATACTGACAGCTAAACGCCGCTGCAGACTTGCACAGGGCTCACAGAGTCGTACGCCATACATCTTAATACCATTGACAGTAAAGTCCTTGCCCTCAAGATCATTAAGCCTCACGCCCTTGGTCACTAAATTTCGACGAAAATCGCTCTCATGAAATTTGTTACCGGTTTCTTTATTAAAAGTCTTGATAACTTCTGACTCTATGAGCGTGATTTCGAAATCTGGTTGCCCTCTGTAACTCGACCTGTTTTTACCCGTCTGCGAGAAATAACGATCTCCCTCAATACCTTTACCCGCTTTAATAGAAACACTACCGTGACTAGACATTGGACCTCCGGCCGCGGTGGCAATATAAATACCAGAGACACTCTTATCACTCATAATTAACTTTCCTTTGTACCCTCAGGCACGATCGATTGACTGTTGAGATGCGCAGACATAAAGTAGCAAAATTAACAACGTCAGACTATTTATTTTTGTGGCTGACCAACACACTATTGCGGTGCTTAGCGCTAAGTCTCTATTTAATGAAGAAGGCCAACCTGATGTCAAAATCTCCAAATCCCGTGGCAATCGTCACCGGTGGTAGCAGAGGCGTAGGAAAAGCCACTGCACTGCTTTTAGCCTCAAAGGGGTGGAACATTACTATAACCTGCACAAACTCGCTCAAAGACGCTGAATTGGTCGTAAAACAGTGCAAAGCTCTTGGGGTTGAGGCACTGTCAGTTATAGCTGATGTATCAGATAACCAGGCATGCATTGAAACCGTAGAACAGTGTTATTTGGAATGGGGCCGTATCGACTGCTTGATTAATAATGCTGGCACCACAAAGTTTGCTTTTAATCACGGTGACTTAGATGCATTAGATGCTGAAGACTTTTTACATATCTATAAAGTCAACGTGGTGGGTCCATTTCAAATGGTCAAAGCTTGCCGGCACTACTTAGTAAAAAGTAATAACCCCTGCGTGATTAATGTGTCATCAATCGCAGGTATAAAAGGCACTGGCAGCAGTATCGCCTACGCGTCCTCTAAAGGCGCGCTCAATACCATGACTAAATCAATGGCGCGTAACCTTGGCCCGATAAGAGTTAATGCGGTCTGTCCCGGCTTCATACAGGGTGATTGGCTGAGAAACGGGCTTGGCAGTGAAACCTACGATCGAGCACTCGCAAACATTGAAAATATTACCCCGCTAGGCTTAGCCGTGACGGCCGATCAAGTCGCCGACTGTATTTACAATCTTATATCGCTGTCCACCGTCGTAACAGGAGAAACAATACTGTTAGACGGCGGATATCATCTGACTGTTTAACGCTTAGGATTTATCACAGTTGATCAGTGAATTTTCAGGTGCATTGGGAACAACCCGCGCATCATTAATCGTTAAGGTGAACGCCTCTTGACTAACCAGCACCAGAGGAGAGGTGACCTTCTTTAGATCCACGCCTACCTTAGCGAAACAGCTTAAGCTTATACCGACGTTAGACCACTGACCCTCGGGGACTGAGCTAAAAAAATCAGTCATATCAATCGATCCCGAACATGGCCAACCACAATCCATTCGTTGCGTGACAACACCTTCTGGGTGCTTGTCAACTTTGAACGTCATCATCAAGGCTCCCTGATTGGCAACGAGGGCGCTCAGGTCTGCTGGCGCTTGCGCCTGCCAATAAAACTGACTCTCATAGCCACCCTTCCAATCCAACATAATGGAATCTTCCTGCACTATGCCATCGACAGTGGCAACTCTAAGTCCACCATAAGGGGTTGCCGTGGTTGAACCTGATACCAATTTATGCCAGTCGCTAGCATCCCCCACATAGGCATTCCAGGGCTTATAGTTACTTCCACTAAAAATAATATTAGCAACGGCTTTAGACTCACGTGAACTAGCTTCACTGAGTAATCCGGGCACTATGGGCTCTTCGCCATAACTTAGGCCCTGACCTAAGTTAAGTAAAAGATCATCAACCGCTTGATCAACATCTGAGGTGTTAACTTCTTTGTTCGGCCAGTCGAACGACAGACGACCAGTGAAGTCATAGCGTATTTTATTCTCTGCATCTGCAACCAACACATCGGCAACCCCTACCCCTTCAGAGCCTGGAAGCCAGGCCACCACGAAGGCATCTGAGCTATTGATTTCGGCATTCATCCAAAGTGGTCGTCCGGTCAAAAAGATACTAACCACGGGTATACCTTGATTCTTAAGAGATCGAATAAGCTCCAAATCTGAGGTCATTCCATCCCGGTAAATCAATGAACTGATATCACCCTGCCCTTCAGCATAAGGTTCCTCACCAAACACCACGATCGCAACGTCAGGTTTTTTTGTCCACTGTCCCTCCGCATTCAGCTCGGTAGATCCGCCGTTATCAGTGATCGCCTGATGCAATCCATCATAAATACTGCTCGCCCCAGGGAAATCACTATTTTTATTTCCAGTCCCCTGCCATGTAATTGTCCAGCCACCATTTTGCTTACCGATATTATCGGCGCCATCACCTGCAATAAGTACATGCTGATCGGCTTTGAGAGGCAAAATATTTTTGGTGTTTTTTAACAGTACCAACGATTTTCGGACAGCATCTCTGGCGACGTCTCTATGCTCCTGAGCACCCATCAATGCGCCATTACCAGCCACTTGTCGCGAAGACGGCAGCCCTTTTTCAAATAGCCCTGCTCGCAACTTAACCCGTAAAATACGCGTGACTGCATCATCGATTCGGGACATTGGAATAGCACCGGACTTAACCTTTGCTATGGTGTCCTTGAGAAACGCTTTCCAATCTTGAGGAGCCATAACCATATCAATACCGGCATTGATGGCCTGATAACAGCTTTTGTTGGTACAACCCTCGATCTGACCGATACCGTTCCAATCGCTGATTACGAAACCATCAAATCCCATTTGCTCTTTCAATACATCTGTCAGGAGAAATTTATGCCCATGAAGTTTCAATCCATTCCAGCTGTTAAATGAAGCCATAACGGTCTGAACATCAGCATCTATTGCCTCATAGTACCCAGCCCCATGCTCTTCCAGAAGCTCATCCAACGTCATTCTCGTATCACCCTGATCGATGCCTCGATAGGTCGCTCCATCGCCAATAAAATGCTTTGCTGTTGCAATCACATGCTGTTGGTTTGTGCGTAACTCGCCCGGCTCTCCCTGAAGACCCCTTACGATTTCTCCAGCATAGGCTTTGATAATAGGCATCTCACTGCTATAGCCCTCATAAGTTCTACCCCAGCGATTGTCTTTGACCACGGCAACCGTTGGTGCAAAAATCCAATCAATTCCTGTCACCGCTACTTCACGAGCAGTTATTTCACCAATTTTTTTCATTAATTCAGGATCATTAGCCGCTCCGAGACCAATATTATGAGGAAACAGTGTCGCACCTATGACGTTGTTATGGCCATGAACCGCATCAGTCCCCCAAACTACCGGAATACCTGCACCACCCTGAGATTTATCCAAGGACGCCAAATAATATTGATCCGACAGCTCCAACCAGTCGCTCATCGTAGAATTTTTTTGTTCGTTAGGAAACGACCCGCCGCCATTAAGAATAGAGCCAAGGTGATATTTTGTTAGATCCGCGGGTTTCACCGTCCTAAGTTCACCCTGAACCATCTGACCGACTTTTTGTTCCAAAGTCATGGTCTTTAAAATACTCACAACTCGAGCTTCAACATCCTGATTAGCGACTGCCTCAGCCCAAACTGTCGGAGACCCGCAAAACGTTATGACAACGATTAGAGCAACCAACGATCGAGTGAAGGCGACGTTTATGAGTGTTGTCCCGGAAAAGCTGATTATTTGTGGCATTAATATCATTCCTAAGTTTATACGATTTTTCTACGCTCAAATTTCTACGGTAGCGTGTCACAAATCTCGGGCTCGACGAGCCTTTCAGTCACACGGACCACTCCCCAGTAATAGTTCCACGCTTGCTTTTATACTGGAAGAGGTTTTGCGACAGCATGTTTCAAACCTGCGACAAAGGGGATTATGGTTAACTGAATTGTTCGTCCACACTGGTATCAAGGCAGACAATAACAAGGTTTTAACTAAATAGGTTACGGATAGATTCTCGATAATTTCGGCTCACTTTCAGTGTTTCACCACCCGACAATTCCAACAAACTGCCGCCCTTTGGCAGCGGAGTAATACTTGATACTCGCTGGACATTAACAATCGTCGATCGATGGATGCGAACAAAGAGCTTGTCATCCAGTTTTTCCATTAGCTCGCCGAGAGTGATTCTTATAATATGCGTTTCTCCCAATGCATGGACGCACATATAATCACCAGCAGCATCGACCCAGTCAATATCATCAAATGGTATAACTTTTACGACGCCTGAATCACGAACAAGCAATTTGTTTTTAATACTATCTGAAGCTGGTTCATCAACTACAGATATCGCTGGAGTCACGGCCGCTCTCTCAGCTATGGCGCCAATGGCACCAATCAACGGCGCCTTGTGGGTCTCAGCCTGATTGCCTTCTAGTCGGTCAACCGCTCTCTGTACCGCGCGCGCAACTCTATCAGGATCAAGAGGCTTAAGAACATAATCAACGGCATGCAGATCAAAGGCATCCAACGCGTACTGATCAAATGCAGTCACAAAAATAACCATCGGCATGACATCTGACTGCAGCGCTTTTATTACCTCGAAACCATTCATTCCTGGCATTTGAATATCCAGAAATATCAATTCTGGATTCATTTCTGACACCGCTTGCACGGCCTCTCTGCCATTACGAAAGTCCGCAATAACCTCCACATCATCAAAATCAGCAAGTACCGAATGCAGATATTTCAGTGCCAAGGGCTCGTCATCGACAATAATGGTTTTCAGCTTAGCCATTTTATAGAATCCTTATGATATTCCTAACCATCAAAAATAAAGTCTTCAAAAGCCGACTCTTTTTTCTCTAGGGGTAACCTCATAAAAACGCTAGTACCCTGAGTGTTTTTTTGATTAATTTTAAATGTATAGCTATCCCCATAAAAGCCATGCAATCGATCAATCGTATTTCGAAGACCTATACCGGCACTCGCGCTGTCATACTGAAAAGGCGACATCCCTGGGCCGGTATCGTCTAATTCAATCTCCACACAACCATCAATAAGTGCGGCCCTAATAGTAATAGTACCGCCCTCTTCCGCTGGCGCTATTGCATACTTGATAGCATTCTCAGCAAGCGGCTGTAAAATAAGACTCGGAATTCTAATTGCCTCAGCCTTTGGGTCAATATCAAAATTTAGGGCTAATCGGTCGCCAAATCGTGTCCTCTCAATATTTAGGTAGAGTTTGAGTGCCTCTACCTCCTCTTTTAATGTCACTCGGCGAACTGGATCATTGTCCAAGGAGTATCTTAAAAAACTACTTAACTGGACAATCATTGAATTGGCCTTATCTTCATCTTTTCCCCGCACTAAAGATGAAATAGCATTCAGCGTATTGAATAAAAAATGTGGGTTTAGCTGATATCTCAGCATTTTTAACTGTGCTTCATGAGCAAATGTTTCTGCTTTAGAGCGCTTGAGTTGCTGCTCTTTATTGTCAGCCGCAACACTCAGTAAAACTGCATGCTCAGATTGAAGTAACTGGTAGTACTTTATGCCATGATAGAAAGCTGCCCAAGAAACAAAAATGAGTATTGACCCGAACAGCCAGCCTCCAAAATCTGGCCACAAGCCCTGCTCGCCAGTCATCAGCATAAACGTCCAAATCCTTAAGAGAGCCCATATTCCTGAACAGACAAATAACCCAAGAAATATCAAACTAAATCGACGCCAAAAAGGGACATCCCAAACGGCGTGAGCCAGGGGTCGCAAAGGCCACGATACAAGGATACCTAGTGCAGACTGCACTAGCGTGTGAGCAACATAACTTAATTCAGTTTGTTGGTCGTACCAAACGGTTAGACTAAAAAAGCTAATCAGCGACAGGCCAAACCAGCCGACTAACTGAAGCAACCAAAACTGTGCATCGGTGTTCCTATAAAATTTTGCCGCTAAGGGATGAAACTGAGTTTCAGGCATATTAGTAAACGCTCTCTGCAGTGAAGGAATCTCTCGATGTATAACGTTTCGCAAAGTGACAATACTACAGGATGTAAGATGCATCTGATACTTCAATGCAGTTAACGTTTACTGTTAAACTTCGCATTTTTTGGGTAATGGAACAATGAAAAAACGAGCACTAGAGTCTGAGGCTAAAACTCAATCTCATATTATAGAGTATCTTGGCATTTCCGCTCTGCGTTCAACCCATCCAAAGGTTCGCAAATTAAAACGACAGCAATCTGGCCACAGCGCCCATGGCAACAAGGTTTGGCGTTCAAGCTTCGTCCTCATGGACTACCTTGCCAGCTATCCGCCAGGGCCTGCATCACAGGTCCTAGATATTGGTTGTGGCTGGGGACTAACAAGTCTATTTCTAGCTAAAACGTATAACTCAAACGTTACTGGTCTGGATATAGACGCTGGTGTTGAACCGTTTTTACAACTGCAAGCCCGCGTTAACCAGTGTGACATTAGCTTTGAGTGTGGTGGCTTTGAGAGTCTCACGGCAACGGAATTATCGGCTTTTGATTTGATCGTTGCCGCTGATATCTGCTTTTGGGATGAGATGGTGGTCTCATTGTTAGATCTTTTTAACGTAGCGCTATCTTCTGGGGTGCAGAGGATTATCATTGCGGATCCGGGAAGACCACCGTTCTGGTCTCTCTGCGATAAAAGTATTGAGTCATTCAATAATGCGGAAATAGTGACGCGCAGAATTTATGAGCCATGGCAAACTGAAAAATTTATTCTAGTGATAGAGAACCAATAAAAAAGCCGGGGAATACCCGGCTTTTTTATTACAGATTAACGCGTAACTATTTCACACTCACATCATCAAGCCAAACCTGTCCGCCTTGATCTCCGCCCATATCAAATA
>CAJWFB010000018.1 GCA_913031645.1 uncultured Cellvibrionales bacterium
GCTTGCTCTATAACCCACTGACCAAAACATATAAACTCAGCCAAAATGATGTCGACGTAAACTACATGATCTGTGCAAGAAAGCTCGTCTAAACTATTCAATCAGGAGTTATCAATGCTCGCGTTTAAAGCGTTATTATTTGACCTAGACGGTACTCTTTTAGACACCGCACCGGATTTTGTTAATGCACTCAATATTCAGCTGGTCATGCATGGGCGCGAACCGCTTCCAGAATCAGCTGTGCGCACGAGTGTAACCAACGGTTCGGCGGGTCTTATCCAAGATGGCTTTGGCATCGCGCTAGAACATACCGATTTTGAACCCCTTCGTAAGCAATATTTGGACCTTTACTTCAATAATCTTGCCGATGAGACCTGTTTATTTTCCGGCTTAGACAAGGTATTGAAACGCTGCGAGCAAGATAATATTCCCTGGGGCATTGTCACCAACAAGCCTTGGAAATACAGCTCAGCTGTTCTTGAGCAGCTTGATTTAATTGATCGTGCTGCCACAGTAATATGCCCAGATCATGTACTACAGCCCAAACCGCATCCGGAGGCGATGCTGCTGGCAGCAGCACAAATTTCCGTAGCACCGCAGGACTGCGTGTATGTAGGCGATCATCGTCGAGACATCGATGCCGGCAGAGCTGCTGGCATGGGCACTATAGCAGCCGGCTGGGGTTACATAGAGCATAGCGAAGACCCAAGCGACTGGGATGCAGACCATGTTGTCAGCGAATCGGGTCAATTACACTCACTACTGTTTAATCCATAAACTCCAGGAATCCAACGTGTACTCTGCTAACGATATCATCAATTATCAACCGTCGAAAAATCATCTGAATGAAAGAGTTATCCTGATCACTGGTGCAGGTGATGGCATTGGAAAAATCGTTGCAATTGCCTGTGCTAAGGCTGGCGCCACCGTCATTTTGGCAGGCCGTACGGAAGCAAAACTGGAAGCGGTTTATAAACTCATTGTCGCGGCAGAGTATGCTGAACCGCGTATCTTTGCCATAGATTTGGAAGGTGCTACCAACGATGACTACATCACGCTAGCTGCCACCATCGACGAACAGTTTGGTCGTCTTGATGGCTTGCTACACAATGCCGGAATTCTCGGCCAGCGCACGCCACTCAGCAACTACTCGAGTGAGTTGTGGAATAAAGTTATGCAGGTAAATTTGACTGCACAGTTTCAAATGACGCAATGCCTGATGGCGGTCTTAGAGAAGTCAGCTGATGCCTCGGTCATTTTTACTACCTCTGGTGTTGGTAAAGTGGGTAGAGCATTCTGGGGTGCCTACGCTGTCTCCAAGTTTGCCATAGAGGGAATGGTACAAACTTGGGCGTCGGAAGTTGAGGATATAGGCTCAGTTCGAATAAACGCTATTAACCCTGGTGCGACCAGGACTAACATGCGCGCTCAGGCTTTTCCTGCAGAAAACCCCTACGACTTGGCCGCTGTAGAAGACATCATACCGGCTTATCTATACTTGCTAGGGCCAGACAGTCAGGATATTAACGGGCAATCGATTGAGGCTCAGATTCGGACGCCATAAAGAAAGCCTCTAGCGCTCGGTATTGCCGCGAGCGCGAAGCTTCTTTTCCTTGCGCTCACGAATATCTCGCAACACATTTTTTTCGCTAAACTTTGGTGGCTTCATTGATACCGCGCGGAACAACGAGACAACCTGTTTTGGATCTAACTCAATAAAGTCTGAGCGCCTGACTATGGATGGCAACTCAATGGGTCCATAGCTAATACGCTTTAAACGATTCACCTCGACACCCTGAGATTCCCATAAGCGCCTTACTTCACGTGTCCTGCCCTCACCTAAAATCACCCTAAACCACTGATTACTAGCATTGCGCTCATCATTACTGCGTGCATGCTGAGCTTTGACCGTCTGAAATTTTGCCACGCCGTCTTCAAGAATAACGCCTTCTGAGAGCCTCGTTATCATGGCCTCAGTAACTTCGCCATGGATCCGCACCATGTATTCCCGCTTTACCTCATAGGAGGGGTGCATTAGACGATTTGCCAATTCACCATGATTTGTAAAGAGCAGTAATCCACTAGTATTAATATCCAATCTGCCAATCGCAATCCAGCGTCCACGACTGACCCGCGGCAAGTTATCAAACACTGTTGGTCGACCATCTGGGTCCACCGTTGTGCAAACTTCGCCCTCGGGCTTGCTGTACATCAAAACTCGCGGGCTATCATCGACAACCAGCTTGACGGCTCGGCCGTCGACCAAAATTCGATCCTCTGGGACCGCTCTATCACCCAGCTTAGAGGTTGCGCCATTAACAGATACTCGTCCGGCAGATATCCACTTTTCTAACTCTCGGCGCGAACCAAGTCCCGCAGTGGCTAAAAGTTTTTGTAATTTTTCACTCATCGGATGCCACGCTGTTGTCGGCAGAATTGTTGGTCTGCTCGGTATCTATTGGCTGGTTTGAGGTGACTTCTTCGGATCCATCCTGCTGTTGATTCAGTTCAAAATCCGCATTATCATCGACAGTCAAATCATCGTTTGCTGCGCTTGGCATCTCCGCTGGAACTGCCGCCAATGCCAGTTCTAAGTCAGGATCCAACTCAGAAAAGTCTTTGATATCACCAAGCGTTGGCAGATATTCCAAACTCTTAATATTAAAATAATCTAGGAATTGTTTAGTGGTAGCATAGAGGGCCGGTCGACCTGGCACATCACGATGTCCAACAATGCGAACCCAATCGCGTTCTTGCAATGACTTAATAATATCTGAACTCACGGCCACACCTCTTACTGCCTCAATATCTCCACGAGTGAGGGGCTGGCGATAGGCGATCAACGCCAAGGTTTCAAGCATCGCTCGAGAATAGCGCTTAGGTTTTTCCTCCCACAGGCGATTTACCCAATCAGACAACTGCTGTCTAACTTGAAAACGATAACCGCTGGCTACTTGCACAAGCTCAAAGCCGCGCTCTTGGCAGTCTGCCTGAATTTCCTCAAGAGCCGCTCTTATTTGATCTCGCGGAGGACACTCCGACTCTTCAAACAACGTCTCTAATCGCGCTATATCAACAGGTTTGCCGGCAGCCATAATGGCGCCTTCAATAATTTTTCTTAACATTTCTGAATTCATGATGACCTTGCTTTTACGTGGATAGGCCCAAAAGATTCGTTTTGCACGATCTCAACCAATGACTCTTTAATCAGTTCCATGATTGCTAAAAACGTCACCACAACACCTAAACGACCTTCGCTCTCTTTAAATAGACTAACAAAAGGTACAAACTGCTTGTCACGAATTACCTCAAGAACATGAGACATCCTCTCTCGAGTGGATAACTTTTCTCGCTGAATATGATGGGACTCAAACATTTCAGCACGGCGCAGCACATCAGCTAGAGCGCTCATCACCTCACGCATATCTACCTCAGGAAACTGTCGCTCCTGAGCTCGATCTGGGGACTCAGCTGTAGCCTGGTGTATGTCACGACCAAGACGCGGTATCTCGTCAATATCCTCTGCTGCCGCCTTAAATCGCTCATACTCCTGCAGCCGGCGAATCAGCTCTGCTCGAGGATCACCTTCGTCCTCCTCATCGTTAACTTGCCTGGGAAGCAGAATACGAGACTTTATTTCCGCCAGCATGGCCGCCATAACCAGGTACTCTGCGGCCAATTCCAAGTGCATGGTGGACATCAAGTCAATATAACTCATGTATTGGCGAGTAATCTCAGCAACATTAATGTCTAAAATATCAAGATTTTGTCGTCGGATAAGGTACAGCAGCAAATCCAGAGGACCTTCAAAGGCCTCAAGAATAACCTCCAGCGCATCGGGCGGAATATACAAGTCTTTCGGGAGAGTGGTTAGTTCTTTACCCTGCACTACAGCAAAAGGCATCTCCTCTTGTTGTGGACGCAGAGGCGCCACTGCCGTGACGCTAGCAGACGATAAAGTATCGCTTTTTACGGGTACTTCGCTAGCCACTATCTGCCCCACCTTTACATTAAAAAACATTATAACCAGATTAGCTTCCAGACACAGTAGCATTGTTAAAAACTAGAGAAATCGCCTGTTCCTTGACGCGTGATCTGAGGGTTTATATCAGTCATATCAATCACCGTGGTCGGCTCATGGCCACAGTAGCCGCCATCAACAATGGCATCTACATGCCGCTCCATTGTTTGCCGGATATCATAAGGATCTGTCAGAGGATATTCATCATTGGGCATAATCAGCGTTACGCTCATCATAGGCTCACCAAGCTCATCCAGCAGAGCCTTCACTATCGGACTATTGGGCACCCGAATACCAATAGTCTTTCGCTTTGGGTGCATCAATCGTTTGGGGACCTCCGAGGTCGCTGTCAAAATAAAGGTGAATGCACCGGGAGTGCTGGCTTTTAAAATTCGAAAAGCGCTGTTATCGACCTTTGCGTAATTGGCGAGCTCAGAGAGATCTCGGCAAACCAAAGTAAAATTGTGTTGCTTATCAAGCTGACGAATAGCTCTAATTCTTTCCAGCGCCTGTTTATCGCCAATGTGACAACCAATGGCATATACCGAGTCAGTGGGGTAGACAATAAGTCCTCCACGGCGAACGATATCTGCGACCTGAGCGATTGATCGTGCCTGCGGATTTTCTGGATGTATAGAAAAGTACTGACTACTCAAATCTGGATTCCCCTCAACGTTTAACTTATCGCTATTGTCTCACAAGCATTGATGTAATTGTTTCAAATAAGCAATCGAGCTTGAACTCTAGAAAAGCTAGGTTAAAGTCGACAAGCGCGACAAGATGGATACAATGGGCGTCCAGCACGTTAACGGTTTATTCATGAGTAAGTTGCACAGTTCAATAGCAGATAAGCAGGATGATGTGGTTATGACAAAACAGCCCAGCTTGCTGTGGAATTTAGTATTTAATCTCATTCTTCCCACGCTCATATTGACTAAGCTAAGCGGTGACGAGTACTTGGGTATTAAACCCGCTATAGTGATCGCACTCGCTTTTCCGATTATCTATGGGTTGAGAGAATTTATTAATCTGCGCAAGGTTAATTTCTTTTCAGCACTGGGCGTCGTTAGCGTGTCGTTGACCGGCGGTATCAGTCTGCTAGAGCTTGACGCTGTTTACATTGCTATCAAGGAGGCTGCCATACCTGGAATGCTTGGTGTTGCGGTGTTGCTATCTTTAAAAACATCACAACCACTGATTCATACATTTTTACTGAATGAATCAGTGATGAACACGGCCGCAATTTCTCAAGCATTAAAGGACAATGGCGCCCAAGCCTCGTTTGACAAACTTTTGATCAATGCCTCTTGGGTACTCTCCAGTTCGTTTTTTCTGTCATCCGCCATAAACTATATTTTGGCTGTGGTTATTCTTACCGCAGATCCTGGTACGGAGTTATTTAATCAACAGTTGGGTAGAATGACCGCCTTAAGTTTTCCTGTCATCGCTCTGCCCATGACGGTGTTTTTAACTGCCAATTTGTTTTATGTCTTCCGTGGGATTACTCGCCTAACCGGCATGCCCTTCGAAGATATCCTTAAAGTCGATACCGAGAAAAAATAATTATGTGGTATTCAATCGTTAGTGAAGATGTCGAAAATAGTCTAGCTCTGCGGAGCCAAGCACGACCGCAGCATCTGGCCAGGCTAGCTATTCTCAAAGAGCAAGGTAAACTACTAGTTGCAGGCCCGCATCCAGCGATTGATAACGTAGAGCCTGGTGAAGCGGGGTTTACTGGCAGCCTAATCATTGCCGAATTCGACAGTCTTGACGATGCACAGTATTGGGCTGATTCAGACCCCTATGTGGAAGCAGGGATATATCAATCGGTCATCGTAAAGCCATTTAAGAAGGTACTGCCTTAACATCACGGATTTTTTTACTTAATCATAGTATGATTCTCAGAATGCACCTATCGGTCAGAAATCTTATGAAATTTCCAGCTTTTACTACACTCTTACTGTCATTGACAGCATCAAATATGACTCTGGCTCAAGAGCCAACCAATACCGCTGCAGAAACCGACATCACTCAAGAATTAACGATTCTAGATAATCAGGAAATTGGTCCTGCAGAGCCTGAAATCGAGACCCAGCAAATCCCTTTTGAGCCACAAGTTCGCTATGTCTCTGACGAATTCTTTGTGCCACTTCGGGAAACACCTTGCCCGCGATGTAAAATAGTCCATTGGGGCATCAAATCTGGCGTTAGGGTTGACCTGCTAGATTTACGTGATGGTTGGGGATTAGTTTCAACTGCCAAAGGCTACAAAGGCTGGATGGAAGAGCAATTCATTTCCGAGTCTCCATCAGGCAGGCAACAGCTACTAGGAAGCCAGGCTAAATTAGATGTCTCTCGCGCCCGAATTAATCAACTCGAAGAAACTATACAAAAATTTCAGAGTGACCTTGAAATCCTCCAACAAGCTAATGAGAAACTGGACGTTGATAATAAAAGATTGGCAAGAGGATTTTCAGAGATGGAGGGAATATCTGCTGATCCAGCGGCCTTGAACCAACAGAACCAAACCCTTGTCAAACAAAACCATTTACTGCAAAGCGACAATGATGTTCTTAAAGCAGAGGTAGAAATTTTAGAAAATGACCGTAGCAACCAATTCTTTTTATACGGCGCTCTGACGGTCTTTTTAGCTGCTTTGCTGGTAGCTTTTATTCCTAAGTTAAGGGGCAAAAAGAGGCTTTCAGAGTGGGGTTAACCATGACTTTAAAACGTATGAGATTCATACTATTTGAGTGCCTAAGAGCTTTGAAAATGTCACCTAGCATCGTTCTCTTATGGCTTGTGATGGTGCCACTAAAACTGTTCGCCGCAGGCGAGGTCGAAGTAGGCAATCCTCAGGTAAAGCTAGAAACAGAGAAAGGCGCTATTGTTATTGAACTGTTTCCGGCAAAAGCCCCGATTTCCGTGAATAATTTCATCAAACATGTCAATGATTTCCACTATGACGGATTAATCTTCCACCGCGTCATTAAAGGATTCATGATCCAGACGGGGGGCTTTACATTTGACTTCACTGCGCGCGAGTCTGAGCGCTCGCGGATAGTCAATGAGGCATCTAATGGACTTAAAAATCTGCGTGGTACTATCGCGATGGCTCGCACAAGCGCGCCTGACTCTGCCCAAGCACAATTTTTTATCAATCACCGCAGCAACAGCTTTTTAGACAGTAAAGGCGATAAAATCGGCTATGCCGTCTTTGGTAAGGTAGTCAGAGGCATGGACACTGTCGACGCGATTGCAGTGGTGCCAACCAGCGGATTTAGTATGTATCAAGATGTCCCCATAGAGCCAATTCGACTTCTTAGTGCAAGACTGCTGAATCCTGAGGTTTGGGTTGAACCAAAAGACCCTGAACCGGCAGCGGCGACGTTTGAACGTCCTATACCCATAAGGTAACCATACGATTTTATGACCGCACTTAGCATTAACCTCAATAAAGTAAGCTTATTGAGGAACTCAAGAGAGGGAAACTATCCCAGTGTTCTGCACCATGCTCAACTTTGTATCGATAATGGTGCTGACGGTATCACCGTGCATCCGCGGCCTGACCAGCGACATATTCGCCCGAGCGATGTTCGAGAACTCGCAGTCCTGGTTCAGCCTGTAGCCAATTTGGAATTTAATGTTGAGGGAAACCCCTTTGCTCCCGCAGTAGGCGATTATCCCGGTTTTTTATCGTTAGTTGAACAAACGAAACCCGATCAATGCACTCTGGTACCTGATAATGACAGCCAGCTAACCTCGGATCATGGCTTCAATTTAAGGCACTCTGGTGAGACACTGGAACCCATCATTAAGCGCCTTCAAGATCAGGGAATGAGGGTAAGCCTCTTTATGGATCCAGACCCAGATCAAATTGAGCTCGCCGCACAGATCGGTACCGATCGCATTGAACTCTATACCGGACCCTATGCTGAAGCCTGGGGCAGTGATCGCGCAGAATCATTTTTCCAACAACACAAAAAAGCGGCCGAACTTGCCACATCGCTGGGTATGGGAGTCAATGCCGGTCATGATCTAAATCTGCGCAACTTAGCTAAATTTGCTTCAATTCCAGGACTTCTTGAGGTATCTATTGGTCACGCTTTTATCGTAGACTCACTCACTATGGGTATGGCCAGCACCGTGCAGGCCTACAAGAAGATACTTAACCAACTTTAGTTATCACTATGTCTGAGCATACGCCAGCTAGCAGCATCACAGACCATGGGCTTTATAAATCACTGTCTCTAAGCTGTCTTGGTGCTGGGCATGCCGGTTCTACCCTGTGTAAACTGCTGTCCGCACATGTGCAGATCAATCAAGTAATCAACCGCACACATAGGTCGGCCCATGAAGCTGCGAATTTCATTGGTGACGGTGAGGCTATTGGCATCGACAACCAGTCTTATACTGATCTCAAGTCTGCAGACATCTGGATGTTAACTTGCCCAGATGATCAACTTCAGGCTGTCGGTGATTCACTGCTCACTTCAGGCGTATTGCGGTCGGGTAATATTGTCTTTCATTGCAGCGGTGCAATCTCATCCGATATTTTCAGCCGGGCTGGAGCTGTCAATGTCAGTGTTGCATCACTGCATCCAGTGCACAGCTTTGCTGATCCCAAATTATCGCTGCAACACTTTGCTGGAACCTCTTGTGCGATAGAGGGCGATACTTCAGCCATCGAAGTGTTATCGGGGTTATTCGAAGCCATTGGCGCAGATCTATTCCCGATTGATCGCGATAAAAAAGCCCTCTATCACGCATCAACCGTCATGGCTTGTAATAATTTAGTTAGCTTATTGGAACTGAGTAAATTAATGCTCAGTCAGTCCGGTGTGGATATAGAAAAATACCACAATCCGCTACAGGCTATCATTTATCAAACCTTGACCAACTATTTTGATACCGATGCTCAACGTGCCTTAACAGGTCCTATCTCACGGGGAGATATCAACACCATTGAAACTCATCTAGCGGCTTTAGAGAGGGCGCCAGATGCGTGGCGGCAAGTATATTCTGGGCTGGGTAGCATAGCGTTGGACATATCAGCAACTCAGGGTAAGGCTTCGACTGAAGACCTAGAGATAATGGCGGACTTACTTAAGGCTTCTACCGAAATCGTACCAGATGTAAAAGGCTAACATGAATCCTCCCCAGTCTAGTGATCAGCGCTCCGATAGTCCTGAGTACTTAAAAAGAAAAGTTTTTTTTGACCAGCTCATCACCGTCTACGGTCGCAAGCCAGTTTTAGAGATGCTCGATGACAAAAATTTGGATATTTACCGTCTGCATCTTGCCGATAGTAACCGCGGTGGTGGTATTATTGATCAGATCAAGCATTTAGCCGCGCAACGTAACATCGAAGTGCTCTATCATAACCGCTCTCAACTGGCGCGTATTTCGCGCAATAGCAAGCAGGACCAAGGCGTCGCCTGTGACATACATTGCCCCGGCTATCAGCTCTATGAACAGGCGATGAGTGCGCTGACCGAGGGAGATCCTAAAGTACTAATAGCCATAGATGGGGTAACTAATCCGCAGAATTTGGGCATGATTATTCGCAGTGTTACTGCCAGCCCTTGCCATGGTTTACTCCTACCCATCAAAGGCGTCGCTGAAATCTCATCACTAGTCATCAAAGCCAGTGCAGGTACGGTTTTCAAAGGCACAATATTGCGCTGTGATAACTTGCTCACTGCACTGGAAAAGCTGCAGCGAAAAGGCTTTAAGCTATGCATGTTGTCCTCTCATGACGCGGTACCCTTGTCGGATATTCCCCGAGATCAATCAGTCATCTATATTTTGGGTAACGAGTCAGACGGCGTCAGTGAGAGTATCGCATCACTCTGCGATTATCGTGTCGGCATCGCAATGAACAACGGCGTTGAATCACTAAACGTCGCAGTAACCGCGGCATTAGTCGCGTTTAGTGCTATCTAGTCATTTGGTTCTTCAGTCGTTAGAGACCATAGAGGTGAACCTGCGGCCGCTATTACAGAGACTGCCAGCGTGAGACTGGCAATAGTAATAAAAGTTGTACTCAAGCCTATTGTCTGAATAGCCATACCACTTACCCAGGCACCCAGAGGTGCGCCACCAAACAAACTCAACTGATAAACTGAAGCAGCTCTGGACCGCAGTGCATGTGGGACTTGATTATGAAGAATGGTACGGCCTAAGGTCATCGATAATCCTGAGAAAAATCCCCATACGAATACTACTGGGAATAGCAACCAAAGGTTAGGTAAAAATGCAACGATGCCCACTAGACTGCCGCGCCATAGAAAGCTAATGATCATCAAACGGCCCGGGCGTTTAAACATCTTCGCTCTCTTCATTACTCCAAGATTGGCGCTGACGATACCCAGTGTGAATATGATCTGTAGCCCAGCATAGAGCTGAGCACCGCCACCATAACCCTGCTTGGCTATGAGTGGCATACCAACTAAATAGACCCCAAATGCAAGAAACCCAGTCGCAAATACAAGAAATATGAGATGCAGCAGCGCACGATTTGCCGCAAACAAATTAAAGCCTTTGCGGAGCTCAGCTAATGGACTCCTTTGTTCGGTGATAGGTTGTTTAGAAATATCATTAGGGGATTTCATCCGTGGATGAGACTGTCGTATACACCAGGCACTGAATATGAACATACACACTTGGAGTGTCAGGAGTGGTAGCACACCCCACTCCTCGATCTGACCAGCAAAGAAAAATCCAATACCCTGAGCAACAAACTGCACTGCGACGACCTTTGCAACCGCCTGATGCATAAGGCTCTGATCAGCATAACCCAGTAAACTTTCTCGTGCCGGTTGTACAAACGCAGAAATTGCACCGAAACTGACTGCAAACAGCAGCATAAGCGGAAATGACAGCTGATCTGTGGCAACCGCTATAAACAGTAGTCCCACTGGCAAAACATAGAGCGCATAAAGCACTGACAACCAACTGCCGCGATGCCGACCGTCAGAGACTACGCCCCCCGGTAAAATGAAAAGTAAGTTGGGAAGTAACAACGCCATTTGCGCCAATCCCAACCGACTTGGAGATTGCTCCAAAACACCAATTATTAGCCATGGGAACAAGATCGTATGCACACCCATCGCAAAATTGCTCGAGCCAATGGTTGCCAAATAATGGCGAAAAGAGAACGTTTGAGAATTCACTTATTTGCGACGTTTTCGCAAGATCACCAACAGCCATCCAACAGCGGCACTGATGACAACAATGAGTCCTAGACCAATCAACATAGATAACAAATTGTTGATCAGCGACGACAACGGCACATTGTAGACTTCAACCGCCATTAACAAAAAGGCAAAGCAAGCAAGCATGGAAGCAATCCACGTTGATCGACGCTTTACGAAACTTTTCGAAGAGGGTTTATTCAATCTAGTCAATGTCCTGTATGGGTGTTTAGCATTGCTCTATCATTGCGCAGACAAAAAATCCATGAACTGGGCTTCATCCATCACCGAAATGCCTAAATTTTTAGCCTTGGCGAGTTTTGATCCTGCACCCGGCCCAGCAACAACCTGATTGGTTTTTGCCGATACACTTGAAGCGACCTTGGCACCCAGGGCCTGCAACGCATCTTTTGCTTCAGCTCGGCTCATAATCTGCATACCACCCGTTAACACCCAAGTCTGACCTTTTAAAGGTTGTGAATCCTGACTTGAGAGATCAATATCAGCCCATTGAACACCGGCATTTCGTAACGCCTCGATGATAGAGAGATTGTCAGGATTGCGAAAGAAATTAACAATATGTCGCGCAACAACCGGCCCAATGTCATCTATCTCTAACAATTCCTCCACCGACGCTTGAGCTATTAGCTCTATGGCTCCAAAATTATTAGCTAATGTTTGTGCTGTTGCCTCGCCCACTTCACGTATACCTAGCGCATACAAAAATTTAGCCAAGGTAGTCTGCTTACTAACCGAAATTGCGGCTACTAAATTAGCGGCTGACTTTTCTGCCATGCGCTCCAATCCGACTAGCCCCTGCTCATCAAGCTCATAGAGATCTGCTACTGAAAAAATAATCGTCTCATCGACCATAAGTTCAACGAGTTTATCGCCCAAGCCGTCGATATCCATGGCTTTGCGTGAGGCAAAATGTTTAATCGCCTCTTTTATTTGAGCCCCACAAAACAACCCTCCAGAGCATCTTGCCACGGCCTCACCCTCATTACGCTGCACAGAGGAATGACACACTGGGCAACGTTCTGGGAAAAGGATAGGCTCAGCATTGGGCGGTCTTTTTTCTAAAACGACTTTGGCAATCTGAGGGATCACATCACCCGCTCTACGGATAATAACAGCATCGCCAACCCGCACATCCAAACGCTCAATTTCATCGCGATTGTGTAGGGTCGCATTACTGACTGTGACACCACCAACAAAAACGGGCTGCAAGCGCGCTACCGGAGTAATTGCCCCGGTTCGACCAACCTGAAATTCCACGCCTAGCAATTGGGTCATCTCTTCTTGCGCTGGAAATTTTCGAGCGATAGCCCAGCGTGGTGCTTTAGCAACAAATCCTAATCGCTCCTGAAGCGCTAACTGATTCACTTTATAAACGATACCATCAATATCGTAAGGGAGCTTATTTCGACGCTGCGCCAGCCGGTTGTAATAGTCTGCACAGGCCTCTATACCGGTAACAGTTTCCATATGCTCATTCAACTTAAATCCCCAGCCAACAAGCGCTTCAAGCATACCCTGGTGAGTAGATGGGGTAATCTTAGACTGGTATTGACCAACACTGTAGGCGCACATTTCCAATGGCCGGCTTGCCGTTACCTTCGAGTCCAATTGCCGCAAACTTCCAGCCGCCGCATTGCGAGGATTCACAAAGGTCTTCTCTCCTGCGGCGCGCGCGGCCTCATTAAGAGCTTCAAATCCCGCCTTGGGGAGATATATTTCCCCTCGAACCTCAAGTATTTCTGGAATATTATCGCCCTGAAGTTTCAGTGGAACGCTCTTAATGGTGCGCACATTGGCCGTTATATCTTCACCAATGCTACCATCACCGCGAGTTGCGCCATAAACTAACATGCCATCTCGATACAACACGCTTACTGCTGCCCCATCCAACTTGGGCTCGCAAACATAGTCTATTTGACTTGTCTGATTGAGCCTATCTTTTACCTTACGTTCAAAATCTTGAAGTTCGGAATCACTGAACGCATTGTCCAATGACAACATCGGCAGTGCGTGTTTGATTTGTGAAAATGACTGCAATGCGATCCCACCAACTCGCTGAGTGGGAGAATCCTCAGCAACCACATCTGCATAAACTCGCTCTATCTCCTGCAATACCCGCATTTGCCGATCGTACTCACTGTCTGGCACAGAAGGATCGTCGAGAACATAATAGCGATGATTATGCTGATTTAACTCAGCAACAAGCTGCTTGTATTCCGCAAGGGTACTCTCGGGGATCGATGTCATGAAGCTAAGCTCCCTGACTATTGGTGATCATTTGACTGCTGCAGAGCAGCCTTTTTTGCTCTCTGGCGGTAATGATCTATGGTTTGAGCGGTCATTGAACTGCGAGATTCATCCATCACATTTAAGGGCAATTTTTCAGCCATCGTATTAACCGCTTCAATCATTATCTCAAATGCACCGCTAGGATCATCGATGTCGTCTAACGCCATAAATAGAGTAACGCCTGGCGTGGTTATCTTAGCCATAGTGTTTAAGTCAAAGGTACCTGGATTAAGCAGATTAGCCATACTGAATAACACTGCCCCGGATCCATCATCTTTGAGATGACGATGGAAAATTTTCATCGCACCGTAACGCAATCCGACCTCGACTGACGCCTCTAAAAGGTCTCCACCATTAAGCATTTCGCCTTTGTTAGCCATTAAGTGCATCACTAAGACATCTTGAGGACTCTCAGTGCTTGGTGGTTTTACCGGTTCGGGTTCAGGCACCGCGACGGGAGCCTCTAGGTCATCGAGTTCATCATCGCGACTGGCAAATATTGAATGATCTAAATCGAAGCCCTGCTGTTCTGGCTGTTTTGAAAAACTGAACTCACCGTTGCCTGTACTCGCTTCACTCGCGGTGCCTAAATCATCAGCAGATCTTGCGCCAACCACTCTGGAACCGCCAGACGGAAACTGACTATGGTCCAGTACATCATCAAATTCATTACTGTCAGCAAACTGTTTCATTTTACGTGAAGACATTTGTAAGTTTTCATAGCGATTGCGCTTTATTCGGCGTGCCCCATCAAGGACTACCGCTACCAACGCTAAAACAGCCACCAAAATGAGTATTTCTCTAGGACCAAAAAAATCCATATCAGACCCTTAGACAACGAATAATTTGCCGACCGTTAATATAGCCTGTCATAACCTATAACCACCCTTAAAAAAACAAATACTTAAGCACCGGCGAGTTCAGCAGCTTGATCAACATCCACACTGACCAACCTTGAAACCCCCGCTTCATGCATGGTCACACCCATCAGTTGATTGGCCGCTTCCATCGAAATTTTGTTATGCGTAATAAAGATAAATTGTACCTGATCAGACATCTCTTTAACCATAGCAGCATATCGCGCCACATTGGCGTCATCTAAGGGGGCATCCACCTCATCGAGCATACAAAATGGGGCTGGATTTAATTTAAAAATGGCAAACACCATCGCAATGGCTGTGAGCGCCTTTTCACCACCTGAGAGCAAATGAATGGACGCATTTTTCTTGCCTGGAGGTCGGGCCATTAGGGTAACACCGGTGTTGAGTAAATCATCCCCGGTCATTTCTAAGTAGGCGTGCCCACCCCCAAATAATTTTGGGAACAGCGCTTGGATATGGGTATTTACCAAGTCGAAGGTTTCTTTGAATCGGGTCCGTGTGGTGCGATCAATTTTATGAATGGCCGTTTGAAGTGTCTGTAGTGCCTCTTCAAGTTCCTGGTTTTGCTTGTCTAGATAATCCTTGCGTTCAGATTCAATTTTGTACTCATCAATAGCCGCTAAGTTGATGGGCCCAAGACGTTGTATACGATTGGCGATCAATTGCAATTGCTCTTCCCAATCAACCAGTTCAGCGTCCTCCGATAGCGCCTCTAACAGATCAGCTAAGACCCCATCTTTGTCTTTAATCTGCTGTTCAACTGTACGACTGAGAGTACTTATTTCCTGGGCTGACAAACGTTGCGCCTCTAACTCGCCTTGCAAATTCTGCAATTCCAATTCGAGTTCACCACGCCGTTTTTCCTGCTCGCGAGCCTCGTACTCCGTCGCCTCGACCTGCTTGCGAGACTCACCCAGCTCATCCTCAACTTTTAGACGTGCTTCTAATTGCTGCTCTAATTGCTGCTTGTGATCGTCGGTGGGGTCTTCTTTGATTTCAAATGCGACTCGCAGCTCAGTACGACGTTCTTCAAGTCTCTTAAACTGTGACTCCAGACGCACAATCGCATCCTTAATCGACGCAAGCTGCGTGCTCAGAGAGCCCTCACGGAGCGCTAATTGCTGGCGAGTATCACTGTGTTGGCGAGCAGTTTCACGCGCCTTATCAAGGGTCGTTCTCAGTAAATCACGCTGGCTTACAAGGCCTGCTCTAAGCTCAGTGTCGACCTCCATTTTTTCAATGGACTCTTGCAAGACAACACGTGCTGAAGAGAGATTTTCACTTTCAATGTGAGATTGCTTAAGGACGTCTGCCAATTCGCTGTCTGCCCGCGCCTTACGCGCTTTAAACTGCTCAATTTGTACCTCAAATCCACGTAGCTTAGAACGTAATTCTGCATAATTACTCTGTTGTTCCTCAATACTTAGAGAAATCTTCTGGCGAGTCGCCTCAAGCTCCCTCAACGTAAGTCCATTTTTTTCACGCTGCTTTTCCAGATCGCCAATAGCCGCTGAGAGTTCGTCGAGCTGTTTATCAATAGCGTCTAATTCTTGTTTTCGTTGCAGAACGCCGGCCGTCGCATCTTTATCTCGAGCTACACGCGCCCAGTTTGCACCTAGCCAGATACCATCGGCGGTCACCACCGACTCATGCAGAGCCAATTTAGCCTGCAAAGCAAGCGCCTCAGCCAAGGATTCAGCAACAAACACATTTGCAAGCAGTGTCTTGGCCGAATCACCCTCAACAAACTCACTCAGTAATTGCGCTTTTGCTGAGTCCGAATGATGTTCTGCCGTGCTGGGACTCACAAATAATAATTCACCCTTAGTGAAGCTCTGCATAAGATCGATGGAACTGACCATATCATCCACTGTAACCGCTTGTAAGTAGCTCCCCAATACAGTCTCTACCGCAAGTTCCCAACCGGCTACAGCCCTCATTTGGTCAGCCAGTCTGGGTTGTTTATCGAGCCCCGCTGCCGCCAGCCATTGCTGTTCAGCATCATCACCCATAGCGGCTTGCTGAAGTGCTTGAAGTGATGCCTGACGCCCCTTCAATGTCTGTTGGGTACCACGAAGGTCATCGCAGTCCGTGTTGGTTTGTAACTCTTGAGTACGCAGTGTTTCAATCGCCACGCGATTCTCTTGGCGCGCATTATCAGTGCGGGTGCGCGCTTGCTCAGTCGCGTCCAGACGCTCTTTGATAGATGCCAACTCCTGCTCAGCTGGACTGGCCTGAAAGCTAGTCGCTTCGGCCTCTAAATTCTGCTTTCTGTCCGATAGGCGACGCATTAGCTGTTCAAGATGCTGAATCCGTGACTGCTGTACTTCAGCTTGCTGGCGAGGATTGGCGGAATTATGATTAAATTCATCCCAGTTGTGCTGCCACTGATTCATGGCCAAATCAGCTTCTTCAAGCGCTGCCGTGGATACCACCTCAAGTTCAGTGGCCTGTTCCAAAGCGGGCTTCAATTCATCAAATTCTGCCTGCCAACCAGTCACTTTATTTTTATCTGCCTTAAGATGCTCGTCAGTTTCTTGATAGTTACGCTCAGTTTGTTGTAACTCTCTATCAATATCTTGGGCACGCTGTTGCGCATGCTCAATAGCTTGTTCGATCCGGGTAACTTCACCACCAATCTTGTAGAACCTCGCCTGAATTTCGTTAAAAGCGTCGCTCTGATCGGTATATTGCGTTCGCAGTTTCTCAATACTCGTATCGCAATGACTGCGCTGCGCGACAATCTTTTCTTTTTCAACTTCAAAACCACCAATCACGGTTTTTAGACCTGAGGCATCCTGGTTATAGCCTCTCCACGTCAGCGTTAATAGCTCTGCGCTTAACTGCCGCTCTTGTTTTTTGTACTCAGAATATTTTTCAGCGGCCTTTGCCTGCCGTTCCAGTCGACTCAACTGGCGCCCAAGTTCATCCCGTATATCAGTCAAGCGTTCGAGATTTTCCATGGTGCGCTGAATTCGACTCTCAGTCTCTCTGCGTCGCTCTTTATATTTAGAAATACCGGCGGCCTCTTCGATATAAATCCGCAATTCATCCGGCTTGGATTCGATCAGTCGTGAGATCATCCCCTGCTCTATAATCGCGTAGCTCCTTGGCCCTAAACCGGTGCCAAGAAAAATATCAGTAATGTCGCGACGGCGACATTTAGTCCCATTTAGATAATAATTCGACTGACCATCTCGAGTCACCTTGCGTTTGATAGCAATCTCATTATAGGCGGCATATTCGCCTACAATCCGCTGCTGGGTGTTATCAAAAATTAATTCAACCGACGCTTGGCCCACTGGTTTTCGGCCACCAGAGCCATTAAAGATGACATCCGACATAGAATCACCACGAAGATTTTTCGCAGAGCTCTCGCCCATAACCCAGCGCACAGCATCAATCACATTGGATTTTCCACAGCCGTTGGGTCCAACCACTGCGCAGAGATTACTGGGGAATTTGACATTAGTCGGATCGACAAAGGATTTAAATCCTGACAGTTTGATTGATTTAAGCCGCATATTTAGCCATTTTTGGGTTTTAACCTAGCCTTTTGGCACTATTATTGTCAGAGTTTTCTTAGGTTAAGTTTACACATTATCGGCGTGACAAAAAACACTAAATCAGTCATTTATAAAGTTAGTTTTGAGAATAGAAGCGCACAACCAATTATTTACGCTGTCGATTGATTAGCAAGCTGACTTGAGCACCCTTTTCATCTAACTTAAAACTGTCACTTACTGCTTCCCAGTCGCCAGTCTGAGGCGTAGCTGACCCCGATAAAGATAGTCTAGCAACCACCTTTATCGTCGTGGCCGTTGATAACGCTTGACCAGCAATAAGCGCGTCGGTGTCTGACAGGACAATGGTAGCAGGAAGTTGAGAAACACTTATTTTCTTTGCTGCTAATGGCATCGGCGAACCACCCTCGCGGAGCGCCGCCACGAAAACTCTCTGATCCGGAGTAGTCGACACCTGCGGGTCAATGCTGACTCGGACAGACACCTTGTGTGTCTGAGTATCTGCGAAAAAGTTTGCCGCTGCACTGCCATCGGCGGATGAGGCTAGCATTAACTCAGCACGATCAATGCCAGTTTGTAACCCCTGAAAGGTGGCGCTAGCCGGCTCCAACTGTTGTTGAGCACGCTGCCAGTAGCTAATCGCCAAACTGAGATCTCCATTAGAAAATGCTTCAATTCCCTTTAACCCAAGTACTGTCTGATTGGTGGCATCAGCGGCGAATGCGGCGTCCACCGCAGCAGCAACTCGCGGCGTAAAGCGGTTGGCCTCCAGCAAAAATAATGACTCTGCATATTGAGCCAGGAGAAAACTATCGCGGGGAGCAACTTCAAGCGCGGCGGAGAAGTAGCCATTGGCACTGGCCATATCATTATTACTTATCGCCCACTGCGCCAACATTGCCCAATAATAAATGTTATCTGGCCGACTGATTACCCGCTGCTGTAACGCTTCAACCAACTCAGCACTCCAAGGCTCCAAGGACAAATTAGTGCCATTAGCACTTTGCAGTTCGATCAAAGTCGCAATTTCTTGATCCTCAATCGCTCCGGTTTCCTGATAGAGTACGATAGTCACCAGAGGCAATACAAACAGTAAAATTGGCAGTAGCCAGCCACCACCCTCGAGCGCCGTGTGTTTTCGATTAGATATTAGTGAGGTATTGGCTAACAATAACTGTTCAGCCTCAGTCAGCAGTCTTTCAAATTGTTGGGAATCAATATCCCCTATATCCAACTGCCGCTGAAACTGTTCTTGCTGCTCTTTGAATAACCGAACATTGTCTTTTTCCGCTATTTTTGCCTGCTCTTGGCCTTTAGATGTCGAGGAAATATCACTAAAAACAAAAGGATAAAAGACGAATAAAAACGCGAATGCGATTAGAATCAACATCCAAGGTAACATGGTTATTTATTTCCATTTTTAAGTAAATCATCAAGACGTTGCTGATCATCTTGAGTATCAAATTTCTGGCCCTCTGACGCGGTAGGTGAGCGTCGAGTCAAGCCAAGAATAGTCAACATTCCAATCACCAAAATGACGATTGGTGCCAGCCACAACAAGTACGTACTTTTGTTAACCTGAGGCCGATAAAGAATAAATTCAGAGTAACGCTCAGTAAGATGCTGTTCTATTTCACCATTGGTCATACCTAGCTCAAGCAAACGTTGCACCTCTGCACGTAAGTCCTGAGAAATAGGTGAGTTAGAATCGGCAAGGTTCTGGTTTTGGCATTTTGGACAGCGCAGCTCCAAAATCATGGTTTGATAGCGGGCAGCATAGGATGGATCAGAAAAGACCACTAGATCGGAGGTGGCATTCACTGTCCCTGACACCAATAGCAAGACTAAAAAGACGAAACTTCTCATTGTGCTTCAGTCTTCAGCTTAGCGTATAAATCGGCAAATTCATTACTCCAAACTCGTTCATCGACAACCCCAACACGGCGATAACGAATAATACCTTGGGCGTCTATCAAAAAGGTTTCAGGGGCACCATAAACACCCAAATCGATGCCTAGAGAACCTCTCAAATCAAACACCGAAAAGGCATAGGGGTCTCCACGCGACGCCAACCAATCAAAAGCGTCTGCGCGATTATCTTTATAATTTAAACCAATAATTTTGACACCGTTCTCAGCAAGCTGATTGAGCATCGCATGCTCAATCCGACAGGCATAGCACCAGGTTGCCCAAACATTGACCAGAGCCACTTCACCCATCAACTGCTGCTCGTCTATGAACCCTTGCTCTGGATCCAGAGCCTCCAACCTAAATGCTGGAAAAGGCTCATCCACTAGTGCAGAAGGCAATTCTGTCGGATCGCTATCCAAACCGAGTAACAGGACAATCGAGAGAGCAACAAACAAACCCACGGGAAGAAACAATGCCAATCTCATCAAGCGCTAATACCTCCTGCATTTAACACAGAGGTTATCCGGTTTTTTCGGCGTCGATAGCGCTTGTCATTACCGGCAATTAAGCCGCCCAATCCAGCCATTAGCGCACCCAGCCAAATACAACGCACGAAAGGCTTAACTTGCACTCTAATTGCCCAGGCGTTGCCACCGAGAGGCTCACCGAGAGAAACGTACAGATCACGAGTTAACTTACCGTCAATAGCAGCCTCAGTCATTGTCTGTCCAGCTGCTTTATAATTACGCTTCTCTGGCCACAGCGTAGTCACCACTTGATCACCTGAAGTAACCACCACCTCGCCACGGTAGGCCGAGAAGTTAGGTCCATCAGCTGGTTTTACACCAATAAACTGGAAGTTATATTCGCCTAAGTCGACATGATCACCGGGGACCATTCGCACATCGCGTTGCAAGTCATAGCTTGTACTCAGACCGACGCCCAATACACAGACCGCCAAACCAGCATGAGCCGTTAGCATTCCCCAGTAGCTGCCGGTTAAGCCTTTTAAGTTAGCGGCTTTACCATCTACTTTAAGCAGTAAATCTTCAGCGCTCATAGTGATCACCCAAAAAACCAATACCAGAGTCACGACGGCACTTAGCGAGTAAGTACTCCAAGATAGTTCTTCTACAGCCAGAGCGGGTAATATGAGCCCCAAGACCAGACTAATAACACCTGGAATAATACCCTTACGGAGCATTAATCGCCCATCGGTTGACTGCCAACGACTAAAACCAGCAAACCCTAAAAACACCATTAGGATCGCAGTGGTGGGTACAAAGAAAAAACTAAAATAAGGGGGACCAACGGAAATTTTGCCCAAATCAAGCACGTCTGCCAGCAATGGGTAAAGGGTACCCACTAATATCATCGCCGTTGCACTAACCAGCAAGACATTATTGATCAACAACATGGTCTCTCTAGACCACCCTTGATAGTCAGAGGAAGACCTCATTTGAGGTCCACGCAGTGCGAACAATAGTAGTGACCCACCAACCACGACAAACAAAAACGCCAAGATGAAAATACCGCGCTCTGGGTCACTGGCAAACGCATGCACTGAGGTAAGAACCCCCGAGCGCACTAAAAACGTGCCCAACAAACTCAAAGAAAAGGTAAAGATGGCCAATAGTAATGTCCAGCTACGAAATACGCCGCGCTTTTCACTAGCCGCAATACTGTGCATCAGAGCGGTACCGATTAGCCATGGCATAAAGGATGCATTTTCTACTGGGTCCCAAAACCACCAGCCACCCCAACCTAGCTCATAGTAAGCCCACCAACTGCCCAAACAGATGCCAATCGTTAAAAACATCCAAGCAGCATTTATCCATGGCCGCGCCCAGCGTGCCCAGGCGCTATCGAACTGCCCACCAATTAGCGCGGCAATGGCAAAAGCAAAGGGTACAGAAAAACCAACATACCCCATATATAACATGGGTGGGTGCACAATAAGACCAAAATCCTGAAGCAGAGGATTTAGATCCCCCCCCTCAATCGGCACCACTGGTAGGATTCGTTCAAAGGGATTGGAGGTCAACAGTAAAAACAGCGCAAACCCAACCGCAATAAAGCCAAGCACCGAAAGAACCCTGGCGGAGAAAACCAAAGGCATTCTTCGACTCAATAAAGCTACCGCAGCAGTCCAACCTGCCAGTATTAAAGCCCATAACAATAATGATCCTTCATGGGCTCCCCAAACGGCGCTCATTTTAAAGCGGTCTGGCAGCAGGGTATTTGAATTATTTGCTACATAGGCAACAGAGAAATCATCGTTAAGGAAGGCCATTGACAAGCAGGCGAAAGACAGTGCTATAAACACGAACTGCCCGAACGCCATGGTCTGCCCAAGTCGCATCCAGGTCTGGTAGCCCTTAAACGAACCTGCCATTGGCACCAGGGTTTGAAAAACTGCCATACAAAGCGCAATGATCAATGCAATATGGCCCAATTCAGCCGTCATAACTTGTCTGCTTTGCGTTTCTGCTTGGCTTTATAGGCAGCATTCATCGATTCAGCAACCTCTGGCGGCGTATACTTTTCATCATGTTTCGCTAACACTTCGGAGGCCTGCAGCACTCTATTTTGATCAACTTTACCCGCCGCAATTGCCGCTTCATTCTCCGCGAACAAATCGGGTAAAATTCCGGTGTAGCGAACACCTAAAATGGCGCTGCCATCAGTCACCTCAAAGTCCACCGCAAGGGAATTGGGGTCCCGGCGCACACTGCCCTCTACCACCATCCCACCGGCGCGAATAAAAGTACCTTCGGGCGCCTCTCCCGACAATACCTGAGATGGAGTGTAGAAAAAGTTAGCATTTTGACCCAGCTTATAGATAATTAATCCAGCAGCAACGGCCGAGGCGGCAATTATCATCACCACAATCTGCAAACGCTGTTTACGCATTGGATGCATTAGGCACCCTCTCTACTAGCGTCTTGGCGAAGCTGCTCTCTGGACACCTCTCGAGCAATTTCTTCAAACACATCACGTCTCTGCAACAGCGGATTGATGATCAACCACGTCATTAATAGCACCGTGACTGCAACAGCAGCCCACACATAAGCGCCATGGCCATCCATATTCAGCAGGTGGGAAAAGTTATCGAATTGAAATTTCACAATGTTGCTCCTAGACTATTTTGCGCTGCCTGCTTCACTCGCTCACGCACCCAACTCGTCTTTCGTTCACGCGCTAATATCTCTACGCGTACCGACAGAATTAAGGCCACTGCATAAAAACAATAAAAACCTAAGATCATCACCAATAGAGGTTGAAACATAGCTGGGTGCATCGAGGGTGCTTGGGTAAAAGTAATCGTTGCCGGCTGATGCAAGGTGAACCACCAGTCCACAGATTTATAGATAATAGGAATATTAACAGTACCCACCAACGCTAGTATGGCACTCGCTTTATTACCGACATCTTTACTATTAAAAGCATACTGGAGCGCCAGTACACCCAAATACAAAAATAACAGAATCAACATCGAGGTAACCCGTGCGTCCCAAACCCAGTAGCTACCCCAAGTAGGCTTACCCCAAACCGCTCCAGTAAACAACGCCAAAAATGTGAGCACCGCACCCAGTGGCGCGGCGCACTTCATGACCATATAGGACAGTTTCATCTTCCAAATTAACCCGATGGCTCCAGCTGCTGCCATTAAAAAATAGCCCGCCAATGCTAAAAATGATGCCGGCACATGCAGATAGATGATACGAAAACTATTACCCTGCTTCGCATCTTGAGGCGCAAATGCCAGTCCCCAGACTAAGCCGCCGACCAACAGAATAAAAGTCAACGCCCCCAACCACGGCAACCAGCGGCTTGTGGTCTCGTAAAACCAGCGCGGCGAACCCATCCTGTAAAACCAATTCCAGTTCATAGTCTACTCTAAGTCCTAATTAATCGTCGTCAAGCGCAACACATTGGCAATCGCCACAGGGCAGAGCGCAATAGCGAGGGCCAGCATAGCACCCAAAATTGCCAGTGGCCCACTCCAGGCAAGCCCTTGAATACTGTACTGTGCCGTAGCACTGCCAAAAATAATGACCGGCATATAAAGAGGCATCACGATCAGCGTCAACAGCAGGCCTCCTTTCTGTAAAGATACAGTCAAAGCCGCGCCCAAGGCCGCCAGTAGGCTCAGACAACCCGTGCCCACGGCTAACCCAGCCATCATCGGCAGATAACCCGCAGCCGGCAAAGAGAGCAAAAGGCCTAAAAAGGGAGACACCAACGTCAACGGTAAACCCGTGGTCAGCCAATGCGCGGTGACTTTACCCAACACCGGCATGACTAGCAACTGCGGACTAATCAGCATTTGCTCTAAGGACCCGTCATGATAATCACTCGCGAACAAACTTTCCGCCGAAAGCAATGTCGCTAAGAGTGCCATAACCCAAATGATACCGGGTGCAATATCCTTGAGTAACTCAGCATCAGGCGTTGTTCCCAAAGGAACAAAGGTCGCTGCCATAATAAAAAAGATGAGCGGACTAGCAACCTCACCTCGACGACGATTAATCAGTAGCAGATCGCGTCTGAGAAAAGCCCAAAACCCAGTATTAGAGATCATTGTTAAACTGCTCCCGAATAGATTGATCCATTAGAGAGTAGCGGCGTACCGCTTTTATGCTGACCGGTTGATGAGTTGACAGCACAACCGAACCACCCCCATCGAGATGCTTCTGCATGCACTGCTCAACCAATGACACACCTTGGCTGTCTAGCGCCGCAAAGGGTTCATCCAAAATCCAAAGTTTAGCGTTGGAAATAAGTAACTGAGCCAGCGCTACCCTGCGCTGCTGTCCAGCAGAGAGTCGATAACAGGGCACATCAGAATATCCTGTCAATTCCACACTGTCCAGAGCCGACAAAAGTTCCTCGCAGGTCCTTGAACGACCCGTCATCCAGCTAAGGTTCTCCTCTGCGCTCAAGGTCACCTTAACCGCAGACTGATGTCCTAAAAAAAGCAGCTCAGAGAGATATTCAAATCGACAATCGGACAGCGTTCTTCCTTGATAGTAAATATTTCCGCGAGTCGGAGTCAGCGCCGAGGTCAACAGTCGCAGTAAGGTTGTTTTACCACTGCCGTTGGGTCCTTCTATTTGTAGTAGTTCGCCGTCACTGAGATCCAGACACACAGAGTCAATGACCTGCGTATCGTCGCGCTCAAAGCACAAGTCTTTGACGGATAGAAGGGATGGTTCAGCCACCATACAGCCTCAAAATAAAATTATGAAAAGTGTGACCATTATGCCAAAAATCAGCATCCATAGGTGGTCTTTGATCAATTTAATTCATAATCAACAGCCCACAAAGTCACCGTTATGGTTCTGCGCTGAGAAAACATTATCACGATGTTTCAGAGTTTAGATTGAGGTCATTACTATTGAGACTTACAATGGCGAAAAGGATAATCTAATCATGCAAATCTACCGAGTCGGCGGCGCCGTTCGCGACAAATTACTAAATTACCCCTGCCATGAAAATGACTGGGTAGTGGTAGGTAGCTCTCCAGAGGAAATGGTAGCCCTTGGCTATAGGCCTGTAGGACAAGATTTTCCAGTTTTTATTGATCCTCGCAGCGGAGAGGAATATGCCTTGGCACGAACCGAAAGGAAATCAGGCGTTGGCTATGGCGGCTTCACCTTTCACACATCACCCGACATAAGCCTCGAAGATGACTTAATTCGTCGTGATTTAACCATTAATGCAATGGCAGAGTCTGATGATGGGTCTATTACCGATCCTTACGGCGGCCAACAAGATCTTGAGAATAAAGTTTTACGTCACGTCTCAGATGCGTTTGCTGAAGACCCACTGAGGGTGTTACGGGTTGCACGATTTGCTGCACGCTATGCACATCTCGGCTTTACCATCGCACCAGAAACGCGCGAGTTAATGAGTGCAATCGTGAATCGGGGTGAAATGACTGCACTGGTCGCGGAACGCGTTTGGAAAGAAACACAGCGTGCATTGTGTGAGCGCTCTCCTGACGTTTTTATAGAAACACTGAGGTCCTGTGGTGCACTAGCCGTTTTATTGCCTGAAGTTGAGGCGCTGTTTGGCATTGAACAGCGTGCAGATTATCACCCAGAGATTGACACAGGCATTCATACTCTAATGGCACTGCAACAATCAGCACTTCTCTCCGACAAGGCCACTATTCGCTTTACAGTGTTGGTGCATGACCTAGGGAAGGCTATCACACCAAAGGATATTCTGCCACGACATACAGGTCACGAAGCGCGCGGACTGCCCCTAGTCAAACAGGTGTGTGATCGACTGAAGGTACCCAACCAGCATCGTCAATTAGCGATGGTGGTGACGGAGTATCACTTGATGTGCCACAAGTCTCTCGAATTCAAACCAGAGAACTTACTAAAGCTATTAACGGTTATCGGCGCGCTTAAGTCAGCCGACAAACTCGATGACTTTTTACTCTGTTGCATGGCCGATGCCAAAGGTAGAAAGGGTCTAGAGCACCAAGACTATGCGCCAAATACTTATCTGCGAGCAGCACGCGAGGCGGTCATCAAGGTAGATGTTGCAGACTTGGTGGCCAATGGACTCAAGGGTGCAGATATCGGAATACACTTAAAGCAACGCCAAATTGACGCTCTAAGCCAATTTAAACAACATTATCAGCCATAGAAACCAAGGTATTTATATGCACTCTGACAACCATCAAATCAGCCCAGTCATTCTAATTACCGGCGCAGCCCGGCGCATCGGCGCTGTCATTGCCGAGGTATTTCATAAACAGGGTTATACCATTATCATCCATTACAACCGCTCTGCCGCTGCCGCTAACAAGCTTTGCGATCAGCTCAATCAGCAGCGTGCAGACAGCTGCCTTATAGTGCAAAGCGATCTTAATGAAATGAGCGGATTAACTAAAATTGCGAACTTAGTGGGTTCAGTCGGCCGACTCGACATACTGGTTAATAACGCATCCAGTTTTTACCCAACGCCTCTCGCTGATTGCGAAGAGCAGCAGTGGGACGACCTGATTAACAGTAATTTGAAAGGTCCGTTTTTTCTTTCACAAAAACTGGCGCCTATGCTTATCGACAGCAGCGGAGTCATCGTTAATATTTCTGACATGCATGCTCGCCAGGCACTTAAGAGTCACCCTATTTATTCGATTGCTAAGGCCGGCAATATAGCCATGACTAAAACTCTAGCCAAAGAACTAGGCCCAAACGTTCGTGTTAATAGTGTCGCCCCTGGAGCAATCCTATGGCCAGAGCACGAGTCTGATGACACCAGCAAACAAAACTCGGTACTAAGTAAAGTACCGATGGGCCGGCTGGGAACAGAGAGCGACATTGCCGATACGGTCTACTTTTTAGCGGTGGAGGCGACCTATATGACCGGCCAAACAATCGCAGTTGATGGCGGCAGCTCTAACAGCCTTTGAGGAGAGTTAAACGGGTAATTTTCGGCCTTGCCAGATAAACTCAATCGACCACAGGTTTTGCTTTGATTTGTCGTATTGCTGCCAGTGCTCAACATAGGGCTTACCGGTCTTAGGGTGCAGTGATTGAGGCGCGAGGTCGGCCATTGGGAGCAGCACGAAGGCATTTTTAAGAATTTCATCTCGTGGCAGCTGCACGCCATCTCGCTGCCCACAAATATCATCGACAGTCAGAATATCGATATCCAAACTGCGCGGACCAAAACGCGGTGCAGTCCGATCACGGCCATTGTCATTTTCTATTTTCTTAAGACTCGCCGAAATATCACCCACTGACTTTTCAGATTGAATACCGACAACCAAGTTATAAAAATTATCACCTTCAAAACCCACTGAGTCACTCTCATATACCGGAGAGAGTAATAGCTCTCCGAATTCGGCATGCAGGGCATCCAACGCTGCGCCTATCCGCATATGGCGATCGATATTACTACCTAAACTTAGGTAAATGAGAGCCACTAGCTGCGCTCTCCACGCTCAATAATAATTCCTACATCCTGGGATCCCCTCAACGCTCCAGGCTTACTAACGCGAAGCTTTAACCATGGCACCGAGAACTCATTGCGAACAATCGAGGCTATTTCCTCAGCCATACGCTCCACCAGTAAAAATTCGCTAGCTTCTATAAAGGCAATCAAACGCTTGGCAATAGACTTATAATTGAGGGCGTACTGAATATCATCGGTTTCTGCGGCACGCATAATATCGTGCTCCATTTCTAAATCGAGACTGATTGTTTGCTTAACCTCGCGCTCCCAGTCATAGATACCAATAATTGTCTCAATACGCAGATCTCTGATGTAAACAATGTCCATTAAACTGATTCCTGTGATGTAATTTTGTCCGAGGGTACATTTAATTGGTCTAAAGGCCAGCGCGGTGTAGCAGTAATCATCATCGGATTATACTCACCGGCTAGCAGACGCTGACATCCTGCATAGGCAATCATAGCGCCATTATCAGTGCAAAATTCATGGCGTGCATAAAACACGTCGACACCCTCTTTCCCAAGCGCGACCTTTAACTTTTCTCGCAACCGAGTGTTTGCCGACACGCCGCCGGCAATAACGAGGGTTTGCATGTTTGCCGCCAACACTGCTCGGCGACATTTAATCACGAGTGTGTCTACAACCGCCTCCTGAAAGCCGGCACAAATATCCAGAATAGTCTGTTCATTAGGCAACACGTCGTCGCCACGATGCGTCTGAATTAAATTTCGCGTATGGGTTTTAAGCCCTGAAAAACTAAAATCTAAGCCTGGCCGATCAGTCATCGGTCGTGGAAAACTAAAACGGTCGATTTGACCGCGCTCGGCCATTTTTGCGAGCACCGGACCTCCGGGGTAATCCAAATCAAGCATTTTGGCCGTTTTATCAAAAGCTTCACCCGCAGCATCATCCAATGACTCACCTAATAACTCATAATCTCCAACCGCTTTTACAGACACTAACTGAGTGTGGCCCCCTGAAACAAGCAAAGCAACAAACGGAAATGCTGGCGGTGTTGGCTCCAACATCGGTGCCAACAAATGGGCCTCCATGTGATGGACGCCCAATACAGGAATGTCCAAGGCAAACCCTAAGGCTGTACCTGTCGCCCCGCCCACCATGAGTGCCCCCATCAAACCAGGGCCCGCAGTGTAGGCAATACCGTCTAGCGCATGCTTGCTCACATTAGCGGCAGCCAACACCTCATCCAACAGCGGTAGGATTTTTCGGACATGATCTCGTGAAGCCAGTTCGGGGACCACACCGCCGTACTCAGCGTGCAGTTTGGTCTGCGAATACAGGCGGTGTGCAAGTAACCCGCGGTCACTGTCATACACAGCAACACCAGTTTCATCGCAGGAAGTTTCTATACCCAGAACAAGCATGGTAACAAGCGCCTAATGTAGTTTAAGGAATTTAAAAACCAATTATAACAAGACTTAACCAACGGCGGTAAGATCCTTGCGTGACATGGACTGATTGGGAAATGGCAAGAATTCAAAATCCACTGAAAAATGCCCAAAAAGCCTTTGCAACAAATCCGTGAACTGTATAGAATACGCGCCGTTCAACAGTCGAATGCGGAATGGTCCCATCGACAGTTACTTAAACTACAGGATTAAGCATACATGCCAAGTGTACGTATTAAAGAAAACGAGCCCTTTGACGTAGCACTACGTCGCTTTAAACGCTCTTGCGAGAAAGCCGGCGTGTTGGCTAAAGTCCGCAGCTGCGAGTTTTATGAGAAGCCAACTTGGGTACGCAAGCGTAAAGCTGCTGCCGCGGTTAAGCGCAACCAGAAACAAGTGTCTCGCGAATCACGAAAGTTTACCCGGCTGTATTAATCTCCCCTCGAAACGTCGGTTGAGATTATGTAGTATCAAGGAGCGCCTAGTAGGCGCTTTTTGTGTTTCTGAAATCCTTTAAATAGTTACCAGGAGATATTCTATGTCGATGAAAAGCCAAATTACTGACGCCATGAAGCAAGCCATGCGCGCTAAAGATAAAGCCCGCCTTGGGGCTATTCGTCTAATGCTAGCGGAAGTAAAACGCATCGAAGTCGACGAACGAATTGAGATCGACGATGAACGGCTACTGTCTATCCTCGACAAAATGGTCAAACAGAGACGTGATTCAATTAGTCAGTATGAAGCGGCTGGACGAGATGAACTTGCGGCCATAGAGATTGATGAAATTACTGTCATCCAAGACTTTTTACCAACTGCGCTTAACGAAGATGAGATCAATGGCATGATCGCCGCAGCCATTGCAGAGACGGGTGCTGAATCCATGCGCGATATGGGCAAGGTTATGGGACTACTTCGACCACAAATTCAAGGTCGTGCCGATGGTGGCGCAGTGAGTAGCCTAGTTAAGGTTGCTCTTAATCGTTAATCGCAGTTTCATTCCGCGATAAAGCAGTTACACTGTAGTTTCAAATTTGCGATAACCAGTTGCACTCATGGCCGGATTGATCCCACAAACATTTATTGATGACCTTC
>CAJWFB010000019.1 GCA_913031645.1 uncultured Cellvibrionales bacterium
CGTCGAACGCGCTGATGGAAAACTTGGTTAGTACTGGCATTGATTTTGAGGCGCGCGGGTTTGAAAAGCCCTCAGATCACTGCCCTATTTGGGCTGATTTTGCGCTTTAAACAGCGGTAGAAAGAAGCCTGTCAACCGATTGTGCCGCTTTGCGTTGAACACAACAGGAGCAGATTATGCACAGGCTTATGGTAATGTTTTTATCGCTAATTGTACTGGCCTTACCAGTGAATGCACTGAGTGTCTCTGTAAACAGTAGCTCATCTCCTGCCTCAAATCAGTCTGAAATAACGAGTAGTCATGGTGGCCTCAGGGCTAATGAGTCGCCTCTGGGCCAGCGCAACGTAATCACCGTGAAAACTGACCACGCCGCGATAGCCGAAAGGCTGGCGAGTAAATCAAAAAATACCAGTGCGTTTTGGGATGACTTTTATAATACCGCCACTGTCTCTATGGGGGTGTATGCTACGCCGAGGAATTCACCTCAATACAAAAAACTGTACACCGTTTTTGGGCGACCTACCAATGACGATGCCTTTATTAACCGCTGGCGCAGATATCATCACTACGGAGGCGATGGGCCTTTAGCACTGCGCATGCAGACGCAAGGCTATGCTGAGTGGCAATATGTTATGAACCGCATTGATCTTGACAATCTATTGCGTGAGGCAAAGTAATAGATGGATACTAACGGTGCTAACCAACATAAGTGTGACCAGGTGACCATTAGCCAAAGGCGGGACGAGGCCTCTGACGCGTTGGCGTACCAAACGCTTGAGGAGTTCCTAAAGTTTATTGAAAAACGCGCCTTTCATATGGCGCGTCTTAGCACCAGTCACATTGAAGATGCTCACGATTTAGTTCAAGACACAATGTATAAATTAGTTGAGAAATACTCGAATAAGGCACCCGCCGATTGGAAACCCCTCTTTTATAGAATCTTGCACAGCAAAATTACCGACTATTACCGTCGAAAGGCGGTACGGGATAAGGTTTTTCCGTGGAAAAAAGTAGGTGGTCAAGAGTCTGAAGATTATTTGGACACTCAGTTGAATGAGGGGATCAGCCCGAACTCGAGTGAGCCAGCCAACATGCTATTGCGTGGACAACAGGCACAGCGGCTTACTGTTGGGATCGAAAAGCTGCCCTTGCGCCAGCAACAAGCTTTTATGTTGCGCTGCTGGGAGGGACTCACCACCCAAGAGACAGCAATGGCAATGGGTTGCACTCAGGGGAGCGTGAAAACACATTACTCAAGGGCTATGGCGCGGCTACGCGACATATTAGGAGAATATTATGATCAATAAAATTGACCAAGCGACCTACCAAGATGACTTAGAGCATATTGAGCAAAATACACACAGCAGAGATTTGTTTCGATTAGCACAAGCCCGTAGGACAGCCATCAGCCAGACAAATAGACAGCCAAACACTATTAATTGGCTATTAGCCACTACCTGCGGGTGTCTGTTCGCCTTCCTTGTTATGGTTCCCCTATTTGAAGATTCACCACTCTCAGTAGAAGCGATAGTTTCCGGCGAACAACCCATTAAATCAATGATTGGCGAGGATATTAGCGAAGTTGACAGTATGGGCTTTTATTATTGGCTAGAGATATATGACGTAGAGTTAGTCGCCAATAATGACTAACTGGTGGTAGAGAAGTGGGGGGTAAAACTAAAAAGGCCCACCAGGGCCTTTTTTTGCATCAGATTTATCTCAGCAATGGCTAAAGCGCTGATTCAAACTCCGGTAATGCATCGAACAGATCAGCAACCAAGCCATAATCAGCAACCGAAAAGATCGGTGCTTCTTCGTCTTTGTTGATCGCCACAATAACTTTACTGTCCTTCATACCCGCCAAATGTTGAATAGCACCTGAAATGCCTACGGCTACATAGAGGTCTGGCGCGACTATTTTGCCCGTCTGCCCTACTTGCATATCGTTAGGAACAAAACCGGCATCAACTGCGGCCCGTGAGGCCCCAATAGCAGCACCCAACTTGTCAGCTATGCCGTCAAGAAGTGCAAAATTTTCACCATTTCCCATACCGCGTCCACCAGAGATAACCACCTCTGCTGCAGTTAATTCCGGACGGTCTGACTTAGCAACTTCTTCGCTCACAAAGCTCGATTTACCGGCGTCATGCTCGCCAGACACAGTCTCAATAGACGCTGAACCGCCTTCTGCTGCACAAGCGTCAAACGCTGTTCCACGTACAAGAATTACTTTGACTGCATCGCTGCTTTTAATCGTGGCAATCACATTGCCCGCATAGATAGGACGCTTGAACGTATCGGCGTCTATCACTGCCGAGATATCAGAGATTGCTTGAACGTCCAGCAGGGCCGCAGCGCGAGGCATTATGTTTTTAGCATTGCTAGTCGAGGTTGCTAAAATATGGCTATACCCAGTGCCTATCTCTGCTAGAAGTAGTGCTACATTCTCAGCGAGAGCGTGCCCATAAGCGGACGAATCGGCCAGTAAAATTTTAGCGACACCCGCTACCTGAGCAGCTTGATCAGCCACTGCACTGCACCCTTGACCTGCGACCAAAATATGCACATCACCGCCAATAACGCCAGCGGCGGTTACCGAATTTAGGGTAGCAACGTTTAAAGTGCTATTGTCGTGTTCAGCAACAATTAAAATACTCATGAGATCACCTTCGCTTCATTTTTCAATTTATCAACTAATTGCGCAACATCATCAACTTTGATGCCTGCCTGCCGCTCTGCGGGAAGCTCAACCCCAAGTTGAGTCATTCTTGGCGTAACATCAACGCCGAGATCCTCTGGAGTGGTCGTATCTAGCGGCTTCTTTTTTGCTTTCATAATGTTAGGAAGTGATGCGTAGCGTGGCTCATTCAATCGTAAATCAGCGGTGACAATCGCGGGTAATGGAAGCGTGAGTGTCTGCAAGCCACCATCAACTTCGCGAGTCACACTGGCGTTAGTGCCATCGATTACAATTTCAGAAGCAAATGTCGCCTGGCCAACACCCATAAGTGCAGCCAGCATCTGGCCTGTTTGATTGTTGTCGCCATCAATGGCCTGCTTACCCATTAAAACAATATCTGGCGACTCTGAATCACAAACGGCCTTTAAGCATTTTGCAATTGAAAGTGGCTCTAAGGTTTCATCAGTTGCGACCAGAATAGCTCTGTCCGCGCCGAGTGCTAGCGCAGTGCGCAATTGCTCTTGCGACTGCTGAGCACCAATGGTGACAGCGACTATCTCTGTCGCCACCGCTTTTTCTTTTAAGCGCACAGCCTCTTCCACGGCTATCTCACAGAACGGATTAATCGACATTTTTACATTCGCTAAATCAACGCCACTACCGTCTGCTTTGGGTCTCACTTTCACGTTGTAATCTACAACGCGTTTTACGGCTACCAGAACTTTCATGGTCATCCTTTTTAATCAGTAAACAGTGTTGGGGCTTTAGCGGCGGCTGACTGCTAAAACCAAGAATTTTCAGGCGACATAGTGCCCAAACTGGGCAAAAAAATCAACTCAGAAGTCACTCTCTTTCGACCCATGGGTCAGCTTTAACTCCTTATAATCTCTATGAATTAGGCTCATTTATGTTCAATATACTTTGGTCAGTATGCTAGACTCGCGAAAAGACGGGTTACGTTCGAATATAAATCTGGAGTCATGGTTTGGAAAGAGAATCAATGGAATATGATGTCGTCATCGTTGGTGCAGGTCCATCTGGGCTTTCAGCTGCAATTCGGCTCAAGCAATTAAACTCAGATATCACAGTTTGTGTGGTTGAGAAAGGGTCTGAAGTGGGCGCTCATATTCTGTCCGGTGCGGTTTTTGAGCCCAGGGCGCTGGACGAACTCTTCCCAGACTGGAAAGAGCGAGGAGCACCACTTCATACTGCAGTCACCAAAGATAATTTCTTTTTGTATACCGGCGCTAAAAGTGCCATTAAGCTGCCCAACTTCATGATTCCTAAACCCACCCATAACGACGGTAACTATATCGTTTCTATGGGCACAGTATGCCGCTGGCTTGCTGAGCAAGCTGAGATGCTTGAGGTAGATGTTTATCCTGGATTTGCGGCGTCGGAAGTTGTGTTCAATGAAGATGGTTCAGTGAAAGGTATCGCCACCGGAGATATGGGGATTGGCCATGACGGGGAGCAGAAAGCTAGCTATGCCCAAGGCATGGAGCTACATGCAAAGTACACTCTCTTTTCTGAAGGATGCCGAGGCCACCTTGGAAAACAGCTGATTGGACATTTTCATTTGGACAAGGACAGTGATCCACAGCATTATGGTTTGGGGATCAAAGAAATTTGGGAGATACCTGCGGAGCAACACCAAGAAGGATTGGTTGTGCATGGTCTCGGCTGGCCGCTTAATGAGTCTAGTAGTGGCGGCGGTGCATTCTTATATCACGCCGAAAAAAATCAAGTCTACATTGGCTTGATTGCTGATTTGAACTATAGCAATCCATATATGAGCCCCTTTGAAGAGTTTCAGCGCTGGAAGCATCATCCTGAGACTCTCAAGTATTTAAAAGGTGGTTCGAGGCTCACTTATGGTGCCAGAGCAATCATAAAAGGGGGTCTTAATTCGTTACCTAAGATGAATTTTCCTGGTGGCCTGCTTATCGGATGCGATGCCGGAACACTGAATTCGGTTAAAATAAAAGGTAATCATACCGCCATGAAAAGCGGTATGATCGCTGCGGAGACTATTGTAGAGGCAATGAAATTAGGCGCTGGAGCACCTACAGACCTAACTGATTATGACACGAACTTTAAGGCGTCTTGGCTGTATGAGGAACTTTATAAGTCACGTAACTTCTCAGGATGGATGCATACGTTCCCAATGCTTATAGGCTCTGCGTTTGTGTGGATAGAGCAAAATATCTTTGGTGGAAAAATACCCTTCACTCTGCGCGACACACTGCCAGACCACGAGGCAATGAAACCAGCGGCAGACTGCAAGAAAATTAATTATGCCAAACCCGACAACGTCATTAGTTTCGACAAAGCATCCTCTGTATTCATGTCCAACACTAACCATGAAGAAGACCAGCCTTGTCATCTTACGTTAAAGGATGCCGACCTTCCTATTGCTTATAATTTGGCCATGTTCGATGAACCAGCACAGCGCTACTGCCCTGCCGGCGTTTATGAAGTTGTTGAAAATGAAGATGGTAGCAACCGCTTTCAAATTAATGCGCAGAACTGTGTGCACTGTAAAACCTGCGACATTAAAGAGCCCAGCCAAAATATTAACTGGATCGTTCCAGAGGGCGCTGGTGGGCCAAATTACCCGAATATGTGATTGCAAACTACAAAAAAAGGGAGATGTTCTCATGCTTTTTTTGACAGAAAGACTAGGCAGCGTCACCCAATAGAAACTGCTGGCCCATACTAGACACATATAATTGTTTACCTTTAACCGCATGCTTTGCATCAGCCAAGCTAACTAATTGGTAGTAGACGTTTCTGCTTAATAGTCCTGTTAATCCATCGCGAATCATCACCAACGGCATTGGTTCTCCGGTTGAAGTATTGTAATCGACCCAAAGTGGATGATCTTTCCCAATCACCACATTATCCCCAGTGGAAGTAATGCAAGTAATCGCTTGTTCTCCACGTCGGGTATTCATATCAAATGAGGTAATAAAAAAGGGTGCAACAACAACCTTAATTCGCCACTTTTCCACCGGGCTGACTAAGAAGTGTTCACCCTCTTCATATTTGAGAATACTCGCAAAGAGTTTTACTAAAGGCGTGCGCTTTATTTCCCCACCTTCGTGAATCCAACGTCCCTCGCGATCAATAACCAGGTCCATGTCGCCCGATAGCTCTGGATTCCATCTGTGTACCGGGGGTAATGACTGACGTGATTGATCCTGCTGAGAGAGAACATCGGAGAATAGTTTGTCGAGGTCTTCAGCAATCATTATTTCGTGAGTTTAGGCGTTGAATCTCCGGCCTGATGGTACTGGCCTCGATTGCCCATAGTCACACCAATGCTTGAAATGAAGCCCATTAGTTCTGGAGTGTCCTCTAGATCACCCCAACTCTTATTAAAGCAGAGTTCGACGGCGCCTTGGGCCAGCGCCCAACATGATAGATAATGGTAGTGTGGTGGTACATCTTCCAGGATCCCCTCGCCGATGAGCTTAGTAATCATGCTACCCAGAGCGTCCTCGTGAGACCGACGAATACGTGAAAACTCGGCAAGTTGCGGCTTGATATCATCAGCGTCGACCAATCTGTCTTCGAGCTTTTGCACTAACCGATCTAATTCCGGACGCTCTAGACGAGAGTCAAAGTAAGCTTTAGATACAGCGCCTGGATCGCCGCTCTCCGCTTCCTTAAGTGCCTCGGACAAACGTCGCGCGATTCGACGTTCATAATCCAACATGATCCTTACCAAAATCTCATTTTTAGTCAGAAAATGCTTATAAACAGTCCCCTTGCCTATTCCTGCTTTACTGGCAATTTTTGAGACTGTCACCCGATCAATATTTTCACCAATTAACAATTCCAAGGCAGCGCGGACGATCTTTTCTTCGCGCGCCAAAAAAACCTTCTTTTTTTCACGAATGCGGTTTGAGCTAGATATATTTCCCTGTGTCAAATTTTTCCACTCCTCTACTGAGAGTCTACCAGAGGTGTGCTCTGTTAGCACAGTTTGCTAAATCACAATATTTCTGTCGCTTGCCTTAACAAACTCTAATTTCAGATCTCCGTAGGTATTAACCGATGGGAACTGAGGAAACTCGTTCACCACGTTGTCCGGTGCATGAAATAAGATTCCTACGTCAGCCTCGGCTAACATTGATGTGTCGTTATACGAGTCACCGGCGGCAATAGTTCTATAATAAAGGCTTTTTAAAGCAACAATAGACTGCCGCTTGGGATCAGTTTGGCGCAAGCGATAATTCAGAACGCTGCCATCCTCAGCACACTCAAGTTTGTGGCAGAGTAATGTGGGATAACCCAGTGGTTTCATTAGGGGGCTAGCAAATTCATAGAATGTGTCAGATAAGATAACTACTTGAAACCGCTCTCTGAGCCAATCAACGAATTCAATCGCCCCATCAAGAGGCTGAAGAGTGGCTATCACAGCTTGAATTTCCTTGATGCCTAAATTGTTTTCGCGTAACAGGTCTAAGCGATAATTCATCAGAACATCGTAGTTGGGTTCGTCTCTAGTCGTTTTTTTAAACGCTTCTATGCCAGTTTTTTCGGCAAATGCGATCCAAATCTCAGGTATCAAGACCCCTTCTAGGTCCAAGCATGCAATTTCCACAAAATAGTCCTATTTGAAAAGAGTGAGGCACTCTACTGAAAATACAATTCAGGTGCAATGAGGGAGGCCTCTAGGCAGAATTATTTACATAACTAGGCACAGCTAATTCGGCAAAATAGGCGATCTGAGATTCACGTGTGGTCAGCATCATTACATCCTGGATCACTTGACGAGTGAGGTGAGGTGCAAAGGCTTCTATAAAGTCATACATATAGCCGCGTAAGTAGGTCCCTCTGCGCACTCCAATACTGGTGACGCTCGCCTCAAAAAGATGCGAAGCCTCAATAGCAACCAGATCAGAGTCCTCCTCTTGGTCATACGCCATATGAGCAACAATACCTACCCCAAGACCTAAACGCACATAGGTCTTAATTACCTCAGCATCAGTCGCTGTAAAGACAATTTTGGGTGTCAAGTCTTTTCCACGAAAGGCTTTGCTACGCTTTGAGCGGCCTTCATGACCGAAGGGATAGGTGACAATGGCATGCTGAACCACATCCTCTAACGTTATTTTCTCGATATCTACTAACGGATGCCCTTTGGGCACCAAAATAAATCGATTCCAATGGTAGCAAGGCATCATCGCGAGAGTACCAAACATCTCCAAATCTTCATAGGCGATTGCAAAGTCTACTGCACCACCGGTGGCTTCCTCGGATATATGAGACGGGGATCCCTGAACCATATTCAACGACACATCAGGATATTTGGCAATAAAGTCTTTAATGATATTAGGCAGTATATACCGAGCTTGGGTATGCGTAGTGGCGATAGATAGCGTACCAAAATGAGGGCTTCTATAGTCGTGCGATAATTGTTTTATTGAGTCGACTTGCTGAAGCACGTCCCCAGCAATCTCTAAAATTTGTTCACCAGCTGCTGTCACTTTTGTAAGATGCTTGCCACTGCGAGAGAAAATCTCTACCCCCAACTCATCCTCAAGTAGACGAATCTGTTTACTTATCCCGGGTTGGGACGTATACAAACTTAAAGCCGTTGCTGATACGTTTAAGTCATGATTAGCGACTTCCCATATATAACGCAGTTGTTGGAGCTTCATTTAAATCACCCAAACTATTCAATCCATGTCGTTCTTGCAGTATATACCCAAAAGTTATGGATGATAAGAAAATGTGAGGATTTAAGAATAACGAATACCTTCTGGGCAATCGAGCGAGTCAAGAAAACAGATAATATTTGAAACTCTAAAACAACTGACCCGCAAATCTAGACACAATAAATCCCAACATGATGGCATAGAACACATAATACCAAACCGAATGGGTCCGCTTTTTTTTGATATTTTGCAACCGCAGTGAAGCCATCTCCTCTAAACCGCGAGCATCTATTTCAATTTGCAAAAAGTACTTAGCTTCGCCCTTTGGATTGTCATTAAACAGCTTTAATATTTTTTTATCGCTGAGAGCCTGATACTTATTAGAACGAAGTAAATTAGCCATGCGGTGCGATTCCTGAAACGCCATACTCACTCATTGGCAACGCCGTGCGGAACATGGCCGGTTGCTACATATTCACGAGCTGAAGAACAATGAGCCTGCTGATCATCAAAGAATACGTCAGCACCAAACGATTTCAGGAAGTCGCCCTTACTCAAGCCCCCTAAAAATAAGCTTTCATCGATGCGTATATTCCAGTCGCGAAGAGTACGAACCACTCGTTCATGGGACGGAGCCGATCTGGCTGTAACCAGAGCAGTACGAATTGGACAATCATCTTGGCTAAACTCTGATTGAAGCGACTGTAATGCCTGCAAGAAGTTTTTGAATGGCCCCGCATCCAATGGCGTATGTGCTGCTGCTCGCTCGTTATCAGTGAATGCTTGTAAACCTCGTTCTTTGAAAATTCGCTCTGAAGCATCTGAAAAAAGAACTGCATCTCCATCGAACGCAAACCGTAACTCATCAGTATCGCTGGGCCCTCCCCGGGATGGTAACAAGGTGGCAGCGGCAACGCCATTGTCTAATGCGCTTCGCACATCATCTGCATTGGTTGACAAAAACAAGTCACAGCCAAACGCCGAAACATATCGATACGGAGACTCTCCGCCAGAGAAAGCAGCACGCGAAATCGCTAAGTCATGATGCGCAATCGAGTTAAAAACGCGCAGTCCGGTGTCAGCAGAGTTTCGTGACAATAGGATTATTTCAACTCTGGGCTCGCCTTCCAGTTTGTCATTGATGCGCAGTAACTTTTGGGCAAGAGGAAACGCTTCGCCTGGCGACAAGACTTCATCCTCACGCTGTCGCTGGTATTCAGCGTATGCGTCGACACCCTGTTGCTCATAGACATGGTGACTTTCAGCCATATCAAAAAGCGCTGTTGATGAGATCGCTATTACTAATTTTGATTTTTTCCCCATATTCATAATCGCTAATCGCCCGCCAAGGTTTCCATTGCTTGCTCTTTCTCAAAGTACTCTCTGGTTAACCTAAACACAATTGGCGCTAACAGAATCAACGCAATAAGGTTTGGAATTGCCATCAATCCGTTCAATGCATCGGTCATTTTCCAAACCAGATCGAGACTCATTTGGGTACCAACAAAGATACCAATGACCCACAATACCCGAAATGGCAGGATTATCTTCGGTCCGAGGAGAAACTCAGCACATCGCTCTCCGTAGTAACTCCAACCTAACATAGTTGTAAAGGCAAACAAGGCGACACAAAGAGATAGTACCAGGTCGCCAAAAGGCAGCGCCCCAGTAAATGCGGCTAGAGTCATGGCGGCGCCTTGAGGCTCCCCATTCCAAACGCCAGTTACAATTAATACCAATCCTGTCATGGTACAAATGATTAGGGTGTCTATAAAGGTACCCAACATTGCGATAGTGCCCTGCCGTACAGGACTATTTGTCTCGGCAGCCGCATGCGCTATCGGCGCGGAACCCAACCCGGCTTCGTTAGAAAAAATACCCCGCGCGATGCCCATGCGCAACGCCAACATAATCGTTGCTCCCGCGAATCCACCAGACGCAGCGGCGCCATTAAACGCACTATCAATCACCAAAACTACTGCGTCAGGAATTTGGGACGCATGTGTTACCAAAATGATCAATGTCGCTGCTATATAAAGAAGAGCCATAAAGGGAACGAGCTTTCCCGCAACCGTAGCGATACGTTTGATGCCACCCAACAGAACCACACCCACCAGCACTGCCATCACTAGCCCGCTAACGACGGTGGGTACGTTAAAGTTAGTTTCTAATACCTGCGACACGGCATTGGATTGAACCGTGTTAGCCAAGCCAAAACCAGCCAGGGAGCCAAATAAGGCAAAGGCCATAGCAAGCCACTTCCAGTTATCTCCCAACCCGTTCTTAATATAGTACATAGGGCCGCCGACTTTACGCCCCGATTCATCAGTTTCTCGAAAGTTAACAGCCAAAACGGCTTCGGCGTATTTCGTTGCCATGCCGACAAAGGCCGCACACCACATCCAAAAAAGAGCGCCGGGCCCTCCGAGACCTATGGCGGTGGCAACCCCCGCAATATTACCCATACCTATGGTAGACGACAGCGAAGTCATTAGTGCATTGAACGGTGTGATTTCACCCTCACCACTGCCTGCACGGCCCCTAAACAACTGGCGAAAGGCGTAGGGAATATGACTAATAGTCATACCTTTTAGGCCGATGGTAAGAAAAATTCCCGTGCCCAGCAGCAATGTCAGCATCACTGGACCCCAAACGAAATTATTGACTTGGTCGACTACCTGTTCAAACATAACTGCCTCTTTATTTAAAATTGTAATTGATCTTGCTGCGCTAAAAGCCCAAAAATACCGCCGGTATGGACGAAAACAATATCTTTTTCTTGATCATAGCGTCCCAACTTTATTTCTTCTAGCATGCCATGAAACGCCTTGCCTGAGTAGATCGGGTCAAGCATGACTCCCTCTTCCGCGGCAACCATTTTAATGGTTTGAAAAACCTCAGGCCCAGCGCGACCATACGCCAAGCCAAGGTGTTTATCGTTAGTTATTATCGGTAGCTGATCAATATCAATATTCACTGAATATTCGTGCTTCCAAGCGGTCAAGTCAGTATGAATTTTGTTGTGAAAGTAGGCTGCGTCATCGCATACCGCATAACCATGGACACTTACTTCAAGTTTATGCAGTTTTAGTCCGGCGATTAGACCCGCTTGTGTGCCACCAGAACCAGTGGCGTGAATAATCGTTGTTGGATTGATCTCAGCACGGTCAAAATCATTTTTTAACTCTTCAATCGCCGCTATATATCCCCACAAACCAGTGGCATTACTGCCGCCGACGGGAATAATTTTTGGCTTATATCCCTCCGCACTGTAATGGTCACTCCAGTGCGCATATAAAGCACTGAGATCCGAAAATTGCTCAGCGCTGTAATGGTTGATGGTTGCACCGGCTAGCATGTCCAACAGTAAATTGCCGCTTGGATGAGTGTCGGAGTCGACTCGCAGTATCAGATGAACTTTGAGGCCCAGCTGAGCCCCGAGGACTGCAACCGCCCTGCAGTGATTTGACTGAGTACCACCCGCTGTTATAAGCGCGTCAAAGCCGTCAGCGAGCGCCTGAGCAAGAATAAACTCGAGCTTGCGAACCTTGTTGCCCGAGGTTAAGCAACCTGTTAAATCATCACGTTTAATCCAAATTCGAGGGCCGCCAATCCGAGCTGAAAGCCGATCTAAACAGTGGAACGGCGTCGGTACACAAGCCAGTGATAGCCTGCCGGGATAATCAACCATGATTAGGGCGCATCGCTAGTACTCATGTCGACAAACGGTTATTGAGAGAGCGCTTAGATTGCCTTGATGGTACCCTTGGGTAGCACCGCATGCACAGCAACTTTTTGAAATTTAAGTGTTAGGTTATTGTTAACTTCTAAAACAACATAATCGCCTTCTAACTTGGTGATTTTTCCTAACATACCACTGGTCATGACCACTTCATCGCCTTTACCCAATGCGGTCACCAGATCCGTATGCTCTTTTTGTCGCTTACGCTGCGGGCGAATAATTAAAAAATACATGAACGCAAACAGACCAACGAACATTGCAATGGTAACCATAGGATTTGGTTCAGCTGCACCGGCTGACTGGGCATAAGCATTAGAGACAAAAAACATTTTCGATTTTTCCTTTAATAAATTAAGTTAATTTGATTGATACGCACTATTGTTTAGACATATTTCAGATAATGTTCTCTCGGACCCACTGCAAAGTATCTTCATGATGACTTTTTGTTTTTACCTTGGCCATCACATGAACGATTGCTCCCTGCTTGTCGATGATAAAGGTCGATCTTAGAACACCCATGAATTCGCGACCCATAAATTTCTTCAGATCCCAGGCACCAAAGCTATCGATGACGCTATGATCCTCATCCGATAACAGCGTAAAATTAAGCTCTTGCTTGTCTTCAAACTTGACCAGTCTATCCACTGAGTCAGGACTAACCCCGATTACCACTGTATCTAGCGCCATAAACTCGGCATTGGTATCACGGATACCACATGCCTGAACGGTACAGCCGGGAGTCATCGCTTTCGGATAAAAGTAGACAACAACGTTCTTGTCGCCCTTGAACTGATCTAGCGTTACTAGCTCACCACGTTGGTTAGCTAATGAAAAATTAGGGGCTTGCTCGCCAACACTTAAAAATGCCACACAGATACCTTTTTATGCTTTTCGACTAAACGCGATCGTATCAAATTTCCAGCAGTTAATGTTACAAAAACCATGAGTAACAGGCAATTCATCGCATCAATCGCCCCTTCGTCAAACAAACGCCACCGAGGGGTACCTCGATGGCATTAATTTTACACTGCTGCAACCAAAAACTAGGGCAATAAATGTTGAACCGCATCTCGCTCTTCGGCCAACTCCTGCTCGGTGGCAGACATTTTTTCACGAGAGAATTGATTAATGTCCAGACCCTGAACAATTGTCCAGTCACCATCTTTACAGACACAGGGGAATGAGTAAATCAGCCCTTCTGCAATGCCATAACTGCCGTCGCTGTAAACGCCCATACTAACCCAGTCACCCTCTGCACTTCCCAGAGCCCAGGTACGCATGTGCGCGATTGCAGCATTCGCCGCCGAGGCAGCACTTGAAGCACCGCGAGCACTGATGATCGCTGCCCCGCGCTGTTGAACGGTCGGAATGAACTTGCTCTCATACCAATCTTGGTCGACCATATCCATAGCAGGTTTACCGGCTACCTTAGTCTCATGAAGATCAGGGTACTGAGTCGCTGAGTGATTACCCCAAATGGTCATATGAGTGACATCACTGATGGTAGTGCGCGTTTTATTGGCAATTTGACTCATCGCTCGATTATGATCTAACCGTGTCATTGCAGTAAATTGTCGAGGATCGATATCAGGCGAGTTACGTTGAGTAATCAACGCGTTGGTATTTGCAGGATTACCGACAACCAGTACCTTAATGGCCTTAGACGCATTATCATTTAATGCCTTTCCCTGAGCAGAGAAGATTGCAGCGTTTGCTTCTAGAAGATCTTTACGCTCCATCCCGGGACCACGGGGCCGTGCCCCTACTAACAAGGCGTATTCGGAATCTTTAAACGCAACACTCGCATCATCAGTACAAACCATGCCCGCTAACAATGGAAAAGCGCAGTCTTCTAGTTCCATCGCGACGCCTTTTAGCGCCTCTAGCGCCGGGGTAATTTCCAACATCTGTAAAATAACAGGTTGGTTAGGTCCAAGCATTTCGCCTGCGGCGATGCGAAATAATAGGGAATAACTAATCTGGCCTGCTGCTCCAGTTACAGTAACGCGAACGGGTGAAGTCACAGTTTGTCTCCAATGTGTTTGTTGGTTGGTTAATCGCCCGACATTATACGGAGGGCGAAAAAAAATGCATTACTAGACGTCATTATGGATACTATTGATCAACAGAATATTCGTACAGACTACTTGCAAAGCTCGCAGTAGCGATCATTCATTTTTGTGTATAGATCATCCGCAAAACTCGCCGACGATGTGTCTAGATCGGCGACAATATCAACAAGATGTTCGTTGTCTTCCACGCCAGCCCACTGCTTTTGATAGCTTCCATCTTTGTAGCCATTATCTTGGCGAAAGAAATTGAGTACATTTTTACCAACATAACCTACATAGAGTGTCTCAAAGTCCATTTTAATACCGACCATTAAACGGGCGAAGCCAACAAGATCAAAGTCCTTTGTTGCTAGTGTATGCTCAGTAAAGTCCTCTAAATCGGCGGCGAAGTCACCGCCGGATTCTGGTTCTGCAAAAGCGGTTTCGACCCTTTTTATAATATCGTCAGAAGAATCTCCCGTGAGCAACATCAAACTCAAACCAAAGTGCCAAATATCCACTAGCTCAAGCGCGATTTGATCGACATCAGGCGTTTGTTTTTTCCACCATTTCCAGCCGTAATGATCTAGAAGCTCGGCGCACTCAACCCATATTGCTCGGTACCACTCGAACTCCTGCTCTTTCCAGTTCGAATGTACCTTGGTATTCATGTTGTTTTGCAGTTCCAGCATGGTCACTAATTGATGTTTCATTTTTTTTCCTTAACAGTAAAGTTAATACGTTTTTTTTACCCACGAACGAAGCCATTACTAAGCTTTTCACTACCAATCACAGTGTTGGGCCCATGCCCTGTCACCACCAGCGCCTGATCATCTAGGCAATAGATACGCTCCTTTATCGAGGTGACAATTTGATCGAAGTTGCCGCCGGGTAAATCGGTACGGCCAATACTACCTTGAAAAAGGGTATCACCAGCGATCAGTGTTTTATATTCCTCAAACCAGAAGCTCACGGACCCTGGAGTATGACCCGGTGTATGTATAGCAACGCCCCCACAGCAGTTTAGAGCCTGATCATCCTTAATAAAACCATCAGGCTCAGGTAGTGTAATTGCAGGAACTCCAAACATTGCACACTGTTCTCCAACCATATCCCAAAGAAACTTATCACTCTCATGGAGGTAGATAGGTGCGCCGGTAGCCTCTTTGATAATACCAGACGCTAGAATATGATCTAAATGCGCATGGGTGTGAATAATGGCCACTACCGTTAGATTAAGCTCATTGATTAATCCCAGAATTTGCTCTGCATCGCCACCAGGATCGACTACCAAGGCTTTTGAAGATAGCCTATCGCCAATAATTGAACAATTACACTGTAATGGCCCCACTGGAAACGTTCTAATAATAAACTGTGAGGGCGCCTGCTGATCTGTGTTAATCATAAAATACTCTTAATCTATTTATCGGCTTCAAACAGCGGGTAGTTTAAACAGTCGCTGAAAATTTTGCGTGGTTATTTTCGCTAATTCGTCTACGTCAATACCGCGAATTTCGGCCAGACACTGGGCCACCTCAACGACATACTGTGGTTCATTTTTCAGACCTCGATGCGGAACTGGTGCCAACCAGGGCGAATCCGTTTCCACCAAAATCCTTTCTGCAGGAATCTCAGCCGCTACCGCGCGCAAATCCACTGCGCTTTTAAAAGTGATAATTCCTGAAAAAGAAATATAGAACCCAAGATCGAGCGCTGCTTTAGCCATGTCCAAAGATTCAGTAAAGCAGTGCATTACCCCAGCGGCTGGGGAGCGATATTCTCTGAGTAAGGCGATGGTTTCATCAACCGCATCTCGAGTGTGAATAATTAGCGGTTTGCCACACTGCTGGCTAGCCTTCAGGTGATTAATGAAACTTTGCCGTTGCCATTCAATAGTATTAGCACTGTAGAAGTTGTCTAGCCCTGTCTCGCCAATGGCCACAACGCCAGGCATGCCCGCCAAGGCAACTAGCTCCTCTACCGACGCGACAGAACTAGAATCCTTGTGCAATGGGTGAACGCCGACCGATGTGTATACATTGGCGTAGTTACCCATCAATTCTGGCAATGTTTTCGACGAGTTAAGATCCACCGCAACACTGAGTATTTGTTGGACGCCTTTGGCCAGAGCATCCGCTATAACGCCATCAAGGCCACCGTCCCGAGCACTCAAATCTAACTGATCGAGATGGCAATGAGAATCTACTAACATATTGACTATTTACCTGAATGAACACTATCAAACGGCTTAGACCACGCCCTATCGTTTTGAAAAAACTTGACCCCAACCCATCAATAGTTCTTCCCAAAGAAGCTGTTGATTAACCGTGCTACCAGAGACAATCATTTGATGCATATGATTGAGCCGATCAAGAAATAAATAAACATTTTGGTTCGACTGAACACCCGCATCCTGCGTGACAGCGAGATGCAAATAAGTCATGAACCACTCAAGCGCAATAGCAGGGTTGAGTTTACTGCACTGCTGAGCAGCGTCAACGAAAGAAAGCTCTCTGCATCGAACAGCCTCTATCACACTCTGAAAAGACTGTTGATCCTGAAGTGTTCCACTCTGAATATACTCTAACGCCAAAAGAGGACGGCCGGCAGCAACCTCAAGCGCTTTATCAATATTTGAATCTTGCCCAGAAACGTCGCCCAACCATTGTCGAGCGGTATCCAGACCCGGGGTAAGCAGCGAGATCTTCTGGCAGCGGCTTCTAATGGTCGCTGAGAGTAAGCTCGGCCTATGGGACACCAAAACAAGGAGCGTTTTCCCCTGAGGCTCTTCGAGACTTTTTAATAATGCATTTGAAGCACTTATATTCATGGCTTCACCTGGGATAATAACAGCGACCTTCCAACCGCCCTGTTGAGCAGTCTTATCCAAGGTGCTACACAATTTTCGAACGTCACCAATGATAATATCCTTGCCTTCCTCGGCCGGCTCTAAGACTGACAAATCGGGGTGAAATCCGGCGCTGAGAAGCTGGCAACTCTTACACGCTCCGCAGGCGTAGTTGTTCAGTTCTGCTGAACAAAGTAAACGTTGTGCCAACGCTTTAGCGAGCCGCTGTTTACCAATCCCGCTAGGGCCACCGATAAGTAAAGCATGTGGCATCCTATCCTGCTCTATTGCCTTGTTTAAATCAGCCCATACAGCCTCATGCCAAGGCAGCGGTAATGCAAGACCCGAATTAATGTCTTCCATCCTAGCGCAGCTCCTGAGCTAAGAAATCATTTAATGCTCCGGTAATATCCCGTTGAACATCTTCAAGAGGTTGCGATGCATCAATGACAACACAGCGTTCAGGACTTCCTGTCGCTATGCTCAGGTAACCCTGACGCACTCGCTCAAAGAATTCTGTTTGCTCCCGCTCAAAACGATCTGGGGTGCTGCGCTGGCTTGCTCTCTTAAGACCAATCTCAACTGGAATATCTAGAATCAAGGTCAAATCTGGCCTCAAGTCAGCCTGGACTAATTGTTCAAGCTGGGCAATTAATCCATTATCCATACCACGTCCATAACCTTGATACGCATATGTTGCGTCAGTAAATCGATCACATAGAACCCAGCGACCCGATTGGACGGCTGGAAGTATTACTTGATCCAAATGCTGAGCTCGTCCAGCGAACATTAATAGTAACTCAGCAGAGGGACAGACCTTTTCATCGCGAGGCATTAACAGCAGCTCTCGAATTTGCTCTGCAAGGGGCGTTCCACCGGGCTCTCGGGTGGCTATAAAATCGAGCTGATGGCTATTCAGCCAAGCTTGGATAAACTCAATATTGGTCGTTTTACCAACCCCCTCGGTGCCCTCAATAGTAATGAATTTACCGTGCATTTATTACCTACTTTTACTCAAATTATTGGGGTGAAGAGTGATATTCTTTCTTCCGATAGTCAATTTGGTACTTTTGTACCGCTTTGTTATGCTCTTCGAGAGTATCTGAGAAATAGTGTCCGCCATCACCTCTGGCTACGAAGTATAGGCTAGAACCCTCCTCGGGGTGAAGCGCGGCATGAATTGCACCCGCACTTGGCATAGCGATCGGAGTGGGTGGCAATCCATTCACCCTGTAGGTGTTGTAGGGTGACAGAGCCTTCAGGTCACTCCGCCTGATATTGCCACGATATTCATCGCCCATCCCATAAATTACAGTTGGATCGGTCTGCAGTCGCATACCCTCCCGAAGCCGGCGAACAAAAACGCCCGCTATTTGACCCCGCTCACCGACTAAACCGGTTTCTTTCTCAACAATTGACGCCATGATTAAGGCTTCATAGGGTGTATCATAAGGAAGGTTTGGCTGACGTGTTTTCCATTCTGTAGACAGGGTGCTCTGCATTTTAAGATGAGCCTGTTTTAGTATATCAACCACAGTATCAGTGGACGTATAACTGTATGTATCGGGGAACAACCAACCCTCTGGATTAGCCACTTCCATACCAGCCATTTTCAGTAACTGGTCCGACTCGTCGCTATCACTGAACTGAAACTGGTCGATACTCGATAGGTGAGACAACCATTGCTTAAACGACCACCCTTCGGGAAAGGTAATGCTTCTACGAACCACGTCACCGCTATTAAATTTTAACAATAGAGACTTAGCGGTATCCTCCTCGGTTATCCAATAATCTCCCGCCTGTATCTCTGTTTGAGAAAAGAGAGTGGCGTAAGCGGACATCACTTTAGGATTGAAAATAATTTCTTCAACGGACAACAGCCTATTCACTTGACGTAAGTTACTTCCCTTGGGAATGGTCCACACCACTCGCTCTTGATTTGACGCCGTCAAATTGACGGGGTCGTTCATGTGTTGAGCAACGAAGCCGTAAACCCACGCGCCACCCAAAAATGCAGCAAGAAGAGTCCATAAACTGATACGCAGAATTAGTTTATTCATGCAAAGCACGGATACAGTTTAGACAGCATAGCTTGCAGATCTCGAGTTGAACTACCTATGGCATAGGTGGCCATAACATCATTCCGGCTTACCACGCCTTTGACCGGTAATATCCCTCTAATTGAATTGCAGACAAATATTTCTTCTATCTCTTCTAGAACCGCCTCATGCACTGATCTCACTTCAAGAGCAATGTTTAAGCTTGGAAAAAGCCTTTCGATCAGAATAGAGCGCATCACGCCAGCGACGCCCGCAGTCGAAAGACTGGGAGTCATCCATCCTGCTGATCGGGTCTTTAAGAAGACGTTGGCCGAGGTGGTTTCGATTAAACAACCTGAATGATCAAACATCAAGCCGTCACTGCAGTCTTGGCGATGCAATTCGTTACGCGCAAGCACCTGCTCTAATCGATTGAGATGCTTTATGCCCGCGAGTTGAGGATTAACTGATAATTGACTGCTACAGCGCCAGAGACTAATGCCAGCGGCTCTTTGCTCATCAAGATCATCGGGAATGGGACTGTCTATGACAACCAAGCGTGGATTCATTTCATCAGGATTTTTATACCCTCTACCGCCACTACCCGCGGTAAGAATAAGCTTTATGACACAAATGGTATCCTCTTGAAGTGCCAATTTAGCGCAAAAACTATCAAGTGACGACACAACATTTGAACGAATAACGGCTATTCCCAAGCGCTCAGCACCTGTAATTAATCGATCGAGATGGAAATCGACAAGTGCTACTTCACCCTCGCTGTAAAGCATGGACTCAAACACACCATGCCCATAGGCCAGCCCACGATCCGACAATGGCAGACGCAAGTCATCATCGCGCCAATTGGCATCGCCAGAATCCATTAATACTTCGTCACCAATATGCATAGGTCTATTAAACAGAAATTTGAGGCAAAAAAAAACCGCCCTATTTAGGACGGTCTTTGATATCTGGAGTTCTAGCTGTTCGCGTTGATGTAGGTGATTGCATCCTGTACGGTTGCAATTTTCTCTGCTTCTTCATCCGGAATTTCAGCATCAAACTCCTCTTCCAGTGCCATAATCAACTCGACAGTATCGAGTGAGTCTGCACCAAGATCTTCAACAAAAGACGATGTAACGTTGACATCTTCTTCTTTAACACCAAGTTGCTCGGCAACCATCTTTATGACGCGTTCTTCAATATTACTCATCGTGTGTCCACTCCATATAAGGGATCTGATGCTTTTCTTGCTACCCAGTCTAGTGACTGGGTAGCCACAATCGTTATCGCTAGGGTCGGCATTCTACCTTACAATTACTAAAATGCTAGCCTCTATTAAAAAAAAACCTCATGTAATTCACAAAATCGGTCTTTTAGGACATGTACATACCACCATTTACGTGGACGGTTTCGCCGGTAATGTAGCCGGCCGCATCACTAACCAGAAACTTAACCACTGCTGCAATCTCGCTAGGTAAACCAAGCCGGGCAAGTGGAATTTGATCTAGCATTGATGCCTTATTCTCATCTGGAAGCTCCTTAGTCATATCCGTCTCAATAAACCCCGGCGCTACCGCATTAACCGTAATGCTTCGCGAACCAAGCTCCTTTGCCAACGCGCGACTGAAACCTTCAACCCCAGCTTTCGTTGCAGAGTAATTACTCTGGCCACCATTACCCATAGAACCCACTACAGAGCTAATCGTTACAATGCGTCCCCATCGAGCTTTGGTCATCGCTCTAATGCAGGCCTTTGATAGCCTAAATACCGAGGTTAAATTAGTATTGATTACGTCTAACCACTCTTCCTCTTTCATCCTTAACAAAAGATTATCTTTAGTGATGCCCGCATTATTAACCAAAATAGTAGGCGCACCAAATTTTTCGATGACGGCTGACAGAAGGCTATTGATGGAATCGGGTTCAGTAACGTTGAGGACCATCCCTGAACCATTAATCTTAGAGGCTACAAATCGTTCGCAGATACCATCTGCTCCAACTTGCGATGTGGCTGTTCCGATCACCGTATATCCAGCTAGTCCTAATGATTCTGCGATCGCCGCTCCAATTCCACGACTGGCGCCCGTTACAATTGCTACTCTAGATTGTTCATTCATGTTAGTTACCTAAAATAAGTTATTTTAAAGACGACAAGGCATTTTCAAGGCTATTTATGTCATCCGTAGCAAATGATCGCAATTCCCGGTCGATTCGTTTAGACAGGCCATTCAAAACTCTTCCAGGACCACATTCGACAAGATACTCAGCACCTCGATCACGCAAGGCTATCACACAGTCAACCCAACGCACTGGACTGTATATTTGCTCAATCATAAGGCTTTTGATTATTTTTGTATTAGCCTGCACCTGTCCATTAACATTATGGATTACCGGGATCACTGGCGCGCTAAACACAGTCGACTCAACCAATGCCGTTAAACGTTCAGCAGCAGGCTTCATCAGCGACGTATGAAAAGGTGCACTGACTGGCAATGACAATGCCCGTTTAGCGCCCATGGCTTTGCACAGCGATATCGCTTGATCAACAGCTTTTACCTCACCTGCGATAACGACCTGTCCAGGTGCATTGTAATTAACCGCCGCAACAACACCTAAGGTTTGAGCCTCAGCACATGCCGTACTAATAATCTCATCATCCAAGCCAATAATAGCGGCCATCGCCCCAACACCTGCAGGAACAGCGTCTTGCATATAAGCACCTCGAGCCCTAACAATCGATACAGCATCAGAAAAGTCTACGACTCCAGCACATACTAGTGCCGACCATTCGCCCAAACTATGACCCGCAACCTGCGCTGGCAAGGGCCCTTGCATGGACTCCCATAGGCGCCAAATAGCGACACTTGAAGTCAGCAGCAGAGGTTGAGTCCTCTCCGTGAGGTTTATTTCATCCTGAGTACCGTCTTGGACAAGTTTCCAGACATCATAATTGAGCACCGATGACGCTTCAGCGAAGGTATCCAGAACGACAGCATGTGCTTCACCTAACGCTTTAAGCATGCCAATCTTTTGTGATCCCTGCCCTGGAAAAACGAATGCTAAGTTATTTTTCATACCGTCGATCTACTCCTTGCTGAGACTCATAAGTTTAGTTTGTAGCAGTGGTGCTAACGCCTTCGGTAGATTGTTTTCAGCCGCTGATATGGCGACATCCAACGCATGGCCAAAGGCTTTCGTGGAAGCGCTACCGTGACTTTTAACGATGACGCCATTTAAACCCAGTAGGTAGGCTCCATTATATAAAGCAGGATCCAATTTGGTTTTGAGATCTTTGAAAGAGCGACTTACTAAACTCAAAGAGACCCGCGCTAGCCAACTTTTACTAAACAAATCTTCGAGCAGTGCCGCAATCATACTGGCGAAACCTTCCGATGTCTTGAGCGCAATGTTGCCACTGAAGCCATCACAGACAACAATATCTGCAAGGCCCTCAAAAATGCCGTCTCCTTCGACAAAACCAGCATAATTAAGACTAGCGTCTTGCTCTAGAAGGCCCGCTGCGTTTTGCAACTCGTCGCTGCCTTTAGTTTCTTCGACGCCCAAATTCAACAGCCGAATGCTGGGGTTGACGTTCTTGTCTAGTCGTTGGGCGGTTAAATGGGCAAGTACGGCAAACTGGTAAAGTTGGTCCGCCGAACACTCAATGTTGGCACCAAGATCTAAGACATAGGTACGACCGCGAACAGTGGGGAAAGTGGTGCAAATGGCTGGACGAGAAATTCCAGGCAGCGTTTTAAGGTTAAATAGCCCAAGCGCCATTAACGCCCCAGTATTGCCTGCGCTAATGCAAGCATCTGCATTTTGATCAGCGACCGCTTTCACTGCGCGACCCATCGATGCTTCTCTTTTCGACCTTACGGCAACCGAGGGCTTGTCAGAATCAGTGATAATTTCAGAGCAGTGAATGACGGTCAAACGACTAAGGACCGAGGCATTTTCACAGTCAGCTAACTGTTTCTCTATCGCCTGCTGGTCACCATAGAGTAAAGCCTCAGTAGAAGTGCTTCTGTGCAAGCAATCAATCAGAGCAGGCACGACCACAGGGGGCCCAAACTCACCACCCATCGCATCTACTGCAATCCTGATTGAACTCGCCAAAACAATACCTAGTCGGCGTTAGTCTCTACGACTTTTTGACCGCGGTAGAATCCATCTGCAGTCACATGATGACGTAGATGCCTTTCGCCTGTTACCGAATCAGTAGATACAGTTGCTTCAGTTAATGCATCATGCGAACGACGCATACCGCGCTTTGAACGTGTTTTTCGACTTTTTTGAACAGCCATCAGATACTCCTAATTAAAACGTTTTGCAGTTATCGCTTTTGCTTCAACTGCTCCAAAATACTAAATGGACTATCTTCAATAGCACCATTGGGTTCCGAAGTCACCTCATCTAAAAAAGTGTCTCCCGTGCACTCACCCACTTTGTGGTAGTTAACCAGTGGTAGAGCCAATAAAATTTCGTCTTCAAGCAACTCACTGAGACTTGCCATTCTGTCAACGACCAACCAAGGTTCGTAATTATTCGCAACCCTGTGCAAATGGTCTTCAGACCAAATAACCTGAACAGCAAAGTCTGCGTTAAGCTCAATCTGCACTGGATCTAGACAGCGCTGACAATTCACTTCAATTGTAACATCTGCCGTTCCATGAGCCACTTTCGCACGAGATTCGTCCAGTTCAAATTGAACTGACGCCTTCAAGGGCGCACAAATCGCTGAAACAGACGATGCCAATCGTGGCAGACTATCAGCCTTAACCTCTCCTTCGAGAAGGTAGCCTTGCAAAGCAAGTTTTCGCGGGTCAATGTGCGTTGGCAGTGCCATAAAATCAGGTCGATCTCGTGTAGCCGCGCATGATAGGCACAAGACTATGACCTGTCAAAGAAAATTGGGTAATTTTCAGTACTTTAAAGTAGTCTAGACACTTAGAATGCCCAAGAATCCCAATATTCAGCAAAAGAGTATCGGTTGTCTACCATAAACAGTTACATAAATTAAAAGCTACTATGACCAGCATTATTCTCGCTTCAGGATCAAAATATAAAGCCGCCCTTTTACGTCGTTTGTCGCTACCCTTTGCAATTGATTATCCAAACATCAATGAATATGCAACTGAGGGAGAACTGCCAAACCAGACAGCCGAACGGCTAGCGCTTAAAAAAGCAAAGTCTGTCGCACGTAACAATATCGGTGCAATCGTCATTGGTGCTGACCAAATCGCAGACCTTAACGGCCAAGCAATCAACAAACCAGAAGGCCACACTGCCGCTGTCGAACAACTTAAGCGTCAATCTGGCCAAAAGGTTGCATTTCACAGTGGCCTGGCGATTGTATGCTGCAGACCAAACGGTAGGCTTGAGCACTTTAGCTGCGTAAACTCAACCACAGTAACGTTTAGAACACTGCACGAGCATCAAATCGAGTCCTATCTGCGAACTGAGGAGCCCTATGATTGCGCGGGAAGTTTTAAAGCCGAGGGCTTGGGTATTAGCCTCTTCACCCGTATTGAGAGTACGGACCCCACATCGCTCATTGGCTTGCCACTAATTGATGTGTGCTCGCTACTGATTAAATTTGACGTAAAAATTAATAACAAATAACATTATATATAAAATATAAACCATTGATTATTATATATATATTGTTATATTATGGAAGTTATCTAGGCAAGCAATTGGATCAAAGACAGCTAGGCGCTCCTCTGAGTGAGCCCCATATGTCATAGCAATGGATCTCACGCCGGCCTGTTGTGCCATATCTAAATCAAATTCAGTATCACCCACCATTATCGCTTCAGCCGCGGTAACTGACATTTCATCCAGTAGCTCATTGATCATTAGTGGATTTGGCTTTGAAAGCGTCTCATCGGCACATCGAGACGCATCAAAAAAATCAATCATACCCAGCGCCTCCAATACTCTGTCTAGGCCCATCCTGCTCTTACCAGTGGCGACAGCTAGCAGAAAACCACTAGCGCGGAGCTGAGCCAAGGTTTCATACACACCATCAAAAAACTGACATGGAACACTGTCTTGGGCACGAAACTGAGCTGAATAGGATGCAGTGAATATCGCCGCCTGCCCCTCTTCGATACCGGGGAATAGGCGTTTTGTAGCCTCAGGAAGGCCAAGACCAATGATATCTGCGGCCGCTTGTTTTGAGGGAACCTCCATCTGGTTTTCAGCCGCAGCCAACTGTATGCAGCTAGCAATACGAGCAACAGAATCACAGAGTGTTCCATCCCAATCAAAAATAATGAGCTTTGTCATAAACAATCCCTTGAAAAAGCTAAGACAGGTTGCCGAGTAACTTTTTTAAATCGACTGGAATAGGTGCTTCAATATCAACCCAGTCATTAGACAACGGATGCTTAAATCGCAGACTCTTCGCATGTAAAAACAGACGTCTGCCCCCTAGGCTTCGCATCACCAGATTAAAGGCTTTATCACCATATTTTTCATCCCCAGCAACTGGATTACCGGCAAACTGGCAATGTACTCTAATCTGATGGGTTCTACCGGTCTCTAAGGATACGTCCATTAACGTTGCCTGCTTGAAGCGTTCAATAATTTTGAAGTGAGTGACAGACGCTTTGCCCTCCACATCTACCTTGACAATCCGCTCACCCGAGGACGATTGGTTTTTACGCAAGGGAGCATTAATAATGGTCTTTCCCTTGGGCCAATGACCCATGACTAATGTTTGGTATTTTTTAGTAACCTGATTGCGTTGCATGGCGGCTTGCAGTTCAAGCAGAACACTGCGTTTTTTAGCAAACATCAAACACCCTGAGGTATCTCTATCTAGCCGGTGAACTAGCTCCAAAAATCGCAGCTCTGGACGCTCTGCCCTAAACGCTTCAATCGCACCCAAGGACACACCACTACCGCCGTGTACCGCTAAGCCAGTTGGCTTATTGAAAATTAGCATTCCCTCATCTTCGAATAAAATATTCTCCAACAAGTAACTCTTTAGATCTTTGCCCACTACCGGCAGAGCGCCGCGCTCAGCGACTCGAATTGGCGCAATCCGCACGAGATCTCCAACTTTGACTCGAGTATCTGGCTTAACTCGTCCCTTGTTGACGCGCACCTCTCCCTTACGAAGGAGGTTATAAATACGCGACTTTGGTACGCCCTTCAGATGGCGAATAAGAAAATTATCCAGCCGCTGACCTGCGTGTTCCTCGCCTACTTCTACAAAGGACACCTTATCGAACTTAGATATTTCTTCCACGAAAATCAGAACCATAGATTATTAAAGCAGCGCATTGTAACGAGCTGTGTGGGATAAACCTATCTTATTGTAAGCTTTAGTTTGTGCCATCAGCTGTTTGTTGTTATATTGCCTGCGCTGTCAGAGCGCTATGTCGAGAAGACCTGCGACGGTGACACGTTTAATAGCCTGAAATAGTTTAGGCAACAAACACATGGCGTCCTGCTAAATATGAAGCAGGAAGCAAACAATAGCTGAGTGAGCTCAGCCAGTAATGGTCCGAAAGAGACAAAGGTTTTAGGCATTCCACTGCCGCGATGTTAGTCGATTACACAATCGGCAATGCTTGTTTTCAAACGCGTTGATAAACAGTGGTAGGCTAAGTAAGTACGAAAATTTAGTTGATTTAGAGAAAGATGTGCAACAGTTAAAAGGCGATAAATAATCGCTGGCATGCCAGTAAATTGGGACGCCAATGTATAACTAGTTGCCCTTAGCTCTCTAAAACTCTATCCCAAAGTAAGTTTGGTTTGTTTACACACTCCACAATAGTCAGGCACTCTGTGCTGCTCATTGGGAGATGTGAAGACGGTAAACCGGATTAACATTGCGCCGAAGGTAAAATCCGTCGGCTCGTGTTCCCGTTTTATCGACCACTTGTTTTCGTCGCCTATATTCCCCTTCTTTCGTATCCACTGGTACTCATTCTAACCAACGAGTAAAGGTGAATTATGAAACGTATGTTAATCAATGCATCGCACACAGAAGAAGTGCGTGTAGCTATGGTCGATGGCCAACGACTCTATGATCTAGATATTGAAAATAGAACAAGAGAGCAAAAGAAATCCAACATTTATAAAGGTCGAATCACTCGCGTAGAGCCGAGCTTAGAAGCGGCTTTTGTGGATTATGGCGCAGAGCGTCACGGTTTCTTACCGTTAAAGGAAGTTTCCAGAGAATACTTCAAAAAAGGTGCCTCCGAAGGCGGCAAAGTTCGCATTCAGGACGCACTTAAAGAAGGTCAAGAAGTCGTTGTTCAGGTTGAAAAAGAAGAGCGCAGCAACAAAGGCGCGGCCTTGACCACGTTTATTAGCTTGGCTGGCCGCTACCTGGTGCTTATGCCTAACAATCCTCGCGCTGGTGGAATCTCACGCCGAATCGAAGGTGATGAGCGTGCAGATCTACGTGAAGCCATGCGTGGTTTAGACATTCCAGACGGGATGGGTGCTATTGTTCGTACCGCAGGTATTGGTCGAGCAACCGAAGAGCTGCAGTGGGATTTCAATTACCTACTCCAACTATGGAATACCATTACCGAAGAATCAAGTAAGGCAAAAGCACCTCACTTTTTATTCCAAGAAAGCAACGTGATTGTTCGTGCCATTCGCGATTATTTGAGACAGGATGTTGGCGAAGTTATTGTTGATGGCGAAGAAGCCTACGCCCTAGCTGCAGCATTTATCACAACGGTCATGCCCGACTTTACGAGCAAGGTTAAGTTCTATCAGGACGAAATACCGCTTTTTAATCGCTATCAAATTGAAAATCAGATAGAAACCGCATTCTGCAGAGAAGTCACCCTTCCCTCTGGGGGCTCTATTGTTATCGACGTTACTGAGGCTATGGTCTCAGTAGATATTAACTCTGCTCGCGCAACTAAAGGCGGTGATATCGAAGAAACAGCATTTAACACCAATAAAGAAGCTGCCGAAGAGATTGCACGCCAACTTCGCTTACGAGATGTCGGTGGCCTCATCGTGATTGACTTCATTGACATGCTTAACACTCGCCATCAAAAAGAAGTTGAAAACAAGATGCGTGATGCACTCGAAGTTGATCGTGCTCGCGTTCAAGTGGGTCGTATCTCTCGATTCGGTTTACTCGAAATGTCTCGCCAGAGGTTGCGTCCTTCACTAGAAGAAACCATGTCTCGCACGTGTCCACGATGCAAGGGGCAAGGTACCATTCGTGGCACCCGATCTCTTGCACTATCAATTTTGAGATTGGTTGAAGAAGAAGCACAAAAAGAATTTAGCCGAGAAATCCGGGCTATTGTGCCTGTATCTGTGGCTACCTTTTTACTCAATGAGAAGCGCAAAGAAGTCTCTGACATAGAGATACGCAACAAAATCAAGGTGACTGTATTACCCAATACAGAAATGGATACTCCACACTTCGAGGTGGTTCGAATCCGCAATCAGGACGACGATGACTCCAACTTTAGCTATCGTCTCGCTAATGAACTAAGCAAATCTGAAGAAGAAGTCGTGACTGATGCCGAGGCACCTCAGTCGCTGCCCAAGCCAGCGGTCAAAACAGTTATACCTTCAACCCCAGCACCCGTTATGGCAATACCTGAGGTCGCTAAAGAAAAGAGCCCTGGACTTGTCAAGCGCCTATGGGCAAGCATGTTTGGTGACACGATAGAGCCTGCTAAAGAAGAAGAGAGCAAGCCAAGACCTAACAAAAATAACAATAATCGTAACCGCAATAGAAATAATCAAAATCGAAATCGTGGTGGCCAAAATAACCGTGGTCGGCAGAATAACCAGCGTACTAATGATCGTAATGCAGAAGGAACTAATGAGGCTACAAGCAGCAATTCGAAGGCAACTACTAATGGTCAGTCAGCCGATCATAAGAATGCTCCAAAAGGCAATCAGAACCGCAACAACAATCGGCGTAATAGAAATAATCGGTCGAAGGATCAAGTTGAAAACACTCAGGTAGCGGTTGACTCATCCACTGCCGCTCCGGTTAAACGTCCAACGCAACAAGAAAGTGGTGATCAATTACCACGTCGGCCTGATGACAAACGTCGTCCACCGCGTCGACGTCGCCAACGTCAAGATGTCCCCAAAGAGATGTTGGACCAAGCAAACGCGCTGACAACGGCCCAAGGCTCATCAACAGACGCTCAGGCGACCCCTCCTGCTGTTGAAAAAGAAACTGTAGTTACTAGCAAACCTATAAATGAATCATCTGCTGTAAACTCAGCCGCTGATAGCTCAGTGGCAGCGACGACAACAGCTACCGATACTACTGCACCTAAGCCCAGAGCCAAGCGCAAGCCTGCTAAACCCAAGGTGGCTAAAAGTGATGCCGTTGAAGCGTCCGGTGCAGCCCAAACGGATAGCACGGCTGTCACAGAAGCACCTAAGAAAGCTCGTGCCACTCGTAAGCCCGCTGCGAAGGCCAAGCCAAAAGTAGCTAAGGATCAAAAAGAAGCGCCTTCTAAGGTCGCAACTGCGGATACAGTGACACGCGCTAGCAATGATCCAAGAAAAAAACCAAAGTCGAAGGCCGAGGTTAAAGTCAGTACTGAGCGTGTTGAAACGCCGGCAGTTGCATCTGCACCAGCGACTCAGCCTGCAGTTTCTACCCCAGCACCAGCCAAAGCTGTGCCCAGAGCCTCTAATGACCCGAGAAAGAAACGTGCGAGTACTAAACCAAAAGCACAGGCTAAAGCAAAGAAGCCTGCGTCTGAGACTTTGAATGCCGCTTCAAGTGATGTTTCTTCGCAAGAAAATACGCCAAAGAGTTAATTGGTACTTGTTCGCAGAATAAGGCGCTGTATAATCGCGCCTTCAACAGGTGGGATGGCAGAGCGGTTGAATGCACCAGTCTTGAAAACTGGCTTAGGTTAATAGCCTAACTAGGGTTCGAATCCCTATCCCACCGCCATATAGATTAATTAAGCCTCTGTTTTTACAGGGGTTTTTTTAT
>CAJWFB010000020.1 GCA_913031645.1 uncultured Cellvibrionales bacterium
CAGCCACCATCTGTTGACTCAACCACGCCCCTCACCTATAGTGAGCGGCCTCAGATTTGAGAGAAAAAATGCACTCGTAGCTCAGCTGGATAGAGTACTCGGCTACGAACCGAGCGGTCGGTGGTTCGAATCCACCCGAGTGCACCAAACAAGTAAACCTCACCTCAAAAGGGTGGGGTTTTTTGCATTTAATGGGATCAGATAAAGTGTGAAAATCGACTCATATAAGAGCGTCAACTGATTCTTGCCGGACTGTTGTTAACCTTCTTGAATGATTATTCTTTGAGGGTCTGCCTTTTAGCGAATAAAAGTGTCAGATTTTACTTCACGACGAGCCAGCTTTGAAGCCGCCAGCAACAAAATGGCATAGCCTACAAGCTCTAAACTCTCTTCGTATAAAACGTGGTAAGGGATGTCGATTTTCTCAAAGATATCTCCAACCACAAGGAACAAACCCGCAAACAAGGTCGCTATTCCAGCACCATGACGGAAAAAACAGCGTGACAGACTCAAATAGTAACGAAACTTAAATAATGCAGTTACCAAAGTCAGTAAAAGTCCAGTACCCAGCAAGAGATTGCGCCCTTTACCTGAACCCAGCAAAATTAAAAGATTTGGCAGATCAAACTGCTCAACATCCAGCTCTCGTAAAATGAAACCTAACGATAGCAGCGACAGAAAGACAGCAATCAATCGATCGTTCCGAACGGAGTCAAAGACAGGGACTAAAAAAAACACCAATGCCAATGCAAGAGTCAATGCTTGGGTACTTTCCAATAGATTATTTTCAGCATACACACTGGGATCATCCAGCAGCATAACTGCGTAAAAAGACCATAGGACAATCGCCAGAATAAACACTTGGGTTACATTCGAGATTTTAATTATGGCAGTCATTGATAATGGTAACCTCTTGAATTTAGCTCATTGTACGACAACACATCAATGGTTGTAACTCATTACTGATGCAATCAAATACACTGATTCAAATCAAGTATTGATCCTATCTAGGGCGGTCTCATTTAGCAATACTCTAAAGCAAACTTATAAAAAACTGTCATTGTTTATCAACCTACTCCCATTACTCCTTTACTCTCTCATCAGTAATAGCGCGACTCAAGGGTCACTATCTACAATCCATTTCCACTATACGACTTTATGTAACGAGGTTAATATATTGCGTTCGAAGTGTAGGTTTCAAGAAACGATCAAGTTTGCACTTTTAAACGTTCGCACTTAAACGTAAAAGTGGCACTCGATTAGAGCCACGCCTGATAACTCACAGCATAATAGGATTAAACAATGGCTTTACCTCCAATACTTTCAGAGCGACTAAGATTACCCGTTGTCGCCGCCCCTCTGTTTATTATTTCGACGCCAGATTTGGTGATTGCTCAGTGTAAGGCAGGCATAGTTGGGTCGTTTCCGGCCCTGAATGCAAGGCCTGCAGCAGAGTTAGATCGCTGGCTGGAGCGAATTACCACTGAGTTAGCCGAATATGACGCAGCAAACCCAGACTCGCCGTCGGCGCCCTTCGCTGTGAATCAAATCGTACATGGTTCAAATGACCGTTTGCAGCATGACGTGGAAATGTGTGTGAAGTGGAAAGTGCCTATCGTGATTACATCGCTTGGCGCCAAAGAATTTGTTAACGAAGCGATTCATTCCTATGGCGGAATTGTTCTACATGACATCATTAACAATCGCTTCGCCAAGAAGGCTATTGCAAAGGGTGCAGATGGCCTTATTGCGGTTGCAGCAGGTGCTGGAGGGCACGCCGGAACTCTATCCCCGTTCGCCTTAATCCAAGAGATTCGTGAGTGGTTTGAAGGCCCTCTACTATTGTCTGGTTCCATCTCGAATGGCGAGGCAGTCCTCGCTTCTCTGGCGATGGGTGCCGATCTTGCCTATATAGGGTCTTCGTTTATTGCCACTCAAGAAGCCAATGCCGAACAGCCTTACAAACAGTCGTTGGTTGATAGTGACGCCTCCGATATTGTTTTAAGTAACCTCTTTACCGGTGTTCATGGCAATTATCTGAAGCCATCAATTGTAGCTGCTGGTCTTGATCCAGATAATCTCCCAGAGAGCGACCCCTCCAAAATGAGCTTCGGTTCTGGCGGTAATTCATCAGCAAAAGCCTGGAAAGATATCTGGGGCTGCGGCCAAGGCATTGGCGCGATAAAAGCTGTTCTTACCACTCAAGACTTGGTTGATAAGATTGAAAGTCAATATGCTTCTGCCAAAGAACGTTTGATGTCTGTCTAGAAATACAGGCTCTGTCGTTGAGGCATAAGACGGTTTATGCCTCAACTATTGAGACTCTCTAGTCTGCGCAAACATATAGGTGTCTGTAGGGAATAATTTTTCCCCTCTCTTATAACCATAAAAAACAATCGGATTAAGGCGTAAAGTCTTGACATAATCCGTAGCCATTGCTACATTTTAATCCGTAGCTTACACTACTTATCTTTTGAGAATATCGTATACATGCATAAGACCATCGTTAGATATTTATTTTGTCTTACCTCATTAGCTGGGGCATTTTCGTCGACTTTAGCACTCGCTAATGATGAAGATAAATTCAAGATTATTACCACTTTCACGGTCATTGCAGATATTGCCCAAAATGTTGCCGGTGACGCAGCTATTGTGGAGTCGATTACCAAGCCAGATGCAGAAATCCATAACTACCAGGCAACCCCAGGGGATATAAGACGCGCCCAAGGCGCCGATCTAATTGTCTATAATGGGCTCAATCTGGAACTCTGGTTTAGAAAGTTCTTCCGCAATTTACGGGGTGTGCCTTCCGTGGTGGTAACTGAAGGCATTGAGCCTCTGGGTATCTCTCAGGGTCCCTATTCAGGAAAGCCGAATCCTCACGCGTGGATGTCAGCGTCCAATGCACTCATCTATATCGATAATATTCGTCGAGCCCTAGTGCGTTATGACAGCAGCAATGCGGATGTTTATAACGCTAATGCCAAACGCTATGGCGCTCAGGTGCTAGCTGCCGTTGCTCCCTTTAAATCTACGCTAGATAGATTACCGGAAAGCAACCGCTGGCTCGTTACTAGCGAGGGAGCCTTTAGCTATTTGGCGCGGGATTATGGATTAAAGGAGGCTTATTTGTGGCCCATAAATGCCGATGGCCAAGGGACTCCACAACAGGTTCGTCGCGTTATTGACCAAATTAACAAACACCACATCAAAGCTATATTTAGCGAGAGCACGGTGTCGGCCAAACCCGCACAGCAGGTCGCTCGCGAGACAAAAGCAAACTATGCAGGCGTGCTGTATGTTGATTCATTGAGTTCAGAAGATGGTAAGGTGCCTACTTATATCGATTTACTCAGCGTTACGCTGAGCACTATAGCAGAGGGCTTGAGCCAGTAATGGTTGGATTAGACGTCAACAATATCACGGTGACCTACAAAAATGGTCATACGGCGATTCATGACACCTCCTTTAGCCTTCCTAGAGGGACTATTACTGCGTTGGTGGGAGTCAACGGTAGCGGTAAATCAACACTATTTAAGTCAATTATGGGCTTTGTCTCTCTGGCGGCTGGGTCGGTTGAGATACTCGGATTAACCGTTCGAAAAGCACTAAAAACTAACCAAGTCGCCTATGTGCCGCAAAGCGAGGAGATCGACTGGAATTTCCCCGTGTTGGTTGAAGACGTGGTGATGATGGGTCGTTACGGGCATATGAATATGTTCAGACGCGCCAAGAGTAAAGATCACCAGATGGTTGAGATGGCGCTGTCACGTGTGGGTATGGAATCCTTCCGTGGGCGCCAAATTGGCGAATTATCAGGTGGCCAAAAAAAGCGCGTCTTTTTAGCTCGAGCACTCGCTCAAGAGAGTCAAGTTGTTCTGCTTGATGAGCCTTTTACGGGTATCGATGTAAAAACAGAAGAACAAATTATGGCCTTGCTGCGAGAAATGAGATCAGAGGGAAAAGTTATTTTAGTATCTACTCACAACCTCGGTAGTGTTCCTGAATTTTGTGATCGCGCAGTATTAATTAACCGCACTGTGTTGGCCTCTGGAACAACTGAAAGCGTTTTTACACAAGAAAATTTGCAGCTCGCATTTGGTGGTGTTTTGCGCCGTTTTGTTCTTACTGGCAAGCAGCTTCATGATGATGATGACTCTCGCCAAGTCACAGTACTATCTGATGACGAGCGACCTGTTGTACTTTACGGCACGGATCAGCCCGATAGTGCAGAGAGCCCAGAATAATGAACCCTCTGCTGGTCCCCTTTGAATATGGATACATGGTTAATGCCATATGCGTAAGCGCCCTAGTTGGAGGCGTCTGCGGTTTTTTGTCGGCTTATTTGATGCTAAAAGGTTGGTCACTCATTGGTGATGCCCTATCCCACTCCATTGTTCCTGGTGTAGCTGGAGCTTATATGCTGGGATTGCCTTTTGCTTTAGGTGCATTCTTCTCCGGTGGATTGGCCGCCAGTACAATGCTATTCCTAAGCCAGCGTTCAAAACTAAAAGAAGACGCGATTATTGGTCTCATTTTTAGTTCGTTTTTTGGCCTCGGCCTGTTTATGATTTCGCTTTCGCCAGCGTCAGTTAATATTCAAACTATTGTGCTTGGAAATATTTTAGCCATCCCTCCCGCCGACACACTTCAGATGGTTTTGATTGGCGGTATATCATTAGTAACTTTATTGGCTAAGTGGAAAGATCTGCTAGTAGTATTTTTTGATGAAAATCACGCGCGAACAATTGGCCTGAACCCCACAAGGCTAAAAATATTATTCTTCTCACTGCTCAGTGCCTGTACAGTTGCTGCGTTGCAGACTGTGGGTGCTTTTTTAGTGATTGCTATGGTCGTAACCCCAGGTGCTACAGCATATTTGTTGAGTGATAGATTTGGCATTATCATCTCACTAAGTGTAGCCATCGGTGCAGGGACATCTCTATTGGGTGCATACCTAAGCTTTTTTGTCGATGGTGCCACTGGAGGAATTATTGTGGTTCTCCAATCGAGTATTTTCGTCACGGCTTTTTTGTTTGCGCCTAAACATGGCTATCTAGCATCTCGCCTAAAGGCCAAGCAAGGTTTAGTGATTGGGGCACAAGCTAATGGATAATGTTGCTGTGCTAATAGAGCCTTTTTCATTCACCTTTATGTTACAAGCATTTACGATTGTACTCTTAGTCGCAGTACCCACCGCAATATTATCATGTTTTTTAGTGCTTAAAGGTTGGTCACTAATGGGGGATGCCATATCACACTCAGTTTTACCCGGTGTAGTTCTGGCCTATATTCTTGGCATACCCCTCGCCATAGGCGCTTTTAGCGCCGGCATGGTCTGCGCTATAGCGACAGGCTTTATCTCTGAGAATAGTAGACTAAAGGAAGATACCGTGATGGGTGTCGTTTTTTCCAGCATGTTCGCAGTTGGCTTGGTAATGATGACTAAGATCGACTCAAATGTGCACCTAGACCATATTTTATTTGGTGATGTGTTAGGCATTAGTTGGCGCGATGTGATCGAGTCTGGGATTATCACCCTACTAGTCATGACCTTTATTTTAATTAAAGGCAAGGATTTGTTAGTTTTTGTCTTCGATCGACAGCATGCAAAAGTTATTGGACTGCCGGTCAAAGCACTTCATTATGGACTGCTGGCACTTTTATCATTAACCATTGTTGGCGCCCTCAAGGCCGTGGGTATGATTTTAGTGATCGCAATGTTGATCGCGCCTGGCGCTATTGCCCACCTAATGACGACTAAATTTCAAACCATGATATTCGCCGCAGTCGGTATATCGGTGTGCTGTTCTTTTTTCGGTGTCTATTTGAGCTTCTTCATCGACAGCGCTCCGGCACCCACTATCATCATGCTAATGAGTGCCACCTTTATTTGCGCATTCATCATTAACAGCTATAAAGCGAAGCTAATATCTCAAAAGTTATTAAGTAAGGCCTAACTGATTAAACAACACTTAACTAAACTACTTTGGACGATTTATTCTCCTTAGCGGTGCCGGAAAACGCCATATATCTGTCTTTGACCGACCCGTACCTCAACTGCAAGAGATCTAAGAAATAGCTCTGATGCAGTTTCCATGGTGCTATTGCGCCCTCTTTTGGAAACTTATCAATTGAGCGTTTGACATAGCCAGACTCTAACCCAATCGACATCACGCGGTTAAAACTCATCTTTCCAGTGCGCGGCGCACACTGTTGCTGTTTCGTCTTATCCATATGGTTTATCAACCGACAGACATATTCACTTGTAAGATCGCACTTTAACGTCCATGAGGCATTAGTATAACCAGTGGCAAAAAAGAAATTCGGCACATCGCTAAGCATCATACCTTTGTACTGAACGGTGTCTGAAATATCTACGGACTTACCATCCACCTCTATTTCCATCCCCCCCATTGCCAGTAACTCAAGACCGGTAGCAGTGACAATAACATCTGCTTCCAGTGTCTCACCTGATTTAAGTTGGATACCTGTTTCAGTGAAGTTATGAATATGGTCAGTAACAACCGATGAGGTTCCTTTACGCAGTGACCGGAAAAGATCGCCATTAGGTACCAGACAAAGGCGCTGATCCCAGGGTTTATAGTTCGGTGAAAAGTGAGTGTCTACATCAAAGTCTTCGCCCAACCAATGCTGCGTCCACTCAATCAATTTCTCTCTAACGTAATCCGGCTTACGCTTGCTCATACGGTATAGGATCATTTGTGACAGAATATTCTTCCAGCGCGTCAATGTGTAGGCTACTTGATCCGGCAAATAGCGTTCCAAATTAGTGGCAAAACTGTCTATTGATGGCCTAGATACCACATATGTTGGGGAGCGCTGCAACATCGTCACATGGCCTGCAGTCTTGGCCATAGCCGGAACCAGGGTGATCGCTGTAGCACCACTGCCAATAACAACAACTTTCTTACCTGCATAATCTAATGCCTCTGGCCATTGTTGCGGATGAACAATTTGACCATTGAACGAATCACTTCCGGGAAATTCAGGCATATAGCCCTGATCATATCGGTAGTAGCCCGTGCAGCTATAAATAAAATTGCAGGTGATGATAGTGTCTTTTTGACCACTCACTTTCAGCCTCAAGTTCCAAGTAGCAGAGACACTGTCCCAGCAGATAAGCTCTACTCTTTGGTTATAGCGAATGTGTTGCTCAATGTCATACTGCTGAGCAGTTTCACAGATATAGTTCAGGATCGCTGGCCCATCAGCAATGGCTTTCTCATGTTTCCATGGTTTGAAACTATACCCAAGAGTATGCATATCTGAGTCTGAGCGTATTCCGGGATAGCGAAACAAGTCCCAAGTACCTCCCATTGCACCTCTACCCTCAAGGATCGCATAGCTTTTGGTGGGCGTATTGCGAGTGAGATGGCAGGCAGCGCCAATGCCAGATAGCCCTGCGCCAATAATTACGACATCTATATGCTCAACTGACATAAAAAACCTTAAATTTTATTTAACGTGTGGAATACTACCGGAATTATGTGGCAACGAGAGTCACCCGGGCGACAAATTTAATACGTAATGAAGATCACCAGATCAAAAAAACCAACCTTTGACCGCCTTATCCAACAAAGGCCGACACTTTTTTAATTGGCTATTGTAGGTGCCAGTCTGGCGCTTGACGCTGGCAGCAACTTTGAGTAGCTGCGGTTTCTTGGTATAAGAACCTCTTGAGTAACCTCCCCAACCTTCATGATAAGCTAAATATTGTCGGTAGGGGTCGGTCTTAGAAATACCCAGTCGTCGGTGGCTAGTATCGGTATACCAGCCTATAAAATTAATCGCATCAGCAAACTTATCGCGGTCATGACGCCAGTTACCTGTCGCTTTTCGATAGTCATTCCAAGCTGCGTCTTGAGCTTGTGCATAACCAAAGGCAGAGGATTTTCGCGGCAGTGGAATGAATAGAAATTTGGGACGTTCAGGCCGCACGCTTGAACGAAATGATGACTCTTGATTCATGATCGCCATCATAATCGAAATGGGCATATCCCAGCGCTTTTTAGCCTCTCGGGCGTCCTCATACCAGTCGGTCTCACCCCAGAAAATATTGCATACATTGTCAGTCTGAGCGGGCTGGTAGGTTGCGCACCCAGAAAGGATGGTACCGATCAACAAAAGGGATATTCGTCCTGAGTATATTGTCATTAAAAGTTTTGTATCCTCCGTGAGTTTCCCAAACAATAATAGACCAGTCTAATCAAACTTTAATTCCCTGCCCTCAGCTTGCAGCTCCCTGAGCAGCAAGCTGATAGCTCTGGCCATGCTCAGCCAGCCAACCTTGAACCAGCTCGACAAACGGCTCTATGGATTCGTCAAAACAGGCATCTAATTCAAATCTTGGTAAAATACGCGTCGCGCCGTTCTCTTCTAAAAGACGGTCAAAGTCTTTTCCAGCTTGAGCAAAGGCCGGGTAACCAGTGTCACCAAGGGCGCAAACAGCAAAGGAAACTGAGCTGAGATCTGGTTCTTGAGTTTCCAGCCAGTTATACATCTCTTCCGCATTATAGGGCGCTTCCCCATTGCCATAGGTGCTAGTCACCACAATCACCAAGCTCTCATTAGCCAAGTTAGATGAATCATAATCATCTAAATCACCCACCTCACACAGAAAATCTTGGCTTTTCACAGCGGTTCCTAAGTCAAAGGCAAACTCTTCAGCAGTACCAGTTTCAGAGCCAAACAAGATAGTAATTTTACTCGGCAAGGAAGAAATGTCTTCTAACTGTTGGCTTTGGTCAATACTCATTCAAAAGTCCTTAATACTTATAATATCTTTTAGTTGTTTGTTACTGATTAGGTAGTCACTTTGGATTTATTTTATACCTGGCCAAGCACTAAAAAAATCCTCCGACGAAATCGGTTTAAGGGGCCGATCGGCTTTGCTCGGTGTGCCGACATAAAGATAACCGACAATTTCTTCACCCTCGGTCAAGCCAAGGCCTTGCTTAACAATAGCTGATGATGCATACGGACCAGTGCGCCAAACAGAACCAAAACCACTGGCATAAACTGCCATACCCATGTTGTGAAGCACACCAGCTGCCGCGATGGACTGTTCGATTTTCGGTACGCGATCATGATCCTTATAACTTGCTATCCCCACCACTATGAGGGGTGCTCTCAGTGCTTTTTTAGCGGCACTTTCCAAACTAATGGCATCTGCGTTGGGATTGTTAGACTTAAAGTCTTTCGCAAACAAGTCGCCGAGAAACTCTCGATCTGTCCCTGCGATGGTTAAGAATCGCCAAGGACGCAAATGCATATGGTCTGGTGCTCGCAGAGACGCGGTAAAAATAGAGTGCATTAATTCATCGCTCGGAGCTGGATCTTCAAGGCGAGGATGAGAGCGTCGCTGAGCCATCAATGCAACAATTTGTTCACCAGACTGCTTGTTAATGTCCACTTAGAAAACCTCTGTTCGAACGTTATTCTGAAATAATGGTATTTCTAACGCCGGCAGTTTAGTCGCAATTTACGCAGAAATCCAAGGTCTCAACCAAAAATGATAACTGTGTCACTATTGAAGTGAATAATATCATACTCATCACTTAACATAACTAATAATCATTCGTATTTATACGCATAAGCCGAGGCGAATTAGCCTATTAGACTTACTTATCTTGCCCTATTAAAATTGACCTACTTGAGCTCTCCATTGCATTATTCTCTCCCCACAGGATGTGAAGTTTAATCGGTTGTTAAGAGTTAAACTAACTAACTTTCGAACTTCCACAAGGCACCCTAAATGACAAACAGTATTATCGACAACGACAACTTTATTTTCACAGGAACCTGCCGTGCAGGCACTGGTGTTGTTGCAGCTGTCACCAGCTTTTTAGCCGACAGGGACTGTTATATCTGCGCCCTTGAACAATTTGATGACGAGTCAACTAAAAAGTTTTTTATGCGGGCTGTATTTCGTCGGCAAGAAAAATCGCCTGAGATTTCTGTTATTACAAAAACATTTGAGAGTGTTGCAGAAATCTTCGGCATGCAGTGGGAGTTTCACAGCCCGTCAGTGCCGGTAAAAACACTTATCTTGGTGTCCAAATACGATCATTGTTTGGACGACCTACTTTACCGTCAGCGCAAAGGTGAGATCAACATGGAGATTACTGCGGTCATTTCAAATCATCAAAATTTACGCCCGATGGTCGAACGAGAGGGTATCCGTTTTATTCATTTACCCGTAACCGCTGCCACCAAATCACAGCAAGAACAGCGTCTACTCGAAATCGTTGAAGAAACAGGGTCTGAATTAGTTATTTTGGCGCGCTACATGCAAATATTATCCAATGATCTTACTGAAAAATTGTCGGGTCGATGTATCAATATTCATCATTCATTCCTGCCCGGCTTCAAAGGCGCTAAGCCCTATCATCAGGCATATGCGCGAGGCGTCAAAGTCATTGGTGCAACAGCTCACTATGTTACCTCTGATCTGGATGAGGGTCCGATCATTGAGCAAGTGCTGACCCGCGTTGACCACAATTGCGGCCCTGACGACTTGGTTCGTGAAGGTCGTGACAATGAGAGCTTAGCACTAGCCAAGGCCGTTAAGTACCATATTCAACGACGAGTATTTCTTGATGGCAATAAAACTGTTGTATTTTTAGGCAGTTAAATCACCAACCCATCTTTTAAGAGCAAAGAGAGTAAGCGAATGCCTTTTGGATTACTAAAATACGGTCTTAGCAATAATTATCCTGCCAAGCACCACTTTACTCCTGCAAAAGAGCTAAAAAAGCACTACGACGTTATAATCATTGGCGGCGGCGGACATGGTACAGCGATTGCCTATAACCTTGCCAAGTATCACGGCATTACCAATGTTGCGATTCTTGAGAAAAGTTATCTTGGCGGTGGCAATACTGCGCGGAATACTGCTGTTATTCGATCCAACTATCTCACCGAAGCCGGCGTCAAATTTTACAGCGAGTCAGTCAAATTATATAACAACCTGAGTAATGAATTTAATTACAACGTGATGATGGAAAGTCGTGGCCAACTGACGCTAGCCCACAGTGATGCAGCCATCCGCAGTTTTCGCTGGCGTGCCGAAGTCAATCAGCACCTGGGTGTCCGTTCAGAATTAGTCGATCGTCAAACCATTGCGGAGTTAGTGCCCAACCTGAATATGTCAGAAGATAGTCGCTTTCCAATCATGGCAGGCCTCTGGCATGCCGATGGAGCAACAGCAAGGCATGATGCGGTGGCCTGGGGATATGCAAAAGGAGCCTGTGATCGTGGTGTTGAGTTACATCAATTGACTGAAGTTGAAGATGTCGAGATCACTAACGGGCGTGTCACTGCAGTAAAAACCAATCGTGGCCGTGTCGAGTGTGGTTCTGTGGTGCAAGCAGTGGCCGGCGCCAGCTCAATCGTGGCTAAAAAAGCGGGTATACCACTGCCGATACATTGCTATCCGCTGCAAGCCATGGTTACTCAGCCCTACAAACCGGTTCTTACTCCGCATGTAAGCTCACCGCAGGTTCATGTCTATGTCCACCAGACGTCTAGGGGTGAATTTGTTATTGGTGGTGGCTCTGATCCCTACCCGCTATACAACACGCGAGCGACACTTGGTCAGCGTGAATCTTTGTCAGCTGCGGCGCTGGAGCTCTTTCCATTTCTATCCCAAGCCAGGCTTTTGCGACAATGGGCTGGAACCACAGATATGACGCCGGACTACAGTCCAATTATGGGGCTTAGCCCGGTAGAGAACTATTATCTCGACGCCGGCTGGGGAACTTGGGGCTTTAAGGCAACACCAATCTGCGGTGTCACCATGGCTGAATTGATCGCCACAAAAAAGGTCCCTGATCTGATTAAGCCGTTTGAGCTCGAACGCTTTTATCGGTTTGAACAAGTTAATGAAGCCGGCGCCACAGCCGCTAGCCATTAGAGGATAGCAAATGAAACTTCTCACCTGTCCTCTTAACGGCAAACGCAATATATCTGAGTTCACCTATGGTGGTGAATATCACGCGATGCCCGATCATCGCACAAGCTCAGCCCGCGATTGGGCAGAGCACGTATTTTTCCATGACAATGCCGCCGGGGTGGTCACCGAATGGTGGTGTCATACAGCAAGTTCTTTTTGGTTTTTAGCTGAGCGCAACACCATCACCGACGACGTGATTAGAACCTTCAAGGCAGATGAAATTTACCAACAGCGAGTTGAATTTACCGCGCCAGAGACGGAGGTTTAATTATGAATAACCGTCTACCTGCGCCTTATGGAAGCTTAATTAACCGTGATATTGGAGTGCAATTTGAATTCGAAAACAAAACTGTTAATGGCTTTGAAGGCGACACTATTGCGAGCGCTTTATTAGCTAATCAGCAATGGTTATTGAGTCGCTCCTTCAAATATCATCGCCCCCGCGGTGCCTTAACCATGGCCGGCCAAGACGCCAATACTATGGTGCAATTACCCTCGAACCCTAATGCATTGGCTGATAAACAAATTATCAAAGAAGGCATGCAGGTTAGCGGCCAAAACTATACCGGAAGTCTAGAGAATGATCGCGGTGCCTTGCTGGGGCTTTTCTCACGCTTTTTACCTGTTGGATTTTATTATAAAGCCTTTTTCAAACCTCGTGGTATGTGGGAAAAATGGGCTCCCCTGATTCGTAAGAAGGCCGGTCTAGGCATTATCGATCAACAGCTAAAATCCCCTTACTACGACAAACAATACAAATTTTATGATGTGGTCGTGATTGGCGGCGGTCCAGCGGGCATGCAGGCAGCAATTGACGCGGCTGTAGACAACTGTGAAGTGCTTTTAGTCGATGAAAACCCAAGCTTAGGTGGCTCACTAAACTACGCTCGCTTCGATGCTACTGGAACGCGAGGAAAATTACTGCGTATGGAATTGGTCTCTGCAGTACAGGCCAACAATAACATTACAGTCATGACCAACGCGGTATGCAACGGCTGGTTTGCCGATAATTGGCTACCCATTATTTGTGAAAATCGCCTCTACAAGGTCAGAGCTACGCAAACCATTCTCTGCACCGGTGCGCTTGAACAGCCCGCATTGTTCCATAACAATGATTTGCCAGGCGTGGTGATGAGCAGTGCAGCGCAGCGGCTAGTTCATCTCTATGGGGTGAAACCAGGTTCAGCAGCCGTTATTCTCACCGGCAATAATGATGGTTACGGTACAGCGCTTGATCTGCTTGATGCAGGAGTCACTATTCAAGCTATTGTTGATCTGCGCTCAAATCCTGATTATGACGAAGTTGCGAAAGCGGCTATTGCTAGAGGAATTAGGGTGAAAACCGGTTACGCTGTATATGCCGCTCACAGGAAGAAAGTGGTGCACATTACCAGTGTCGAGGTGCGTGATATTATTAGCCAAGGTATCTGTGGCGGTGATAGAGAGATCATTAATTGTGATTTACTGTGCATGTCGGTCGGCTACCCCCCCGCCTATCAGTTAGCCTGCCAAGCGGGTGGCCAACTTAGTTATGACGATCAATCGGCCATGTTTACGCTCAATAACTGCCCAGAAACATTGCAACTCGCAGGTTCCGTAAATAGTCTTTGGCATATTGATGCTGTATTAGCAGAAGCCCGAAGAACGGCCGCAATTGCAACCAATGCTCTTGGCTTTACTCAGATCGCTGTGGGCGAAGTCGTTCCTAAGGGGACTATTAGTCCCAATCACCCTTGGCCAATATTTGCCCATCCAAAAGGTAAGGAATTTGTCGATTATGATGAAGATCTCACTATTGCTGATATTGTTAATGCCACCGGTGATGGTTATGAGCATATACAGCTAGTCAAACGTTATTCTACCTGTGGCATGGGTCCCTCTCAGGGTCGTCACTCCGCCTTGGCAGCAGCCAGAATAGTTGCTGCAGCGACCCATCGAACAGTGGCCGACACTGGCGTAACCACTGCGCGTCCGCCGTTTTCAGCAGAACAATTAGGGCATAGTGCAGGTCGCAGCTTTTATCCTGCGCGACGCAGTAGCATGCACTACCGTCACCTAGAGGCCGGTGCTGAGATGCTTCAAGCAGGCGCCTGGTTTAGACCCGCATATTATGCCCAAGATAACTTTACACGGCAGGACTGTATCAATGCTGAAGTCACTAATGTCCGCAACAATGTTGGCCTAGTAGATGTCTCTACGCTGGGCGGGCTGGAAGTGCGTGGCCCCGATGCCGGGGAGTTTTTAAACCGCTTATATACCTTTGGTTTTGTGAAGCAACCCGTGGGACGAGCCCGCTATGCGTTGCTCACCAATGAGGCTGGCGTGGTTATTGACGATGGGGTGGCCTGCCGCTTTGGTGACAACCACTATTATGTCACCGCGACTACCGGCGGTGTTGATCGTGTTTACCAAAATATGCTGAAATGGAATGCCCAATGGCGCTTGAATGTTGACATTGCGAATGTCACTTCTGCCTATTGCGGCATCAACATAGCAGGCCCCAATGCCAGATTGGTACTAGAAAAAGTGTGTGCCGATATTGATTTATCCCCTGCAGGTTTCCCCTATATGGGTGTTCGCAGTGGCACTGTCGCAGGCATACCTACTCGCCTAATTAGAGTGGGCTTCGTCGGTGAGCTTGGCTATGAAATTCACGCCCCTCAGCAATATGGTGAAGCGCTCTGGGATGCACTGATGGAAGCGGGCAACAATTACACTATTAAACCCTTTGGCATTGAAGCGCAGAGAATTCTGCGTTTAGAAAAGGGTCATATCATTATCGGCCAAGACACTGATGCTATGTCTAACCCCATCGAGGTACGGATGAGTTGGGCAGTCTCTAAGAAAAAACCATTTTTTGTCGGTGGTCGAACACTTAGAGAGCTAGAAAAGAAACCAAGTCTGCGCAGTTTAGTGGGCTTTGTGGTTAATAATATTGAATCACCCATACCCCAGGAGAGTCACTTAATTTTAGATGGTGAGTACATGACGGGTCGGGTAACTTCCTGTAACTACTCTCCAACGCTGGACAAGGCCATCGGCCTTGCCTATGTGTCCCCTACTAGCGCCGCTAACGGCAGTGCCATTGTGATTAGATCTAGTGGCGGTGTCCTTGTTGATGCCACTGTTGTTGATCTGCCCTTTTATGATTCTACTACTGCGCGCCAGGAGCTTTAATATGGCTACTTTAGATCCTACCTCTGTAAAACGACGCAGCCCACTCAAACAACGCCATATCACCAATCATGCTCTTTTTAAGGAGTTTGGCGGTAATCTCCTGGTTGGGCACTATGGTAATAATGAAAGTATCCAAGAAGAGCATTCGCAGGCTCAGATATTGGCTATCTGTGATCTATCAACCTTGCCTCGCCTCGGTTTTAAAGGCCCAGGTGCACCATCATGGTTAGAGACACAAAAACTCAAGATACCGACACTGCCTAATACTGCGGAGTGTCAGCATGCAGGTTCTTTAGTCGCTAAATTATCCGATCAAGAAGTACTCATCCTCAGTGATATTTTTGCTCTCAGTAATGATGTGGCAACTCTCTCTGACAAGGCGGAAATAGACCACCATAACTATGATAAACAGACCTATATTCTGCCTCGTGGCGATAGCCATTGCTGGCTGGCGGTCACCGGAACTAAGGCTTCGGAGATGTTTTCTAAGATTTGTGGTGTCGATTTACGCACTCATAAATTTGCTCGTGGTGAGATCGCACAAACATCCATTGCTAAAACCAATGCGGTAGTGATTCGCAATGATCTTGGAGGCACCCCTGGGTTTTATATTTTGAGCGACATTAGCGGTGTCGAATTCCTCTGGGATTGCCTGCTCGATGCAATGCATGAATATGGCGGTTATCCCATAGGATTTAGTGCATTACAGCGACTGATAAAAAGTAGTTAAGTTGGTCTCTGCTGATTGATAAAACTGTGGCTCTTAACTTTCCTCTGATCACTTTTACGCTACACTAGCGCAATGAAGAAAAACAGTAATATAGAAATTAGCGCGCTACGGGTATTTTCAGCGGTTAGCGACGCTGACAGCCTGACCCAAGCGGCCGAACGCTTGGGTATTACTCAGTCAGCCGTCTCTCAGACTATTAAACAACTTGAACTGCAGACTGAAACTCAGTTGGTACTTACCCGCTCTAGACCGATCAAATTGACCCCTAGCGGCCAAGTGCTGAAGGGCTATGCTGACAATCTGATTAATGATACCAAACGCATGCTAGTTGATGTCCGTGAGGCTTCTGGTACTGGCAATCTGCCTCTCAAAGTTGGCATGATCGATTCATTTTGTGATGTCGCAGGTCTCCAGTTTATGCAGCAGGTGAAACCGTTTACTTCTAAATTAGCGCTACGTACCGGATTAGTGTCACCGTTAACTCAAGCTTTACTCTCGCGCGATCTAGACCTGTTAATTACCAGCGACCCAATAGATGAACATCCAGAGCTACGGCGACTTCCCCTGCTCAGAGACCCTATTGTAATGATTGTCCCCAATCACATTGCCAAAGGCGAAGATGTTACCCCAGCATGGTTAGCTGAGAATGTTCCCTTTGTCCATTACAACAGACAATCTCGGCTGGGCAGCCTCACAGACCTTATTGCTCGCAGACTAAATATAGAGCTCAATGCGAGTTATGAACTGGACAGTACCCAAACTCTGCTGAGGTTTGTGCAATCTGGACAGGGCTGGGCACTAACATCGGGGCTCTGCTTGGTGCGATATCCAGAATTACTCGAAGGTACTAAGGTAATATCGCTCACTAAAGGTGCCAATGCTCGGTACCTTTCTCTGGTGTATCGCAACAACGAATTAGGCGATTGGCCTGCGAAAATAGCGGATATTTGCCGCTCAATCTATACTGATGATATCGTTACCCAGATGGCTGACATTTCCCCTTGGTTAGACCAGCAAGCCTTCTCTATCAATGAACTTCCGGCCATCTAACCAGCTCATGGATCGGTCAACAATAGATTCATTCCATCAAGCACTTGTAGCGCTTCAAATAGAACTTGAAGAACTCGAATTACTATCAAAAGACACCTTAAAACCAGTGGCACTTGATCAGTCTATGGTTGGACGTCTTTCGCGCATGGATGCCATGCAAGGCGCTGAAATGGCCCGAGAGGCCTCTCGCCGACGTAAACTACAACTAGCTCGAATCCCCTCCGCACTGGCCAGAATTGACTCCGGCGACTTTGGTCGTTGCGTAGAATGTGACGAACTTATTATCTTAGGCAGATTGCGCATTGACCCAACATACAGCTGTTGTGTCAAATGTGCGACGTAAACTGCATTGTCTAAAAAACCAATTAAAGTCCCCTAAATATATTTAAAACGATATGATTCGTATCATTTTTAATGTAATGTTGAGAGTCTAATCATTATCTATTCGCTGTCTCTTAATCGAACTTGAAACGACAAGAACGCCACTAGAGATTTAAATATTGGGGCCATTATGTCTGCGAAAATAATTCTGCCACGGATTTTACAGATCGGTGCAGGAGCCAGCAAAGAAGTTGGCGTCATACTCAAGAGCATGGGCCTGCGTCGTCCGCTAATTGTTACCGATAAAATCATGGTGCAGTTAGGCTATATCGAAAGCATTATGGAATGTATGAGCGATGCGGAAATAAGTGCAGATGTCTTTGATGACACTGTGCCCGAGCCAACGGTTAGCTCGATCCAAGCGGGGGTCGATCAAGTTCACGATGGACATTATGACTGCATTATAGCCCTTGGTGGTGGTAGCCCCATCGATAGCGCAAAAGCGATTGCCATACTGGGTAAATACGGCGGCGAGATGCGCGACTACAAATTTCCTCGTATAGTCGACGAGCCTGGCTTACCCATTATAGCTATTCCTACCACTGCAGGCACCGGGTCTGAAGTGACTAAAGTAACCGTGATTACTGATGAGACCACGGATGAGAAAATGATGTGCCTCGGTGCTGGCTTCATGCCTACAGTTGCCCTGGTGGACTATGAGCTTTCTCTAAGCGTTCCTGCACGGACCACCGCAGATACCGGTATCGACGCAATGACCCACGCCATTGAGGCTTATGTTAGTAAAAAGGCGAGTCTTTATACCGATACACAAGCCATTGCTGCTTTGAAATTACTCGGTCCAAATCTGCGTAGAGCTTTCCATGATGGTAGTGACCAACAGGCACGAGAGCAAATGATGCTTGGTGCGACACTCGCCGGCGCAGCATTTTCTAATGCCTCGGTCGCCTTAGTTCACGGGATGAGTCGCCCTATCGGTGCGTCTTATCATGTCCCTCATGGCCTTTCTAATGCCATGTTGTTACCGGCAGTAACCGAATATTCTATTCCTGCGGCCGCAGACCGTTATGCCGACTGCGCTCGTGCTATTGGTGTCGCTGATGAAAACGACACTACTGAGACTGCCAATAGAAAATTAATGGATGAGCTACATGCTCTTAACAAAGAACTCCAAGTCCCCTCACCCGAAGCGTTTGGTATCGACCGAGAGCACTTTTTAGGTAATCTAAGCGCTATGGCCAACCAAGCCTTAGCCTCCGGTTCTCCCGGAAATAACCCGCGTATACCCGATGCTAAGGATATTATCGAACTGTACAAGAAACTATTATAACTGACCCCCTTTAACCACTTTATCGAGGAATAACACCATGGCCACAGTAGGACATTTAATTAACGGTCAAACCGTCACACCCACTGAACGTACTCAAGATGTATACAATCCATCAACCGGTGAAGTAAGCAAGCAGGTTGCTCTGGCTTCGAAAAGTACAGTGGAACAGGCGATTACGGCGGCTCAAGCAGCCTATCCAGTATGGAGAAATACGCCGGCCATCAAACGCGCGCGAGTCATGTTTAAGTTTAAAGACCTACTCGAACAAAACGCCGATAAAATTTGCGCTCTAATCGGTGAAGAACACGGCAAAATTTCTCATGATGCGGCAGGTGAACTGCAACGTGGCATTGAAAATGTTGAATACGCCTGTTGCGCGCCAGAGCTACTAAAAGGCGAACATAGTAAAAATGTCGCTCCGAATATCGATTCTTGGAGTGAATTCCAACCGTTGGGTGTAGTGGCTGGCATCACACCATTTAACTTCCCGGCGATGGTTCCATTGTGGATGTATCCCATGGCGATTGTGTGTGGCAACTGCTTTATCCTCAAGCCATCTGAACGCGATCCTAGCTCTACACTATTCATCGCCGCCCTTTTAAAAGAGGCAGGTTTACCTGACGGCGTGATGAATGTGGTCAATGGTGATAAAGAGGCGGTCGACACATTACTAACCGATGAGCGCATTAAAGCCATTAGTTTCGTGGGTTCTACGCCTATTGCAGAATACATCTACAGTACTGCTAGCGCTAACGGAAAACGCTGTCAGGCACTGGGTGGTGCTAAGAACCATGCCATTGTTATGCCCGATGCCGACATGGACAATGCCGTGGCTCAATTGCTGGGGGCAGCCTTTGGCTCTTCCGGCGAACGTTGTATGGCTCTTTCTGTGGCAGTTGCCGTAGGTGATGCGGCCGCTGATCAGTTAGTCAGTAAAATGGCCGAAGCCATGGAATCTCTGAAAATTGGCCCCTGCCATGACGCAGATAATGACTTTGGTCCAGTGATTACTAAACAGCATCAGCAAAAGGTCTTTGGATACATTGACAGTGCCGAGGAACAGGGTGCAAAAATTGTTGTTGATGGTCGAAACCCGAGTGTTGCCGGACATGAGAATGGTTTTTATGTGGGCGGCACACTAATCGATCAAGTGACACCCGAAATGGATAGCTATGATGCCGAAATTTTTGGACCAGTACTTCAAGTCGTCCGAGTAGACACCATGCAGCAAGCTATGGACCTGATTGATGCTCACGAATATGGTAACGGAACCTGTATCTTCACTCGCGATGGAGAAGCCGCACGCTACTTCTCCGATCATATCCAAGTGGGTATGGTGGGCATTAATATACCCTTACCCGTTCCAGTTGCTTACCATAGTTTTGGCGGTTGGAAACGTTCGTTGTTTGGTGACTTGCATGCCTATGGCCCTGACGGTGTTCGCTTTTACACCAAGCGTAAAACTATCACCCAGCGATGGCCTTCAGCCGGCGTTCGTGAAGGTGCTCAGTTCTCTATGCCGACAATGAGCTAATTTAGGTGTCTAGATGACAACTAATGGAAGAGAGACAGGCTCTGCTATTGCCAGAGTCATGGCCATTATTGAAGCTGTAGCCACGGCTGAGCGGCCACTGTCGCCAGCCGATCTCTCTCATCAGCTTGATATTCCCAAGCCCAGCGTTCACCGTTTGCTTAAACAACTAGAGAGCGACGGTTATTTACAAACTTCTTTACGTGGGCTTATTGTGCCGGGAAATCGCCTGCATGGGATGGCATTAGGCATTCTTTATAGCGGCCGCTTTAAAGCGGTAAGACAAGCTATTTTAGAGAAGTTAACGACTGAAATTGGAGAGACCTGCGGTATAGCCATTGCCAATGGAACGGAAATGATTTACTACGACAGGGTGCAGACCGATTGGCCCCTGCAGATTCATTTACAAGTGGGTAGCCACACGCCCAGTTGGTGTACCGCCAGCGGAAAACTCTACCTCAGCAGTATCGAGAAAGACCGCCGCCAGAGACTCGTCAATAAACTGTATCTGAAGCAATATACACGCAATACTATTACTGATGCTGATATCCTCGAAATTGAGTTACAGAGCATTAGAAAGACCAGCGTTGGCACGGACAATGAAGAGTTTGTCGACGGTATGGTCGCCTGCGCGGTGCCGGTCTATAACCGTCAAGGAAAGTTACTCGCCTGCCTGTTTACACACGCACCGGTAATACGTAAAAGTTTGCATGAATTGCTCGGCTATGTGCCAGTACTTATCAAAGCGGCAAAAGAGTTAAGTGGCTTGATTGATGAACCTGATGGCGATACTAACAGCTCTGTCTAGTGGCATGGACTGTTAAGTCTGGGTTAATCACCCGCACCTGCGCGAGAACTATCGGTGGATTCAACCAGCACTCTGGCAACTAATTTGTCGAGAGTTTCCCAAAGAGACTCCTCTATTTCGATGCCCTCCTCCACCGAATCTCGATAACTATCTGTCATTTCCTGCGCAGAAAAAGTATCTATTAGAGTACCGAATTCTAGCTCCGTCGCATATTGCTCTTCAATCGCCTCTATACTCTTACCACAAAAAATGATCAGCGACTGTGGATCAATAACATCCAGCATAGTGAAAGTTTGATACTCGGGAAGTACGGCACCTGGTCTAACAGAGACCTTCACGCAGCAATCAAGTTGCCGCCAATAAGCCACAAAGGCGAGATTACGCTGCGCCGCTTTAATCAGTCTTTGAATAATAAATGTTCGGTTATAGCAGTTAGCCAACTCTAACCCGGCACAGGCACCCTTCATGACTTGAGCACGAATTAGATCAACTGCTTCACTGCCACACAGTAAAACAGACGTACCTTTGCCATCCAGCACAAAATTATGCATATCTTCCTGCACTAAGTCTGCATGAGTAGGTACTGTGGTATTTAGATACGCCAGTACCGCCAATAGTCGGTCAAAACCATAAAAACCATGGGTCTCTAACCATACCACCATATCTGCAGCATCATAATAGTCGCCAGGCTGGAATCCCAGAGCTTCAAACGCCTTTTTCAAGGACGCTGTCAGTTCATTCTTAGACACTTTCATACTGCTTAACCAGACGTCAAAGTGGGTTTGATAGGGAACTGCCAGTCATCAAAAAATGGTTTGCCAAAATCGCTGATCAGCGGAGCACCTTGAAACATAGTATTGCGTACCCATAGGCGAGAGCGAGGATCAAATTTGCTGACCCCAAAAAAAGATAATTTACAGCGTAATAGATGAATGGGTAATACATCCCTGTGTACAAGATTTTCACGAATATCGCCGTAATGACTCTGGGCCATAGTCTGAATGCGAGCAACGATACCACTATAAGTCGGATTTCGTACTACAAAATGTGCGACATCCTGATTTGGACAAGTTTGATTATACTCGCAGAGTAGATCGTAACATTCACGCACTCTGCGACCGATACCTAGAGGCATCTCTTTTTCCATACCCATATCAATGTTGGTCTGGCCAAGACGCGGCTCCATCTTCTCTTCAGAGCGATACCAAAACGCGCCCTTAGATTCATACTGAGTAAAATCTATCGTTAGCGCCCAATCATATTTTTCTTCAATAACCTGCAATAGCGCTGTCACCGACATCTCAGGGGTTATTTGATAACACTCGTCCACCCACATATGCTCTTCAAGCCCATCAACGAGTTCAGGATACAGCTCAATCAGCAGCGTATTAATCACTTCTTGAGTTTCTATCAGCCAATGCTGTTCGGCATACTGGGTAAGAGATGCCCAAACGTAATGGCTAATGGCCAACGCCGCACTCTCTTTTTGTAGCCATGCATGGAGTATCTGTAATTCTTCGGCTACCTGTATATTAGCCTTACTTTGCCTCTCATCAGCGGTAATGATTTCATTTAAATGCTGAATAACCCGCTGAACTGAACTATCTAGTCGTAAGAGTGTTTCTAGATCAACGCCGGCCTCACTAGCGGCAACGACAGTTGCTAAGGCGGTTTCACGCATTTCAATCCACTGATTGATCAACAGCGGATGATTAATTAGAAATGGCGCCATACCCAAACCGGTAGAATTGCCAATACCTATATAGCGCTTAATATCATCATGTAATACCACAGCCTGGGTTGGCGCACGCCGCGAAGCTAAATAGTCTGCCTGCTGCATACTGAAGTGACGAAGCATGAAACAAGTAAACATCTCAGCAGCAAAGGGTCGGGCAAAATCACGATGCTTGGTCCATACTTTTTCCCAATCCGCCATGCCCAACTTACCGCTGCCATAAGCTGCAGTAGTGCGATAGAGATAACCAACGTCAGCAATAACATCAACATCGGGCTGACATCCATCGGCCAACTCACTGACCACATAGTCAAAGAGTCGTGCGCTGCGGTTGGCACGAGATAAAACCAACACCCGTGAATCTACTCGACCGGCCTCCTGCTTAGGGACATTATTACGCAAAAAATGTAGCTGCTTTGTATCCACTGTCCCTTCGCAAAGAGCCATGGTTAGATCCCACTGATCAGCGATAACTCGATCATTGCGGCGCTCAGGATCCAAATAATGAGAGAACAACACATAACTAAACGTGCCGTACTTGGCGTCGATCTGATAGACAACAGTACCATACCCATGCTCATCAAGATCAAACACTGGACTACTGATCTGCCAGTTCTCTGCCACCATACGGCGCACCAACGTACGCATAAAACTGAGGCGTGATTGGTGCAGACTGCCAAGACGTTCCAACTGCATCACCTGGCCAGCCGGACGCATAGGCAGTCGGTTTACACCGCTGTCAGCTTGATCCAGTGAGGATGGTATATGCATATTTTCTCGCCAATTCTTTAGGCTACTGTTGGCTTAAACAATAGTGGTGTAACCCATCATCATAAGCCAAACTAAGGGTACATTGAGCGCCGAGTCAGACCACTTTTGACGAGCGCAATTTTCGTCAGTTTATCAGCCCCGCGGAGAATGATTTATCAAAAAACGACAACCAGTTTTCACCCATTACCTTTGCAATATCATCGTCGTTAAAGCCCTGCTTAGCCAATCCTTGAGCAATGGTGTGTAAATCCTTTGAGCCGGAAAACCATGAAGGTTGTGATGGCCATGATGGTTTTTCTGCAGAGCCTTCACCATGGTCAACGGTCGTGGTCCATCGGCCACTGCGCATCCACTCAAGTACTTTATAATCCCAATTCAAACACAGATCAGAGCCAATACCGATGCGATCAATACCGATCATCTCCGCAGTTTCACCGATCATCTGACAAAATTCTTCCAAAGTGCAGTCGGAGCCATTTTTTAGATGGAATGGGTACATGCTAAACCCAAGCATACCCTCGGACTCGCCGATAGCGCGAATAACTTTTTCAGACTTATTACGCAATGCTTTATGGAAAAACGTCGGATTAGCATGGGTAATTGCAATTGGCCGCTCCGATATTTCAATCGCTTCTAAAGTCGATTTTTCGGCGCTATGAGACATATCAATGACCATACCCACTCGGTTCATCTCTTTTATCACCTGCCGACCAAATCGAGTAATGCCGCCATCTTGCTCCTCGTAGCAACCAGTCGCCAGAAAACTCTGATTATTGTAGGTCAACTGCATAATTCGGACGCCTAACTGGTATAAAATCTCAACCATCTTGACATCATCTTCGATCGGCGAGCAGTTTTGAAAGCCAAATATGATACCAACCTTACCCACCCGTTTAGCCTCCAGAATGTCGGCAGCTTGGCGCACCGGCATAATGAGATCGGCATGATTAATAAAGTGCCTATTCCATGTACCAATGTTTTCCAGCGTCTCGCGGATATTTTCCCAATAGGCAATGGTTACATGAATGGTGTGAACACCACTTTGTTGGGCCTCTTCAAATAGTTCACGGTTCCAGTTAACATACTGGAGCCCGTCAATCATGAGCATATCGTTACGCATTTAAAACTCCCTTCACATTCCCTTTTTTATATTTAATAAGGTTTGCTGTAGTTGGTCTTTATAATGGTGTAAAAATCCCGAGCGTACTGTCCCTGCTCTCTTGGACCATAACTTGATGCCTTCCGACCACCAAACGGCACATGATAGTCAGTCCCTGCCGTGGGCAGATTAACCATCACACAACCTGACTTAGAGTGGCGTTTAAAATGACCCGCATACTTTAAAGACGTCGTAATAATCCCTGACGTTAGTCCAAAATCAGAGTCATTGGATGCCTCTAGGGCCTCCTCATAACTCTCAACTTTAATGACACAGGCTATGGGACCAAAGACTTCTTCTCGGTTGATTTGCATTTGATTAGTGGTGTTTATAAACAGTGCCGGCGACATAAAGTAGCCGTCGGTATCCAAAGATAAACGCTCACCGCCCTGAACTAATTGGGCGCCCTCTTGCTTAGCAATCTCCATGTACTTTAAGTTTTGATTGAGCTGGCGATCATCAACCACTGCACCTATGTGAACACCCGGTGTCATTGAATTACCAACCACCAAATTAGTCATAGCATCGGTCATTGCAGCGACAAAATCATCATGGATACCCGACTCAACAATAATTCGAGACGAGGCAGTACATTTTTGCCCAGTACCAAAGTAAGCACCGGCCACAGCACACTGAACAGCCGTGTCTAAATCGGCATCATTTAATACCACTAACGCATTCTTACTACCCATTTCCAGCTGCACACGAGCCATGTTATCGATGGCATTGCGCGCTATATGACGGCCTACATCGACAGATCCTGTAAAGGTCACTGCCTGAATATCTACAGAAGTGCACAGTGTCTCGCCCACTTCTCGGCCAGATCCCATCACTAGATTAAACACACCGGCAGGAAGACCGCTGCGACTGATAATTTCAGCAAGTAGCCAAGCGCTGCCAGGTACCAGCTCCGCCGGCTTTAACACAACCGCATTGCCATAACATAGCGCAGGCGCCACTTTCCATGCTGCAACCGCCATAGGAAAATTCCATGGCGTAACAATACCCACGACGCCGAGAGGCTCGCGATGTACTTCTACATCAACTCCAGGGCGGACCGAGGCGGTGTTTTCACCCATTAAGCGCAGCGCTTCGGCACCGTAATACTGAAAAAACTGACCTGAACGGCCTACTTCACCAACACCCTCCGCCAGTGTTTTTCCCTCCTCACGAGCCAAGACTGCACCGATCTCCTCTTTGCGAGCAATTAGTTCTGCGCCGATAAAATCAAGAATATTTTTCCTTTGCTCAAGACCACTTTGAGACCAACTATCAAACGCCGTGTTGGCCGCTGCAATCGCCTCTAGGCATTGATCTGAGTCAGCCTTGGCATACTGACCAACAACGTCACTAGTGTCTGAAGGATTAATATTATTGATAACCGCGTAGCCATCAATCCACTCGCCATTAATATAGTTTTTATACACTTCACTGGTCATTTCTTTTCCTCAAGTCTAAGCGCCCAACTAGCGTTTTCCATTCTGTCATGGTTGCTATATTAAACCCATTCATCAATAAATCTATTTATAAATTTATATAGGTTTATAAGAATAGATTATTAATTTATGGCATAGTTACGGCAAATGCTTTTAGGGTAAGAGCCATAAGGACACATTCTATGAAATATTTAAATATCACACTGCGACATTTACGCACTTTTGTCATTGTTGCCCGCTATGGCAGCTTTAACAAGGCTGCAGACGAACTGTCACGCACTCAGCCAGCAATCACTTTAGCCATTAAGCAACTTGAAGAATTTGTTGGACTAAAACTCTTAGAGAGAACCACACGCCGTGTCATGCCAACCGCTGAGGGTGAGAATTTCATGCCCGTTGCTGAACGTCTAGTTCGTGATTTTGATGCCGCCATTTCTGACCTCAAGGCTACTGCTGAACGAAGAGTTGGTAATATTAGCATTGCAATAGTGCCCTCTGTTGCAAATCAACTCCTACCACCAATCATAAAAACGTTCTCTAACCACTTTCCGGGAATCAACTTATTACTCAATGATGATACCGCAAGAGCGGTTCAACAAAAGGTTGAGCGCAATGAAGTGGATTTTGGTATTGGTAGTATCTGGCAACCCAGCAGTCTTTTAAAATACACGCCATTGTTTGCCGACAAACTAGAACTTGTTTTCCATCGGGATCATTATCTGTCTGAAAGCGATAAACCTGTGCGTTGGGATGCCCTGCATGGAGAAACTTTTTTAGACTCTGGAATAACGAAGAATATGCTAGCCCGACAGGCACTGGGACAGTCGAAGTTTGATTTCCCCAACATTACTACTTTGTTAGCCATGCTCAGGTCTAACTTAGGTGTCAGCGTACTGCCCTCCCTAGCAATTCCTAAAGCAGATGGAGAGCTCCGCTCAAGGCCACTGGAACCATCGGAGAGCCGTAATATTCATCTCATCACTCGTAATGACTGGACTCTTTCCCCAGCTGCTGAGGCCATGATTGAAACGATTATTAATGAAATACCTACACAAATAAAAGCACTGGGTCTATCGCCGCATCATGATATTGAAGCTGAATAAATTAAGCCGCTAAAAAGAGCTAGTTAGCGGTCTTGGTAAATTCAATACAGCTGTCATAAACAGACTCTTTAATAGGGATCCCATCAACCAAATGTTTTGCTCGATTAGCATAACGCCGGTTGCCTGGAATATGCGCACCTTCCATCGAGGCTAGACGAGCAATAAATTCTTCTGAGTGCTGTAACCAATTATCAGTATCGCCAAACTTATTGGGATCTATGGCTAACATAAACTCGCCACCATTGGGTGGCCCACCATCATTGTTATCGTTAACCTGAGCTTCATAGCTAAAATCCATGCCAGTAAGACCTGCCACCAGCAACTCAATCATCATTGCAATGGTAGAACCTTTATGTCCACCAAAAGGCAGCAACGCACCGCCGTCAATAATCTTTTGCGCATCGGTGGTTAGCGCGCCCTCAGCATCGACGCCTGTACCCATAGGCACCGGGTGGCCATCACGTGCCGCAATCATGACTTCACCTCGTGCCATCGACGCTGAAGCCTGGTCAAACACCAACGGCGGCTGATCTCCTCTGGGCCAACCAAAGCACATAGGATTAGTGCCAAATAAGGGCTTCTTAGCACCGGCAGGTACCACCGCAGGCTTATACGTGGTAAAAGCCATTGCCACCAAACCGGCCTCTGCAATTGGCTCTACTTCAACCCAAAGAGATGCAAAGTGATGGACATTTACCAATGCCATGGCAGCAATACCATTTTCACGAGCCGCTTCAATGAGCGCCTCACGCCCTTTTTCTAGAGCAAGAGGTGCATAACCCCGCTTACCGTCTACCCTGACTACTGAAGATGACATTCTTTCTACTGTTGGCTCCGCACACCCATCAACTTTTCCACTGCGTAATGACGCAATATAGCCCGGCATGCGAAATAAACCGTGAGATGCACTGCCGTCACGCTCAGCGGCACTAATAGTGCGACCCAAAGCGTTCGCGTTTTCACGATTACAGCCATTCGCGATCAGACAGTCACTGACTAATTTCTGTATTTCAGTTTCGGTCATTATTAAGTCAGCCATCTGTAACTCCTACTAAGTTGGTTTGATAGTGATTAAATTGGGTAACGTTTTAATACTGGACCAAGTGCGGTTTTCAACGGTTCAAGATTAGCGTCGAAATTTTTCCATTGTTCCACACCGCTTTGATAAATAGGCTGACGAACTTGCTCAGAACTCGGCGTGCGCACAGACCGCTCAGTCTCATGAAAACTGATACAACTGTCTTCAAACTCCAAACCACAATAATCTAAAATCCGTCGCACCTGTGTATCTAGGTCTGCAACCACATCTTCATACTGAACGCGCAAGACTTTACCAGGAAGAACCTTATCCCAATGATCCATTAACTCAATATAGTCTTTGTAATAGGTACCAACCTCTTCAAGACCGTAACTAAATTCTTGCCCCTCATGAAACAATTGTTTAAAGGCACTAAAGCAACAGCCCATGGGGTGCCGTCGGGCATCAATAATCTTAGCATTAGGCAGTATTAGGCTAATTAAACCTATATGCCTAAAGTTATTTGGCATTTTATCGATGAAAAATGGCGCCTTTCCCCTATGGACTCGAGTGTCATCAATATAAGTCTCACCAAATCCCTCAAGAGTATCTGAATCCATGGTTTTAAGGACTGATGGGTAGTGGCTCGTCCCACTCAACACCTCACCACGGCGAAGCTTTTGAGCCAGTGAAAGAATATTGGGCAGCTCCATAGTGCCATCTACCTGACTATGTGATGCCAATATTTGTTCTAGCAGCGTTGATCCCGATCGAGGAAGGCCAACAATGAAAATTGGATCTGCAGCCCTTGTGCCTGAACCGCGATTAGCCTCAACGAAGCTTTCACTAAATACGTCCATCTGAGCGTGGAATTCGGAGGTTATATCTTCAGACTTATAGCGACTCTGGGACCTTTTAAAGGAGTTACCTCTCTCATAATAAGAAAAAGCTTTATCGAATTCACCCCTATCCTCGTAGGCCTTACCCAAGGCAAAGTCTAGGTAAATCCGAGCCATATAGGATATCCCGGGGTTATGCTCTTGAGACTCCATCGCTTCAATCTCTTTATCAGTAAAGCTAAATAACTTTAAATTAGCCAGTGAATAATAGGCCTCACCATGTGCCGGATATTGTTTAATCGCTCGTCTGTATGAGTCGATAGCCTGCTCTTTATTACCTTGGGTTTTTAGCGCATTACCGCGCGATGTTAGGGTAACGGGCTCTTCGGGCAATATTTCTAAAATCGAATCAAAAGTTGCAAGTGCGGTGTCATAATCACCAGACTGCATAGATTCTACGGCGAAAACAGACTGAAATTGAGGGTTTTTAGGATCCTGCTGAATCAAGACTTTAGCATGAGACAAGGCCTCATGATATTTTTGCTGTTTTCGTAGCACTTGAATGTAATCCATCCGGGCTTTTGTGCTACTAGGAGAGAA
>CAJWFB010000021.1 GCA_913031645.1 uncultured Cellvibrionales bacterium
TCACCAATACCACGAATTTGGATAAATCGTCCTCTTGCAGCGCCACTGGAAAAGTTAACATTGGGCGCCAAATTTAACAGCTGCTCTAAATGCTGAGCCTGACGGGTTTTAATGGTTGACTCATCAAAAATAGTGACGCTGGCTGCAGTCGCTAGCAAGCTTGCATCGCGAAAATCAGAGGTGACGATGACTTCTTCAATTACGTCGGCAGCGATACTGGTGGTTGATAACAATAATAAAGAGATAATAAAGAGTTTTTTCGCCGTATTAAAAGCATCGCTTTGGCGGTGAATACTTGAACTTCTTTGCGATAACATAGGGAGCCTCAGTAACAGTTGTTAAGGAGACCCGGAGTGAAAAGACGGAGTACAGGCAAAAATTGTCCTATTCCTACGCCGGTATAATCCGGATCAGGTTCAAAGGGTACATCTCAGGTCAAGCAAAGCTGGCCGCCCCTTAGGAAACATTATGATAACATGTCGCAAACGAAAATAGACCGCCAATATGACAATTCTGATGGTTTTTATAGAGCCCACTTTTCGCATTTTGGACGGTCACCCTTAAATGATTAATGTGAGGAAATACCTAACATGAAAAATGCAATTTTTTTTCTTATGACCTTTGTTGCACTCTCGTTTTCTTCTGGATGTCAGAAAGATACTTCATCAACATTAGTGATGAAACCAGCTGCAATGACATCATCAGAAATTGTTCAATTTCTCGATGATCTGTTCCTAGAAGAATTACGAGAAAGCCCTCAGTCAATGACCTATTTGGGCATGCGTGAACGCTACAATGAGTGGAATGATATTTCAGATGCTGCCAGAGATAAAAGCCTTGACATGACTAGAGATCACCTAGAGAGAGTCATGGCTATTGACCTTTCCCGAGCCAATGACTCCGTCAAACTCAGTGTAAAAATGTTTATACAGCAATCTAATCAAGCATTGGAAGGTGATCGATGGCGTTATCACAACTACCCTGTGAATCAGATGCGCGGTATTCACGGTATGATTCCGTCCTTTCTCATTAATCAGCACCTAATCGCCAATAAAGATGAGGCTCAAGCGTATATAGACAGAATCACTAATAGCACGATTCTATTGCGACAAGTTATCGAGCAACTAGAGATTCGCCAGCAAAAAGGTATCATCGCGCCGAAATTTGTTTTTCCATTAGTAATGGAATCTATCGATAACATTCTCAAAGGCGCACCTTTTAGCAAGGGTCCAGACAGTACTATTCTCGCTGACTTTAAAGCCAAGATCGCAAAACTAGAATTGTCAGAAGCCGATAAAACTGAACTTACTGCAGCTGCGTCCGCCGCGCTTCAAAACAGCCTTGCTCCTGGCTATTATGAACTGCAAACTGCCCTGCGACATCTCGAGGCCAGTGCAACCAATGATCACGGAGTTTGGAAGTTCCCTGATGGAGAACAATTTTATAATTTTGCTCTACAACGAACCACGACAACTAATTTAACCGCAGAGCAAATTCACAATCGAGGTCTGGAGGAGGTAGCAAGAATTCAGTCCGAAATGTTAGACATTATGAAAACCGTGAGCTTTGAAGGCGATTTGCAGGGATTTTTTGCCTTCATGCGTAATGATCCACGCTTTTATTTTCCTGATACTCCGGCGGGAAAACAAGCCTATCTCGATCAGGCGACAAAGCTCATTAATGATATGAAGGCGCGACTTGATGAATTATTTATTACCAAACCAAAAGCCGATTTAGTGGTGAAAGCGGTGGAACCTTTCAGAGAGGCCTCTGCAGGTCAGGCCTTTTATCAGCGCCCAGCACCCGATGGTAGTCGACCTGGAACCTATTTTGCCAACCTGTACAAAATGGGTGATATGTCTAAATATAATATGGAAGCACTGGCCTATCATGAGGGTGTACCGGGTCATCACATGCAAATTTCAATCGCTCAAGAGCTTGAGAACATTCCCAAATTTCGTCTCTTTGGTGGCTACACTGTGTTTAGTGAAGGCTGGGGCCTTTACTCAGAATCAGTACCCAAAGAAATTGGCTTTTACTCAGACCCCTATTCCGACTTTGGTCGTCTATCTGGTGAACTTTATAGAGCTTGTCGCCTAGTTGTTGATACGGGTATTCATGCCAAAAAATGGAGCCGAGAAGAAGCTCTAGACTATATGAATTCAAATGTTCCTCACTCAAATAATTACAATGTGCGTCAAATAGAACGCTATATAGTGATGCCCTCTCAAGCGACTGCCTACAAAATTGGTATGCTTAAAATCCAAGAATTAAGGGCGCATGCAGAGACAACTCTTGGAGCAAAGTTCGATATTAGAGAATTTCACGATGTCGTATTAAAGGATGGTTCTGTGTCGCTGCCCATATTGGAAGACAACGTAACTACTTGGATTGCTAAATTAAAAATTTAAAGGATTAGCAAATGAAAAAAATAATCTCAATAGTATTGGCTCTACTACTTTCCCCAATAGTTCTTGCCGCCGAGCTTGAACAGAGCGTACTTAATTCTCTTTACGATGAAATTTGGCATCATAAGATGATCTCATCTCCCACTTATGCGACCTACGTAGGGTATCCCGGCCAAAATGGTCGCTGGCCTGATCCTTCTCTTGAAGCTGTGCAACAGAATAAACAGACACGAAGAGACTTCCTAAAACAATTGCGTGCGATTGAGGCTGATGAACTCGATGAAGATAGCCTGCTGGGATGGCAACTCGTGGAGAAAAATTTGTCCGATGAAGTCGATGGGTATGTTTTCCCTGAGGAATTTATACTGATTCACCAGAGAAGTGGCGTTCAACAAGATATTTCAGATACCTTGTCAATGATGCCGTCGGCTAATCGACAAGATTTTTCTGATCGACTCTCCCGTCTGCGCGGTGCGGCTGACTATATTGATCAAAATATTACAGTATTACGAGAAGGTTTAAAAAGGAACATTACTCCTCCGCAAATAACGCTCCGAGATGTGCCCGACCAGATTCGTAATACTACGCCAGAGGATATACTAAAGAGTCCACTCCTCAAAAGCTTCACTAAGTTTCCTTTAGGTATTAGTGACGCGGAACAGATTAAAATCACCAGTGAAGCCGTCGCTATTGTTAAAAACAGTATTTATCCAGCGTTTGAGAGGCTCTTAACCTTTTTAGAAACCGACTATATACCCAACGCCAATAGTTCAATTGCGCTATCTGACATGCGTAACGGCAGTAATTGGTATCGTCATCGCGCTAAACGATTTACCACCTCTAGCCTCACACCTAAGCAAATTCACTCGCTAGGATTGCGAGAGGTCAAGCGCATACGCAAACAGATGGACGAGGTCATTGCCGAATCTGGATTTAAGGGTAGTTTTGAACAATTTACGGCTTTCCTAAGAACAGATCCACAATTTTATATGACCTCCGCGGAGAGTTTACTGGCGGGTTATCGCGATATTGCCAAGCGAGCTGATCCCGAGCTTGCAAAAATGTTCGGGAAACTGCCGCGAATGCCCTACGGAGTAATCCCCATTCCCGACTATGCGGCCAAATCTCAGACAACAGCCTACTACTGGGGAGGCTCTGCTAAAGATGGGCGTCCGGGTTATTTTTATGCCAACACTTACGCATTGAACACTCGACCTATCTGGGAAATGGAGGCACTGACCCTTCATGAGGCTATGCCCGGCCATCACCTACAGATATCACTGGCACAAGAACTTCCAGAAACTCACTCACTGCTACAAAATCTTAGCTACACCGGATTTGTCGAAGGATGGGGGTTATATGCGGAAAGCTTAGGCGATGAAATGGGATTTTATAAAGACCCTTACAGTAAATTTGGGCAGCTCACCTACGAAATGTGGCGAGCAGTTCGTCTTGTAGTCGATACCGGCATGCATCTATTCGGGTGGGAGCGGCAAAAAGCTATCGATTTTTTTGCCAGTAATACGGCTAAGAGCATGCATGACATCGAAGTCGAAATTGATCGCTATATCTCATGGCCAGCGCAGGCTCTTGCCTACAAAATTGGAGAACTTAAATTTAAAGAGTTGCGTGCACGAGCAACTGAGAAGCTCGGCGACCAGTTCGATATACGCAGTTTTCACGACCAGTTGCATGATAAAGGCGCTCTGCCACTGGATATTCTGGACCAACGCACCGAGACCTGGATTAACAGCCAGCTTTAGAGGCTGATATCAAACCGTGCATGCGAGTATACGGCTAACCTCACATAGAGGCCGGCCAGATTGCTCGCGAAGACCATTGAAAATATCTTGAACACGTCTCAAATCACGCTGAGAATTGACACTAAATTTCTCTATAAAACCATGGTTGACTAAGGCATCACAGACATCTTTAGTCATTAAAAACGTATCTTTGCCCATACTTCTGAGCATCATGGGGCCGCTGTTCCCGCCTAATCTGCACCCTTTTTTCTTTAATTCCAACCATAAGCCTACAATGTCCTCAGTGGGCCAATCAGCAATAAACGTTGCGAAACTACCATGACGCCGTTGTTGGTCAAGCACATAGACCGCATTGTTTCGTACAGACACTATCTTAGTGAAATTTCTCACTATCGTTGCATCTTGCGCGAGCTCCTCTAATCGTTCATCGCTAAAATGCGCTACCGCTAGAGGATTAAACTTAGCGAAGGCATTTTCAAATCCTGGCCATTTGTAATCAATAACTCGCCATACGAAACCGGCCCTGAAAACACAGCGTGTCATCATAGACAGATAACGATCATCCGGTATTTTTGACAGCTCCACTGAAGTTGCAACCGAAGGAAGAGCCTCTTCTAGTAGTGAAGTAGATCCTTTTTTCTTAACGGCGAGTTCATAAAGGGTTTGAAACGATGTCACTATTTGGAGACTCCTAAAAATTGATAATTACCACGCCTGCACGATCTCGACAATAAAACCCACAGCAATAAATGCTAGTATCAATCCAAAGCACCTATTGAGCCAATCACTTGCATTCTGAAATCGATAGATAGAACCAGAGCGAGAAATAATGGCTACCACAAATAAATACCAAAGCATATCAACACCACCTGCAATCAAGGCGAGAGAGATCTTTTCTCTTATACTACTTTCGAGGCTAACGAATTGACTAAACAAAGCCGTAAAAAATAGTAGGATTTTTGGATTAAAAAAAGCGATGGCTAAACCATCTCTTATAGCCAACATATTAGATGATATCGTTGCCAGAGGGAGTTCCACTTCTTCGTCTCTTGAGGACGAGAAGAATAACTTGAAGGCTAGAACGAGCAGAAATGCACATCCAATCACTTGAATTGCATCAAATATCTGCTGGTTATTGCTAATAACTGCTGACAACCCAAACGTTGTAATTGCCGCATAAACGGCAATTGCAAACCCGTGACTAATCGCAGCACAAGAACCAGCGGTCAAACCTCTGGCCAAAGTGTGATTGACAACAACTGCCAAACTAGGTCCTGGAGACATTGCCCCCAATAGGCACGCCATGAACACCGTTGCCCAAAAACTTAGATTAAGATCACCTAGTAAAAATTCATTCATTGTTTTTTTATACAGATATTGGTAGATAAAACAAGCTTAAAAAAAATTAAACCGATAATTAATAAATATGACTGCGAAAAGATTGTGAAGTATGTCACAAGATCGAGTGAATACTACTTTAGTGCTATAGCAATCGCTAACCATTAAGCTAATATTGTAACTCGGGATCGTTATTTTAAGGATATTCAAAGGAATCAATTTATTAGGGAGAGGTGCAACGATAATGGACTCAGAACTTTGGGTAGATCAAACGACTCATGCTCATTTGAACTCCGGACAGACATCGCTAGAACAAGCCTTTAATACTGGGCTAGAGGCATTCACTGAGCATATGAGTGCCTTGTCCGAGGAGCAAAGATCTCGACTTGAAAGTGTCCTAAGTGACTATACTATCTGAGGTTTTGAGAGACGCGCTCGAAGAGTTCGCTTCTCTCAGAAACGTTCAGCATAGCTATTCGCTTATAAATTTCTTCCACAGATTCTGCAACAGGGGTTCTGACTGATTTACTACCCCCTGATTCATAGAGAGATTCAGGCGTGATACCAAAAAAATTGGCGATCCGGACAACAGAATCACGCCTTGGCTCACGCGTTACCTCACTGAGGATACGATTAATCGTGGGCTGCGGGACACCCGTAGCCCTAGAAAGTGCGCTCTGAGACAAATTATTGTCACGCATTAATTTGGACAACTGCTTGCTGATATCTAGTTTCATTTTGGTTCCTGCTTGTTGTCAATTAAGAAGCATTTCATAATTTTTATTGTAGACTAATATTCAAACCACCATAAAAAAATACTTCATCACCACGAATTAACGTGGCGGGTTGTTGACGCTGGATTTATTTTTATTATTTTTATTCACTATAGCCCTGATAGTCTAAACATATGGACTTGGATAGTATGACCTTTAGGCCTATGTATTTCCGTATATTTTTTACTAAAAATATGTATGTGTTATACGTAGAAGTTATAAAAAAGCTTTAGCGAAGATTAAGGTCAATTAGCCTCTATAGAAAGGTGATTCTTAATAAAAAGCAAAAGTAATCTCAAACAATGCAGTTTAAATCACCGCTCTTCACCAGCTTAATTTATTTAGTTTTACATTTTAACTATGCATTAAAGTTTAGCACTAACTAATACTTTAGTATAGGCAGAGATTACATAAAACCTTAAAACGGACATTATCGCGGCGTTTAATCCGAGTATAGTGGCTTAGGTCATCCAATCAACAGAAGATCTATTTACTTCTTTTTTTGTGCTAAAGATACCATTGACCCCAAACGATCAGGCCGATCAGTAATAATACCGTCGACACCCATTTCAATAAGTACTTGCATGCTTTTGGAATCATTGATGGTCCAAACATCAACAGCCAGATTTAGATCATGAGCCAACTTAATCAAACTAGGACGAACAATGTTGACCCCAGCGTAATCAAAAGGAAGTTGGATAGAATACCCTGAAGACTTGAACAGATGCCCTAGATGAAGCCTCTCAAGAAAAATGAGCCAGGTAATTTCACTTTTACCCAAAGAGGTTGGGACTGATGGACAGATTTTTCTAAAATATCTCAATACGGAACTGTGAAAAGACCCTACTATGACCTGGTCTTGCAAGCCATGGGTCAAAACTGTCTCACAGAGTATATCCGCTGAAGTAACCTTCTGTGGCTTTAGCTCTATCAAATAACGCTGATTGGGTAGGCGCTGAAATAGCGCTTTTAATGTAGGCACCCGCAACGCTTTGGGTTCAATCTTATTTGGGTAATCAAGCTTGTGGTAGCCTACTTTGTGTGACTGAATATCAACCAAATCCATATTCGCGATAAGCCCGCTACCATCGGTTGTAGTGTCAATGTCTGCATCATGACGTACCACTAGAATTTCATCTGCTGTTAAATGTACATCGACTTCTATAACATCAGAACCAATGTCCACTGCATTGATCGCTGCCTCTATGGTATTACCCGGAACTAAGCCTCTTCCACCCCTATGGGCGATAATCGAGAAGTCAGTATTCTTATAAAAAGCAGTGTCGGTTACAGGCCCGTACCCCGGAACAATTAACAAGCCAGCATAGATAACACTCAATCCGATCATTAATTTTAAAGTCAGCTTCATAGAGCACCTTCTGCGATTATGGTGGCCTTCAATGATAAATAGAATTTCATTTAACGAATGTGTCTATTAGCGATCAAGTCAGTCACTACTGAAGGATCAGCCAGCGTTGATGTATCACCCAAATTATCCAACTCATTGGCAGCCACCTTGCGAAGAATTCGCCGCATGATTTTTCCAGAGCGAGTTTTTGGTAAGCCTGCGGCCCATTGAATAAAGTCCGGCTTAGCGATGGGCCCAATTTCTTTGACACATAGGGCTATTAATTCAGTTTTTAGGCCCTCATCGGGCTCAACATTAGCCATAGGCGTCACGTAACAGTAAATACCCTGGCCCTTGATATCATGCGGGCATCCAACCACAGCAGCCTCTGCAATTTTTTCATGTAATACTAATGCGCTTTCAACCTCAGCGGTACCCATTCTGTGTCCGGAAACGTTAAGTACATCATCCACTCGGCCAGTGATCCAATAATCACCATCGCTATCTCTCTTAGCCCCATCTCCGGTAAAGTAGTAACCAGGATACGCACTAAAATAGGTCTCAATACAACGCTTATGGTCACCGTAGACTGAACGAATTTGGCTAGGCCAAGAGGCCTTAATCATTAGAAGTCCTTCACCTTCACCTTCGATCTCGTTACCTTCAGTATCTAAAAGGATGGGCTGGACGCCGAAAAAAGGTTTGGTTGCCGAGCCAGGTTTAAGATCGGTTGCTCCGGGAAATGGTGTCAGCATGTGGCCACCCGTTTCAGTCTGCCACCAAGTATCGACAATAGGGCAGCGAGAATCTCCAACAGTCCGGTAATACCACTCCCAAGCTTCAGGATTGATAGGCTCTCCCACAGTACCTAACAGCTTTAGCGATGCCCTTGATGTACCCTCAACAAACTTATCTCCAGCGCCCATCAATGCCCGAATAGCGGTTGGCGCCGTGTAAAACTGATTTACCTTATGTTTATCAATAACCTGCCAAAAACGCGATGCATCTGGGTATGTGGGTACTCCTTCAAACATTAAAGAGATACCACCATTACATAGGGGGCCGTACAGGATATAACTGTGCCCGGTAATCCACCCAACATCGGCCGTGCACCAGTAAATATCGCCGTCTTTGTAGTCGAAAGTATACTTATGACTCATCGCCGCCATCAGTAAGTAACCAGCGGTGGTATGCAGAACGCCTTTTGGTTTTCCAGTAGAACCCGATGTATACAAAATAAATAGAGGGTCCTCGGAATCCATCACCTCCGGTTCACATTCAGCTGCCACCTCCTCAATCGCTAGGTGATGCCAAATATCTCTGGGCTCATTCCAACCAATTACACCACCAGTTCTTTTAATAACCAGACAGGTATGCACGTCATGACAGTGCTCAAGGGCCTTATCTACATTTGCTTTAAGGGGAATGGTTTTACCGCCGCGGTAGCCCTCATCCGCGGTAATCACTATCTGGCAGTCTGAATCTAATATTCTATCTTTTAGCGCATCGGGTGAAAAACCACCAAACACCACTGAATGTACTGCACCAATTCTCGCACAAGCGAGCATTGCGTAAGCTGCTTCAGGAATCATTGGCATATATATGCATACACGATCACCCTTCTCAACACCCCGTTGACGTAAAACATTACCCATCTTCGAGACGTGGTCGTGTAGTTCTTGATAGCTGATGTTCTTATCTTCCGAAGGATCATCGCCCTCCCAAATAATCGCTGTTTGATCAGCACGATCCCGCAAATGCCGATCAATACAATTAGTGGTGACATTGAGTTTCCCATCCTTAAACCACTCAGCCTCACCCTTTGCGAAATCATAGCTGGAAACGATCGTCCAAGGAGAATCCCACATTAAAAACTCAGCGGCTTGACTGGCCCAAAAGCTATCTGGCTTTTCAACAGACTCACGATACATTTGCTGATAATTGGTCTTATTAATCCATGCCGAGTCGGCCCAGCCATCTGGAACAGGATAAAATTGAACGTCAGACATAAATAACTCCCTCCTAAATGTAATACTATCTTGTCTCAACAACTACAACACAAGGTCGTTAAGCTTTTTAAAACCGTAATCTGAACGATACTGAAGACGACTCCGATAAATTTATAAACACCCAGCATTGATTTATCTTGGGAGTTTTTAACCTAACTGTCTTTTTGATATCGAGTAGGTTTGAGGCTATTTTTTATTTTTGCAAGATGAGGTAAAAAGTCGGGGCCCCTGCGAAGCGTAAACCCGGTTGCCAAAACATCAAGAATGACTAGGTGCACGATGCGCGAGGTCATAGCCATGTATTCATCAGTATTTTCAGGAACATCCACCTCAAGTGCGATACTACTCATAGCGGCCAAAGGCGATGCTGGCGTCGTCAACGCAACAACCATGGCCCCATTATTACTAGCGATTTTCGCGATATCAATTATTTCTTTTGTTCTGCCAGTATGAGAAATGACGAAGAATACATCACCAGCAGCTCCGGTTGAGGCGAGCATACGCATCATCAACACATCATCATGAAATGATACTGGCAAGTTGAATCTAAAGAATTTATTTTCGGCATCTCGAGCAACTGCCCCCGAGGTGCCTAGTCCAAAGAAATAAATTCGTTTTGCCTGAATCAGCTGATCAACTACATCATTAATGACATCATGACTTATGCTATCTCTGACTAAGGCTAAATCGTTAATAGTGCTATCAAATATTTTTGGTGTGTAGCTTTCTACAGTGTCATTCGCATCCACATTTCTGTTAACAAACCGTACACCGGCCACCAAAGACTTCGCCAGTTTTATTTTGAAATCAGGGAATCCAGCAGTATCAAAGCGCTTACAAAATCGATTGACGCTTGGCTCACTCACTTCTGCCTTTTTAGCCAAACTAGCGATACTTGATCTAGTCGCAGATTCAGGGTCAGCTAAAATCGCTTTTGCCACTTTTGATTCTGATTTATTTAAAGTGGGCAGCGCATCTGTGATGATATTAATCAAATTTTGATAATGCATGATATTCCAGTCCTAAACACGATGTCGCTTCAATTAAATGACACTGAAAACCACTTTATTTTATCGACAAAAATCAGTAACTGATACCACTACAGTAAAAAGAAGCCAGTCCAGCAACATTACGTAATTTAATAACGTATTATTTGCTATATCACCCAAATAAACGTATTATTTACGTAAGTTTACCACAAAAAGATGCCTAGCTATGTACAGAATAGCCATTAATGGTTTTGGCCGTATTGGGCGCAATATTGTGCGGGCGCTATACGAACGACCCGATTTACAGAAAAAAATACAGATTGTTGCCGTTAATGATCTAGGTGATGCACAGGTAAATGGCCACTTACTAAGCTTCGACACAGTGCATGGTCGCTTCAATCAAAGCGTAGAGGTAACCGATAGTGCGCTTTTTATCAATGGTCAAAAAATCCATTGGTTTAGTGAGCGGGATCCTCAGAACCTACCTTGGGGTGAACTGGGCATCGATTTAGTGTGCGAATGCACAGGCATCTTCACAGACCGTGAAAAGGCGAACCTTCATTTAAATGCGGGGGCAAAAAAAGTATTAATATCTGCGCCAGGAAAAAATGTTGATGCGACCATTGTCTACGGTATCAATGACAATATACTGACTCAAGACCATCAGATTATATCTAACGCATCCTGCACTACCAATTGCTTGGCGCCTATGGTTCAGCCCCTTTATGCGGAGCTAGGGCTGTTATCTGGATATATGACGACAATACATGCATACACCAATGATCAACAGCTCACCGACTCTTATCATCCGGATATCTACCGCGCTCGATCGGCTACGCACTCAATGATCCCGACAAAAACCGGCGCCGCAGCTGCAATTTCAGAGGTAATTCCCGAGTTAAAAGGTAAGTTGGATGGCCTCGCCATAAGAGTACCTACCATTAACGTTTCCTTAGTTGATTTAACGTTCAACGCTGGACGGGAGACTTCGATAGAAGAGGTTAATAGTATTGTAAAAAAGGCTGCAGAAAATGAGCTTCAAAGCGTATTAAGCTATTGCGACAAGCCGCTGGTTTCTGCTGATTACAATCATATTCCATTCTCGAGCAATTTCGACGCGCTACAAACTAAAGTGAATGGCTCGCTAGTGAAGGTGATGGCTTGGTATGACAACGAATGGGGCTTTTGTAACCGAATGCTAGACAACAGTCTTGTGCTACTTGATGTGGCACCGAGTCAAAGTAAAGCCGCCAACGCCTCAGAAGATCATCTGGTTAAAGAAGAAATTTATTAAGTTTATTCGCAGTACTGAAACTTAACGCACCGTCTCTTCCCAGGCCACGGAAGGCCTATCTAAATGAAGGCTCTACTATTTAGCCCAATAAACGACAACCGGGGTAGTTGTCTGTTGAAGCACAGCACGAATAGGTAGTTCAAAAGGATCCTCTCCAGCGTCTGCCATCGCTAATACTTTCCCCTTATTCTCACCACTAACGTGAACAATAATTTGTTCGCTATCGAGCAATCGTGGAAGTGTCATACTCATCCTTTCGTAGGGTGCATCTAACGGCTGCACAGCAAGACATTGTCTTCCGGACTCCATATCTAGTCCCGCACTCAGCGTCTTAGAACCGGGAAATAATGATGCGGTATGTCCATCATCACCCATACCTAAAATAACAACGGTAAATCGTCCAATCGTGGAAAGATCTTGGCCTATAGACACTTCACCACTCGAGGCGGAAGATGCTAAATTTTTTAAGGCCATAAAGCGAGCTGCATGAGCTTCATTAATCAGTAAATTTTCCTGAACAAGCTTTTCGTTACTGTCTTTATGGTCAGCGTCAACCCAGCGTTCATCTGCAAGAGTTACAGTAACCTTGGGCCATTCCAGAAACTCCTGAGATAGCAAATGAAAAAATCCCTTAGGCGTTCGCCCCCCGGAGACCACGAGTGAGGCCGATCCGTGATGCTCAATTGCCTTGGCTAGCAGATCAACAACCTTTTTAACTAACTCAGCATCTAGAGCAGAGGTGTTTTCAAATTCTAAAAGATCCATATCATTCCTCGTACCAACTACGACCGTCATTCTCGATTAAAATCTCAGCTTTAGACGGACCCCATGATCCTGCACTGTATGATTTTGTTGGTATTTTTTTACCTCGCCATGAAGCAAGTAGTCTGTCACACCAGCGCCACGAAGCATCTATCTCGTCACGACTAACAAACAACCATTGATCACCCTTCATCACCTCAAGTAATAATCGCTCGTATGCATCGGCAATGCGAGAATCGCCGGAGGAATCGAAAAAATCAAGATTCAATGTTCGTTTTTCAGTACTTAGACGTTCTTTCAAACTTTGCTTTTTGGACACCATTTCAAGCTGAATACCCTCATTCGGCTGCAACCTAATAACCAGCTTATTATTCGCCTCACCATCAGTTTCAGGAAACAGTGAGTGCGGATTGTCCTTATACACTATGACCACCTGAGTGACCTTATCCTGCATTCGTTTTCCAGTGCGCAGATAAAAAGGAACACCCGCCCAGCGCCAATTGTCGATATGTACCTTCAATGCAACGTAGGTTTCATTATTACTGCTATCACTTTCACAGCCCTCCTCTTGCATGTAGCCAACAACAGGAGACCCGGAAATCCAGCCCGCAGAGTATTGACCTCGAACGGCATACTCTTCGACCCGGTCTTCATCGATCGGGCGTAAGGCACGCAATAACTTAACCTTTTCACCACGAATTTCATCAGCCTGTAGTGAACTTGGCGGCTCCATTGCTACCATACACAGTAACTGTAGCAGGTGGTTTTGAACCATGTCACGCAACTGACCAACCTTGTCATAGTAGGTCCAGCGACCTTCAATCCCGACCGTTTCAGCTGCAGTAATTTGTACGTGGTCAATACAACTGTTATCCCACTGAGAATTAATCATCCGATTTGCAAATCGAAGAGCCAGTAAATTTTGCACTGTTTCCTTGCCCAGATAATGATCGATGCGGTAAATATTTCGCTCTGAAAAGTATTTTCCAACATCGCCATTAACCTGCTCTGAACTCTCTAAATCGTGGCCGATAGGCTTCTCGAGAACTATTCTAGATGTTTTATCAACACAATCCGCATCGTTTAAGTGCTTACAAATCGGACCAAACAAGCTGGGTGGTGTGGCTAGGTAATAAATAACAGTGCGCCTATTAACAATCCATTGATTGAGAACAGCAAATTCTTTCTTTTGGGAAAAATCAATTTTAATGTAATGCAAGCGGCGACTAAATTTCGCCCAAACTTTTTCATCCCATTCGCCAATTTCTGGAGTATCTTTTAATAGCGATTCGATCTGCTGTATAAACGCTGCAGAATCAATAGCCTCTCTTGCCACTCCCGCAATTCGAGTGCTGTCAGACAACAATCCGGCTCTATCAAGCTGATAAAGGGCGGGAAATAGCTTACGCCGAGCTAAATCGCCCCGAGCGCCAAAAACAACTAGATCAATATTGTTACTCATACCCTACCTCGTCACATAGCCTTACTTTAAATCAATATCAATGACCGCATAAAGACACGGCTTCGCCTGCTAATCTTTGTATGTCTTGCCAACGCTTTTCTCTGACCAAACTACTCTCAGTTATCCAAGAGCCGCCCACCGACATGACGTTTTTTAAGTCCAAATAATCCATTACATTGTGCAGACCAATACCGCCTGTCGCACAAAATTTCGCTTGGCTAAAAGGGCCTTGGAGAGCTTTTAATAAACGAATGCCACCCACTGCTTCTGCCGGGAAAAATTTAAAGTGCTCAAATCCATAATCTAATCCGCGCATCAATTCACTCGGGGAGCAAACACCGGGTAAGAATGGGACTGAAGAAGCCTGTGCAACCTTTAATAATGCATCCGTTGACCCTGGGGAGACAATGAACTGGCAACCTATGTCTTCAGAAATAGTGAACTGCTGAGGATTACAAACCGTCCCTGAACCGATTATTGCCGATGGAACATGCTTAACAATTGCCTCTATTCCGGCAACCGCAGCCTCAGTTCTCAACGTCACCTCCATAATAGGCAAACCACCGGCAATCAGTGCTTCGGCCAGTGGGACGGCATCCTCTACACGCTCTATCACAACCACCGGAATAATCGGGTGAGAGTTTAACAAATCATTCATAAAACAGCCTTTACATTTGTCTCAATTTTTTTGCTGTTCCCAGCAGGCCCAAATTTTTGTGGACAACAATATAAACTGGGATCGGTTTTAGATAACTCACAAAACGTCCCTTATCCTCGAACTTTTCACGAAAGCCGCTATTTATAAAGAACTCTTGGAAACGAGGAATTACACCGCCTGCAATATAAATTCCGCCCTTAGCTCCGAAGGTCAGGGCAAGGTTTCCTGCAGCTGCTCCTATGCCTTCACAAAACATATTCAACGTCTGTAATGCCTTAATATCTGTGTTATCAAGCGCGGCGGCGGTTATTTCGGCCGGTGTCGAAAACATCATTGGCGTATCTTCAATACTACAGAGTGCTGAATAAATATTAAGTAACCCTTTACCGGATAACAGCCTTTCAAGTGAAACTCGACCAAACCTTGCTCTTAAACAATTGACCACTGCACTTTGTAAGTCACTGATAGGTGAGTAGTCAGCATGGCCCCCCTCGGTATCTAAAACGTGGTATCCACCCTCATACGGAAGCAAACCTGCTACGCCAAGGCCAGTTCCTGCGCCTAAAATACCCATAGCCTTATTTTTTGCAGGCTTTAGCCCTCCGACTTGCACTAAATCAGTAGCCTCAAGCTCAGTAATACCGTGAGCGACAGCTTCAAAGTCATTGATGATCGAGAGATATTCACAACCCAAATCTTTTTTCAGACTAGTTTTCGTGAATGTCCAATGGCTATTAGTAAAAGCAATAATTTCTGTATCCGCAGGACAGGCAACTGCAAAGCAAACTCTGGCAGGAGGGTTATTCCAGCCGGTTTCTGACGCTATTTCCTGAAGAAGAATACAAATTAAATCCTCAAACTTAGGGTATTCTTCCACTGAATGAAGGTACTGAAACTCGCTCTCTAACTGGCCATCCACCAATGCTGAGAATCTTGCATTGGTGCCACCAATATCAGCGACTAAATTCCAAACCTTATCCATATATCACTCTCCATCAAACAAGTAAGAAGCACCCTGTTCAGCATTACTAATATTGTTTCTATTCACGGCGAACAGTTCCCGTCCACATCCACGCTGGCCCCTTTTGGGCTGGGTCGCTGCTTGACGGGCATTAATAATGTCAATATCTTCAAGACAGTCAATCTCACCTGTAATCGCATTCACACGAACCATATCCCCGTTCATCAGTTTAGCGAGCAGCCCGCCATCAACTGCCTCGGGCACCAGATGAATTGCAGCTGGCACTTTACCAGATGCCCCTGACATGCGTCCATCCGTTACCAGCGCCACCTTAAAGCCCTTATCCTGCAAAATACCTAAGAATGGCGTTAATTTATGGAGCTCAGGCATACCTAAAGCTTTAGGACCTTGATAACGAACAACTACAACACAATCTCGATCTAACGCACCTGATTTAAAAAGTGACTCGAGCTGATTTTGATCATCGATCACCACGGCTGGCGCTTCAATAATTTGGTGCTGTGCATCAACGGCTGATACTTTGATTACGCCTCTCCCCAAATTTCCAGCTAACAGCCGGATACCCCCTTCCTCTGAAAAGGCATGGTCCACGGTTGTTAGCACATCCACATCTAAAGGTTTTTGTGGTGATTCACGCCACACAATCTTATCATTTTCAACAAATGACTCTTGAGTAAATGACTCAAAGCACTCGCCCCACACAGTTTTAGCATCCCCATGCATCAAGCCTGCGTCGAGTAACTGCCGAAACATACAGCTTGTGCCCCCTGCTGCATGGAAGTGATTTACGTCAGCATTGCCGTTGGGATAGACCCTTGCCAGGAGTGGCACCTTAGCCGACAAATCTGCAATATCATCCCAATTAATAATAATGCCAGCTGCACGAGCAATGGCGACAAGATGCATTGTGTGGTTCGTAGAGCCACCAGATGCAAGCAGAGAGACTGTTGCATTGACAATAGAGCGAGCATCTACCACTTCTCCAACCGGCCGATAATCGTTCCCTAGTGCGGTGACGCGTGCCAACTGGTGGCATGCTTCGATCGTTAAACGCTCTCGCATCGGATCGCTGGGGTTAACGAAAGAGCTCCCAGGTAATTGAAGACCAAGAGCCTCAAGCAAAACTTGATTACTATTTGCCGTACCATAAAAGGTGCACGTTCCGGCACTGTGGTAGGAGTCAGACTCAGCTTGTAATAACTCTTCACGGCCAATCTTACCCTCAGCAAACAACTGCCTTATACGTTGCTTCTCTTTATTTTTAAGCCCTGACTCCATTGGTCCCGCTGGAATAAAGATAGCGGGTAGGTAACCAAAACTTAACACACCAATTAATAAACCCGGCACTATTTTGTCGCAAATTCCCAGTGCCAAAACACCATCAAACATCTGGTGAGACAACGAGATAGCGGTACACTGGGCAATAATGTCTCGACTGAGTAGGCTCAGTTCCATTCCGTCTTGACCCTGAGTAACACCATCACACATAGCGGGCACACCACCTGCCACCTGTGCCGTGCAACCTATGCCACGCATTGCTCGCTTGATAAGGTCAGGGTATTCGGCGTAAGGCTGATGCGCTGATAGCATGTCATTATAGGATGTAACAATAGCCATGTTAGCGGCCTCCATCATGCGGAGACTATTCTTATCATTTTCCTCACAGGCTGCAAAGCCATGCGCAAGATTGCCACAACTCAGTTTTCCCCTTTCCGGTCGATTATTGTGATCTTCAGCAATTTGTGCCAAATAATCAGCGCGTAAATTAGCACTGCGCTCTATAATACGCTGAGTAATTGAAGCAATGTGCTGGTTAAGCTGTGTCATAGTAGGACCTGTTGAATATTCCGTTATTGTAACAAAATTACGTAATAAGGTCATATTTTATCAAATTTAGTGCTAAATTCGTAATTTTATTACTTTTTACGCGAAATATGGCTCGCTAGCGTTAATATTCACCGCTAAGCAGACGCTTCAATCGAAAAATTTATAAAGGGAAAACAATACATGAGCAATACTAATTACTCGCCCACCGACACCGTGGCTTGGCGCAATCTCAAACACCTTTCCCAAGTAGAGACTGATACCAGAATCACTGAGTTATTCGATGCCGAGGTCGACCGAGCGCAACGAATGTCATTGCACGCTGGCGAACTATTTTTGGATTACTCTAAAAACCTGGTTAGTCAAAATGTTTGGCAGGAACTAATAGCCTTGGCAAACGAATCAAATTTGTTAACGCATCGCGACGCAATGTTTTGCGGAGACCCAATAAATCATACTGAAAATCGTGCAGTACTTCATGCGGCTTTGCGCTCAGAACCCAGTGATCTCAAGACATCAGAGGCTCAAGATCGCAACGCAATCATAAAAAAACAACTTGAGCAGGTGCGACAGCTGAGTGAAAAAGTCCGTAATGGCAGTTGGCATGGCTCTACGGGAAAATCCATTACCGATGTAGTTAACATTGGTATCGGTGGGTCTGATCTTGGCCCTAAACTAGCATGTAGTGCTCTCAGTGAATTCTCCCTCTCTTCTATCAACATTCACTTTATTGCCAACGTTGATGGTGCAGAGATACTGACTACCTTAGCTAAGCTAGATCCAGAAACGACACTTGTTGCTATTGCCAGTAAGACATTTACAACCCAAGAAACGCTGCTCAATGCAAAAACTGCACTTGATTGGTTCGAAGAGACTTTGGGATTGAAAAATGCGCAGACCAGTGTGCACTTCATTGCCTTAACCGCGAGCCCTAGCAATGCCCTAGCCTACGGTATCTCACAGTCGCAAATCTTAGAGTTTGCAGAGTGGGTAGGTGGACGCTATTCGCTTTGGTCGAGTATTGGGTTATCTATTGCGATTAGTATCGGTTTTTCCCGGTTCTCCGAAATGCTTGCGGGCGCACGCGAGATGGATCTGCACTTCCAAAACGCACCCATTGATCAAAACATGCCGGTGATCATGGCATTATTGGGTATTTGGTACGGTAATTTTTTAGGCGCCCAGTCCACGGCGGTGATTCCTTACTGTGAGCGAATGCAGCTTCTTCCCTCTTATCTTCAACAGTTAGACATGGAAAGTAATGGAAAAGCCACTAGTCTTGAAGGCCAAACAATCACTTACAACACCGGCGCGATTGTATGGGGACAAACCGGAACCAATGGACAACATGCATTTTTTCAACTGCTGCATCAGGGCACTCGCTTGGTACCTATTGACTTTATCGCAGCGGTCAAAGACTCACTGAGTAACAATGAGCATCACCGAGTACTGATTGGCAACATGCTTGGCCAGTCATCGGCATTAATGAAGGGGCAGTCCGCGCCAGAAGGCCAGCCACACCGACACTATGCAGGTAACAAGCCCTCGAATACCTTACTAATGAATTCATTATCTGCGAAAAATTTTGGTGCTCTGATAGCCCTTTATGAGCATAAGGTATTCGTCCAGGGGAGCATTTGGAATATAAACTCATTCGACCAATGGGGCGTTGAGTTAGGCAAAAATATGGCCAATAAATTACTTGATCCAGACTTAGATTACGGTAGTCTTGATGCGTCCACTAAAAACCTATTCAAACACATGAATAAAATCACCTAGTGCTCAGACCGCTTTAGGAACTCTGGGTGGTCTCAATTCTTTGGGTAATGCAAAAGTGATTTTTTCATCCACCCCGTCCAGTTCTTGAGGTAAATTACCGCCAAAACTAACCAATTTTGTAATCACACCCTGAACCAAAACCTCAGGTGCGGACGCGCCTGCCGTTACACCAACAGCTTGAACATTGCTGAACCACTGGTCATCCATATCGTCAGGACCATCAATCAAATAGGCAGTGCATCCACAGCGCTCAGCTAATTCCTTTAAACGATTAGAATTAGAACTGGCCACAGACCCAACCACGAGAACCACATCAGATTCTATCGCTAACTGCTTAACCGCATCCTGACGATTTTGTGTCGCATAACAGATATCATCTTTACGCGGTCCTTGAATTTCAGGAAACTTTTCCCGCAAGGCATCGATCACTGCAGATGTATCATCCATTGACAAGGTAGTCTGCGTTACATAGGCCAGATTAGAAGGGTCTTTAACCTCCAAAGCCAAGGCATCCTGTTCATCTTCGACCAAATGAATAGCACCCCCTTTGGAATAATCAAACTGACCCATAGTACCTTCAACTTCAGGGTGTCCAGCATGACCAATAAGAACGCAATCCATACCCTCTTGACTGTATTTAGTTACTTCAAAATGTACTTTGGTCACAAGAGGACAGGTAGCATCGAATACCTTTAGATTACGACTCTTAGCTTCACGACGAACCGCTTGCGACACGCCATGTGCACTAAAAATACAGATTACATCATCAGGAATCTCATGTATTTCTTCGACAAATACAGCACCACGCTCACGAAGATTATCAACAACAAATTTATTATGTACCACCTCATGGCGCACATAGACAGGCGCACCAAACATATCCAATGCACGATCAACAATATCAATCGCACGATCAACACCGGCGCAAAACCCTCTCGGATTAGCGAGCTTAATATCCACTAGTGCAAACTCTGTGGTGTAATATTCATTATTTTTACCTGAAAAATAATATTTTTCCCAGCCAGAGGATGATTAAAATCAACCATCACTTCATCGTCTTCAAACTCAACGATAACGCCCGGTAGCTCTCCATCGCCATTTTGGAATGAAAACATAGCACCTACCTCTAGCTCTTTCTGATCAAAATTACTTCGGTCCACTCGCTGCACATTCTGCGGGTTGTGCTGTCCAAACGCATCCCCAGGAGGAATAGTAAACTCTCTCTCATCACCATTAACAAGTCCCATGAGTGTGGTCTCGAATCCCGGAAGTAAATTGCCGTCGCCTACTGTAAAAGTCGCAGGTTCTGCTTCAAAATTGGAATCAATCACATCTCCATCTTCCAAGACCAGCGCAAAATGCAAGGTCACCACAGTGCCCAGTTCTACTTCTAATTTCATAATCTACCTAATTTTTCGAATCTTCGTGTGTTGAAAACATATCTAGAATAAGTAAAACAGCACCAATAGTGATGCCGCTATCGGCGACATTAAATGCAGGGAAGTGCCAACCCGACCAGTGAAAGTCGAGAAAATCTACCACATAACCCAGTACCACTCGATCATACAAATTGCCCAGAGCACCGCCCAATATGAGTGCTAGGGCCAAACTTTCAATCCATTTGGCTTTTGGTAATCTGAAAATCCACACTGCGATTACAGCACTAACCACAGAGGATAAAATGGAGAAGAACCAACGCTGCCAGCCACCAGCATCACTTAAAAAGCTAAAAGCTGCACCGTAATTGCGGACATAAACTAAGTTAAAGAACGAATTAATAACCTCACGCTGGCCAAGATAAAATTCATTCAATACGGCTGTTTTAGTGAGTTGATCTGCCACCAGCACCAACAGTGCTATCACATACCACCAAATCCTATGAACACCCCCTTGATTCATACCCATCGCAATAGCGTCTTTTTTTGTCTCAGGCATGGGCTCGTATTTCTCCATGGCCTGAAATATTATCGACACAACGCGCACAAACCTCTGGGTGTTGCGGTTGACTGCCAACATCATCAATAAAGTGCCAGCAACGAACACATTTTTCTGATGCAGAGTGCTCAAGTGAAACCCTCAAACCAGTCAGCGTTGATTCTGGAATATTACTCCCATCCTTTATGGATAATAGCTGCGCTTTGGATGTAATAGTCACAAAGCGCAATTCATCCCCAAGCTTAGCCAATGAATCGTAAAGCTTTGGCTCTGCATAAAGACACACATTGGCGCCGAGCGATCCTTTAATCACGCCTTGATTACGCTGCTCCTCAATAACCTTATTAATCGCTTCTTTGGCAAGCAATATGGATTCCCAATCACTCTGATTAATCACCTCTTGAGCATGTAACCGCTGGAGCGGGTACCATTCGGTAACAAAGACTGCGTCGGTTCGGTCTCCAGGCATAAAATTCCAGATCTCATGAGCCGTAAAACTTAGAATAGGCGCAATCCAACGGACAAAAGCCTCAGCAATATGGAAAAGCGCTGTTTGTGCTGAGCGCCGCGCCAAACTGTCTTCAGCGCAGGTATAAATTCTGTCTTTGATGATGTCGAGATAGAAGCCACCCATATCTCGCACGCAGAAATTATGAAGTTTTTGATACACCTGATGGAACTGGAAATTATCATAATGGCCAATAATTTCATCCTGCAATTTTGCAGCACAGTCTATCGCCCATCGATCAAGTGCAATTAACTCCTCATGCGCAACAAGATGTTGGGAGGGATCAAAACCGTCGATATTTGATAGGAAGTACCGAGCAGTATTGCGAATACGCCGATAGGAATCGCCGGCGCGATTCAAAATTTCATCAGACACTGTCATTTCGGCGCTAAAGTCAGCCGAAGAAACCCAGAGTCTGAGCACATCAGCACCCAATTCATTGATTACTTTTTGCGGTGAAACCACGTTACCGATCGATTTGGACATCTTGCGACCATTTTCATCGACGGTAAACCCGTGAGTTAAAACAGCTTTGTATGGCGCAGTTCCATTGATAGCAATGGCGGTCTTGAGTGAAGACTGAAACCAACCGCGATGCTGATCCGAACCCTCCAAGTAAAGATCTGCTGGATAACTGAGCTCTTCCCTAGCGCCAATGACTGAGGCGTGAGTCACCCCAGAGTCAAACCAAACATCCAGAGTATCCGTGACTTTTTGGTAGTCTTCAGCGTCTGCACCCAGTAATTCCTCAGCATCCACGCTATACCATGCATCGATCCCCTGTTTTTCGACAATACCGGCAACTTTTTCAATTAAAACAGCAGTATTAGGATGGATCTCTCCTGACTGCTTGTGCACAAACAATGCAATGGGCACTCCCCAAGTGCGCTGGCGCGAAATACACCAATCAGGACTGTTATCGAGCATACCTTCAATTCGTGCTTCGCCCCAGTCAGGATGCCAGCTAACATTTTTGATCGCGGCCTTCGCCTTGTCTAACAAACCATTTTCATTCATGGAGACGAACCATTGTGGTGTCGCCCGGTAAATGAGTGGTGTTTTAGTTCTCCAGCAGTGCGCATAGCTGTGGGTGATTTTTCCACTAGCCATTAAATTACCGTACTCGCTCAACATGTCAACTACATGCTGATCGACTTTATAAACATGCTCGCCAGCAAACAACTCGACATCATCTCGAAAAGTACCGTTATCCATCACGTAATTTAAAGTATCGATACCGTATCTTTTTGCCACCACAAAATCGTCAACACCATGGTCCGGGGCCGTATGCACACAACCAGTACCTGCGTCCGTTGTCACATGGTCACCCAACAGCAAGGGGATTTCACGGGTATAAAGCGGATGCTCGGCGATAACGCCTTCAAGTGCCTCGCCGGTGCAGCTAGCCAACACAGTGTAATCTTCTATTTCCAACCGAGTCATGACTGACTCCAACAGCAGCTGTGAACAGATCAGACGTTTGGGGCCATTGTCAGTAGCACACTGAACTAGGCTATAAGTGAGTTCTGGGCCTATTGAAATGGCCTGACTGCTTGGAATAGTCCAGGGTGTTGTGGTCCAGATAAGAACATTGACCTGCCCTTCCCCGGTAAGGCCACCAAACGCTTCAGTTACTCTGCTGAGCTGCGTCTCATCAACCACCGGATAGGCAACATCAATAGTGAAAGAGGTTTTGTCTTGATATTCGACTTCGGCCTCAGCCAATGCAGAGCCACCAACGACGCTCCAGTAGACCGGCTTATAGCCCTTGACCAAATGACCATTAGCAACAATTTTTCCAAGTGCTCGAATAATATCGGCCTCGACACCGAAATTCATGGTCAAGTAAGGGTTGTCCCAGTCACCAAAAACACCGATTCGAACAAAGTCTTTGCGCTGCCCATCAACTTGCTTCATCGCGTAATCACGACACTTTTGTCGGAACACGGAGTAATCAACTTTGACGCCAGCCTTACCAATTTTCTTTTCAACATTATGCTCAATCGGTAGACCATGACAGTCCCAACCTGGAATATAGGGAGCATCAAAACCGCTCATAGTACGCGACTTGACGACAATATCTTTTAACACTTTGTTAACCGCATGGCCAAGGTGGATGTCACCATTAGCGTAAGGAGGGCCATCATGCAAAATAAACTTTTCACGGCCACTGCGTGCTTTCCTTATTTGTCCATAAATATCTTTTTCATGCCATTCTTTGAGGATGCCCGGCTCCCGCTGTGCCAAATTAGCACGCATTGGAAAACCCGTTTTTGGAAGATTTAGGGTTGCTTTGTAATCTGTCGTAGAGTCACTCATTCTAAGTCTTATTCTCAGTATTTTTAATTTGTCTAAACCAGGCTCTTATATCTTTAACATCGCGGCGAATATTTTCTACTAAACTAGCCATTGTGGTGAACTTTTGTTCCTCTCGGATCTTGTGCTTGAATTCAACTTCAATTCGTTTTCCGTAAATATCCCCTTGGAAATCCAGTAAATGAACCTCAAGAATAGGCTTTACTAAATCACCCACAGTCGGTCGAATACCTACATTTGCGGCACCCTTATGTATTGTCCCACCTATGTTAACCAATACTGCAAATACACCTGTTAGAGGCGCACTATAGCGATTCAATTGTACATTAGCGGTGGGAAAACCTAGCTGTCTACCCACCTGTTGACCATAGACAACGCGGCCTTTAATGGTAAAAGGACGCCCAAGGAGAGCACTGGCTCCTGTGAAGTCCGATTGACGCAGAATTTTTCTTACTAACGTACTACTCACGCGCTGACCGCCGGACTCAAGAGTCAGCGTATCCTGAACATCAAAGTCATACTGCTGGCCAGACTTCTTGAGCATCGCAAAGTCACCACCGCGATCACATCCGAAGCGGAAGTCATCTCCCACTATGAGGTAGCGAGTTCCCAACCCTTTCACTAGCACCTGCTCAACGAATTCTTCAGCAGTGAGACTACGCAACGCACGGTTAAATTGGATACAAACCACCTGATCGATACCCAAGTCCCTTAATGTCTCTACCTTTTCACGCAGACGCATTAATCGCGCAGGCGCCTTTTCTGCAGAGAAAAATTCTTGCGGTTGTGGCTCGAAAACCATCACAACCGAAGGTAGCTGTAATTCTTTGGCCTTAGCTTGGACCTGCCTCAGAATAGCTTGATGTCCCAGGTGAACGCCATCAAATGACCCGATCGTGACTATTGATCGTTGGTCAGGAGAGTGCAAGTTATGCATTCCTCGAATAAAGGTCATTTTTTTCTGCTTTATGGCCAACATCTGTACCCTCTGCACCAACCGCAAAGTATACCTAGCAAGACAGCGAAAGGTAAGGGATAGGCCTGCAAAGACTCGGCTATCTGCGAAATAATAAGTACTAAAAACAATCTTATTTTTAGTTATTGACCCCTAGCAGTTTCTTCTACTGATTTCGACTAACCGCCTTAGTTGGCCCACTAAGATCTGAGAGTCTAAAGCCGGCGGCAAACAAAACAGCAACGTAGGTTATGAAACCCGCAACACATAGCCCTAAAATCCCGCGGATACGCTGCCACCAGTCTCCCTGCTGCCAAATTTCTGACTCTAAGACGTTAAACTGAGAGGCTAATATAATTAGCACTAACAACATCGCCGCAACCGCTGAAAAAAGCCGGCCATAAAATACTAACCACTGCCCTGAAGGCTGATATATATCGCTTTTACGCAGGTAAATGAACAATAAGACGGCATTGATAAACGCCGATACCGATGTCGCCGCTGCCAATCCAAGGTGGCCAATTTGCCAATACATGTGCAGAGGCACCACAAACACAATATTGAGGACCATGTTACTCACCATTGCGACAATACCAATACGCACAGGCGTGCGCATATCCTGTCTCGCAAAAAACCCAGGCGCTAGCACCTTAATCAGCATAAAAGCAACCAAACCTAGGGCATAGGCACGTAAACTATAGGAAGACATGGCCATGTCACGGGCTGTCATAACGTCACCATAATAGAATAAGGTTACTAAGATAGGCTCGGCCAACAGCATAAGCGCGACCGCCGCTGGCACGGCTACCAACAAAATCATCTTCAACGCCCAATCTAAGGTCTCAGAGTAACTTTCTTTCGACTGCGAGCTATGATGTCGTGATAGGTTGGGCAAAATGACAGTAGCAATAGCAACACCAAAAACGCCTAACGGCAATTCCGCCAGTCGGTCGGAGTAATAAAGCCAAGAGACACTACCGGTGGGCAAAAACGTCGCCAGCATAGTATCCAGCAATAAATTTATCTGGCTGACTGAGACACCAAATATCGCCGGGCCCATTAATAACAAAATCTTGCGCACGCCAGAGTCACGCCAGTCGACAATCGGTGCTGGCAGCATATGGATGCGTCGTAAAAAAGGTAACTGAAAAATAAACTGGATAATGCCCGCAATCAAAACACCCCAGGCTAACGCAAAAGCGGGTTGATCAAACAGCGGCGCGGCAAATAAAGCAGCGCAAATAAGCGTTATATTTAACAGTATCGGCGTGAACGCTGGCACCGCAAAGCGATCATAGCTATTGAGAATACCACCTGCTACACCGGTCATTGATATAAAAAACAAATAGGGAAAGGTAATACGCAACATGTCTGCGGTAGCCGTGAATTTCAGAGGCTCATCCATAAACCAACGCGGTGCAAATAGTGCCGCCATCGCTGGAGCGACAATGACGATCAGTATCGTAAACAGCAACAAGGTTAAACCTAGCGTTCCGCTTACACGACTAATTAGTCCCCTGACTGCAGCCTTAGAGCCCTGCTCTCTGTATTCACCCAAAACAGGAACAAATGCCTGGGCAAAAGCACCTTCAGCAAATAATCGTCTAAAAAAGTTAGGAATTTTGAACGCAACAAAAAATACGTCAGCAAACGCCTCCGCACCAATTACTCGCGCCAGCACCACATCGCGAGCGAGCCCCATGATTCGCGAGAGCATTGTGAAGAAGCTAACCACTCCACTGGAGCGCAGTAGACCACCGTCTTTTTTGACCACAGCACGCTCGGAAAGCTTTTCGGGGCTACTCTGTGGAAGGTTTTCCTGAGTCAAAAAGATACCTTTATGGAACGTTTCTATCACTGCAGTTTAACCACTGTGGTGTCCGCGGCCAAGCGAATCTAAAAAACTAATCCCTCCGTAATCAGCGGCTGACAAAACAACCTTTGTAGCCCAAGCATTAAAAGGTTAAAATAAGGGACTGAAAAGGTGCTTAAGTGGGTTGAATCTCATGGCTAAACCCTGTATCGTTCCGCGCCTTTAGCGAGTCCATAGTTAGGAGTAGATAAGTTGGCAAATTCAGTACAAGCAAAAAAACGCGCACGCCAGAATGAGAAACGCCGTCAGCATAATGCCAGCCTGCGCTCAATGGTCCGCACTTATTTGAAGAAAGTAGACGCTGCGATTGCTTCTGGTGATCAAGCGAATGCACAAGAAGCTTACACCGCCGCAGTTCCAGTGATTGATAGAATGGCAGATAAGGGCATCATCCATAAGAATAAGGCAGCTCGTCATAAGAGTCGTCTTAATACAAAAGTAAAAGCGTTGGGTGCAGCGTAATACTTTTGTAGGTAAAAAAACCGGCCATGGCCGGTTTTTTTTCGTCTCAGTGTTTTCTATTTCGTCATAATTCAGCTAATTTAACACCAAATTATCACGATGGATCATTTCATCATGATCCCTATAGCCCAAGATATCAGCGATAGTATCACTACTTTGACCGCAAATTTTGATCGCCTCCTCAGCACTGTAATTGACCAAGCCACGAGCAACCTCATTGCCCTTATCATCCAGACAGCTGACTAAATCACCGCGACCAAACCTTCCACTGACACCCACTATACCCACTGGCAATAAGCTACGGCCATGCTTAACTAAAACCTTTACCGCACCTACATCAAGCACTAAGCTTCCCTTCACTTGAAGTTGGCCTGCTAACCATTGCTTGCGCGCTGCAATCGGTTTTTCATTGGCGGTGAGCAGAGTACCGACATGTTTCCCCGCACACACATCCAGCAACACATTCTTGTTTCGACCCCCAGCAATCATCGTACTGCAACCTGAGGATGCCGCCATGCGGGCTGCTTGAAGCTTAGTAACCATACCTCCACGGCCTAAACCGCTGGTGCTCTCGCCCACCAAACTATCAAGTGATTCATCGACGGCTTGTTTTTCGGTAACTAGTTTTGCCATAGGATCATGATCGGGATTGGCACTATAAAGACCATCTTTATCAGTAAGAATAACCAATATATCAGCGTCGATTAAGTTAGCCACCAAGGCGGCAAGATTGTCGTTATCCCCAAAGCGGATTTCATCGGTAACCACTGTGTCATTTTCATTGACGATAGGGATAACCCCTAATTGCATTAGCGTTTGCAGTACTCCCCGAGCATTTAAATAACGTTGCCGACTGGCCAAATCATCGTGGTCGAGTAAAATCTGCGCGGTGCGGCGATCAAATCGTAAAAAACTCGTTTCATAGGTTTGTACAAGACCCATCTGGCCGACCGCAGCGGCCGCCTGGAGGTCATGAATACTATCTGGACGCCCAGCCCATCCAAGTCTAGCAATACCCTCAGCAATGGCCCCAGAGGACACCAGCACCACTTCTTTTCCCGCACTGATAAGCTCCGCAATTTGGCCTACCCAATCATCAACAGCATCTCGGTCAACACCAGCACCATCATTCGTTAGCAAAGCACTGCCAATTTTAATGACTATACGTTTGGCATCTTTGATGGCCGTTCGATTCACTCTGCGTTACTCCGCGTAGACCACGTCAACATCATGATCATCATCGCTATCATCGATCGTAGATTGTTGACGCGCATGACGCCTTGTTTGTGCCAAGTCCTCAATGCGATCTCGAGCCTCAGCTTGAATGACGGTTCGTCGTTGGTCGGCGATTTCAGACAATTCCGGGTCAGCAACTTCTTGCTGACGGTGGTCATCAATGTAGTCCATAATCGCCGCACACAATACTTTGGTGCCTTGTGACGCTAGACCAGACATGCGGAAAACAGGACCTTCCCATCCCAGTTTTTCAACGACGTGATCACACAGCTCGTCTACTTCGTC